>CAZQKI010000103.1:0-15905 GCA_964592855.1 uncultured Lentisphaerales bacterium
ACCGTCATGGACCACATTATGCAACGCCTGTTCCATATCATCCTTTCGTGCGATTTCTTTACAGTGGTCTCAGTTGGCGGGTGGCGGCAGTTTGACCTTGGCCAGGTAGACGGCCGTCTTCTTCTTGGTTCCCGAATAAAAGCTGACCCACAACAATCCGTCATGGAATACCAACCCGGGGTAGCCGGTGTCTTTCTCCGACGGAAGCGCCAGCAGGGGAGTGAGCTGGCCGCTGGCAGCATCGAGCCACCACAGCATCATATCGCGCTTGGGCTTGTAACGGCGCCCCCCGACAACAATTCGCCCATCGGGCAATTGCACCAGTTGCGGTCCGCCGATGCGCACCCCGTGGTAGGGTTTATCTTGGTTGCGAACGTCCTGCCATTGCCAGTCTCGATACGGCGGATCGGCGCGGCCCAGCAGCGCCGGGCCCGCATCGCCTCCGTTTGGCCACTTGCCTCTGACCAGGCACAGCGCGCGGTTATCAGGCAGGAACAGTAACGAAGCCTCGCTGCCGCGGCGTTCGGAACCAAGCCCCAGGGCGGCCTGGATGTCGGGCCTCCAGTAGTGCGGCAGCGTGGTCTTCTCTAACTCGCTGCTGCGGCGTTCGGAGCCGACCCCGAAAAGCGGGTCGCTCCAGGTCTCGAAGCGGACGCCGTCCGCGCTCCGGTACAACCGCGGAATCATCTGATCCGGCTCGCGGCCGACGCCATAAGCCACTCCCTTGTGCCAGGTGACACGCCAAATCCACCAGTTTGCCTCACTGGCTTCAACGGGAGGCGTCCAGTCGCGACCATCCCGGGAAAACCAGACAAGCGTCCGATGCGGATCGCGTCCGGGGTAGGCCTGGCCGGCTTGCCGCCGATACAACGCGGCGCCGGCAAGCGCCATGAGACGTCCGTCCGGAGTGAGGCACAGCTTCGGATCGCGCACATCGCCCTCCGCCTTAAGCGTCGCGACCGATTCCCACTGGACACCGTCCACTGACGCGATGATCCGCCCCACCCCCATACTGTCGCCGGCATGTACGGGACCTTCGCGAAAAATGCAATACCACCGCCCATCGAACCGGATCAGATCCGTAAAGGCATTATGCGGCGCCACATCCCAAATCTTGCTAACCGAGACCAGTTCCGCGCCCGGGTCGACGCCGGCCGTTGCCACCGCGGCGCTCGCTATTATTGCTGCCATCAGACACTTCCCTTTCATCAGACACCTTTCTTGATCGTCACACTCAGATCTTGTCGTTAAGACCTATCGCGCACAGGGTTTCAACGCGGCCACGACCTTGTCCGCCATGAAGCGCCGGGCCTCGATGATCGAGAAATGGGTGCCGCCACCCATGTGGGGGGTGATGATCACATTCTCGTGCTTTTGCGCATACCGGACCACGAGATTGTCCTCCATGTTTTCCCGGCCTTCCCCATGCAGCACATCGGCGCCATACGCCGCCAAATGCTTGCTTTCCAGCGCCTCGATCAGGGCTTTCTCATGCACAATGTCGCCGCGACTGGTGTTGATCAGCACCGAGCCCGACTTCATACGCGCGAAGGTCTTCGCATCGAACAGGTGCCGGTTTTCCGGGGTCATGTGGATGTGAATCGAAATCGCGTCCGACTCCCGCAGCAGGGTCTCGAAAGCGACGGGAACCACGCCCTCGGCGGGCCAGCCCTGGAATACTTCGCGGAAAGGCCGCGCATCGCAGACCAGCACCCGCCGGCAGAAGGCCCGGCCGTACCGCGCCGTCATCTTCCCCAGTCGGCCAAACCCGAGAACGCCAAGGGTCATTTCGGACAATTGCCGTCCCCGCAGCGCCTCGCGATCGGCCCATTGCCCGGAAAGACCGGTCCGGAGCATGGGCCGCATGTTGCGCACGCACATCATGAGCAAGGTCCAGGCCAATTCGGCCGTGGCGGTAAAGGACTCCAGCAGTTCATACTCCGTCTTCAGACTGAGGACTTCGATGCCCCGCCGGCGGGCGGCCTCGACATCGATGTGATCCGTCCCGGTGGTGGGGGACGCAATGAGTTTGAGCCGTTTCGCCCGCGCCAGGAGACCGGCGTCCATCGGCGCGTGAATATGCGACCAGATGGCATCGTAGCGACCCATCGACCGCCGCAGGATGTCAGGGTCGGGCGGCACACAGTCTACTTCCGCGACTTCGCGCAGCCGGGCCAGCGCCTCGGGAACCATGCTCAGATCCATCATGCAGAGCAGTCGGGGTTTTTCATCTTGACTAGGCTTAACCGCAGTGCCGACCTTCAAGGCCCGCCGCTTTCGCGATCTCAGATCATCCTGCGTACCCGGTTTTCCGTTCTGTTTTGATGGCTTGGTCATTTTTCAACCTTCTTTATTTCATCGTGGCGTAAAGACCAGCAGGGCGTACGGTCCACTACCATACCTCGTCTTCCGGCAAGGCGGCCTCCTGTGCAGCCGGTGCAACGCTCGCCGGCTTGTCAGAAGGCGCATACGGCGCCCCGGCCGTCTCCGGACCGGCCGGTGTGGTCTTCATCGAAGCCGGCTGAAGCTGAGCGCCACGGAGCGAGGTCAGCGCCGCCACGCGCGCCACAAAGGGATTCTCGCCGAGGTACAGCGACGGGTATTGCGGATCGAAATACTCCGGCCCCAGGAGTTTGCGCGCCAGCAGGTAAAGGGTTTGCGCGTACTGCAGGGGTTGCACGGCTCCTGCCCCTGGGGCCGTGGCCTCCGTTCCCGAAAGGACGAAGATCGCCGCCATGCGCCCCTCGCGCGTGAGTACTGCCGGGATCGCGGCGGGCTTATCGCCCTGATACTCCGCCATGAAATCCACCGTCGGTAGAAGCGAGTGAACCGAAGCGCCAGGCAGCAGCGATGCCAGGCCGTCTTGCGCGGCAGTCAGCTCCGCGGGGGATCCGCTCTCGACGACCAGCGTGCACGTGCCCACGCCGAGATGGGTCTTCAGGAGGTCCGCGATCGATGAGTCGCGCAGGGGCTCGACGCCGGATACCAACACCAGGGGAGTGGAGGAGATCGCGGCCCGTACGTTGTCCGGCGTGAGTTTGAGGCAGGTTGCCGAGATGCGGTGCTTCTTTTTCATGAACCGGCAGAGCCAGTCCAAGGTCGCGGGAGGCGGGGAACGATCATCCATGGCGATATGGCCGGCGATTGGCGGATACACGCCATCGGCGAGAAACAGCATGCAGAGGGACGTGCATACGACTTCGCGGTTGATGGCCTCAATGATGCTGTATGCACTACCACCCTTGCGGAGTCCCATGAATCCATACCAACCTCCGCCCCAATAACTGTTCAGGTCGAAGGGCTGCGCTTTAGCCTGCGGCGTGCGCTCGTATTTCGCCTTGACGCTAAATGGTTTCCATGCCCACAGGCTGGAGGCGTGCAGACGGCGTTTGTTGATGGGCCAGCCCTGCCTGGGTGGCGCTTCCCATGCGCCTGTATTGTCCTGCGTCTCGACAATCTCCCAGGCGAATCGCATCCAGAGGTCCCGGCGATCCTCCGTGATCGGGTACACGCCGCGGTGGATTCCAAGCATGGCGAAATAGAGGTCGTACGGGTCGAGGATGCGACCTAATGGGATGACGTTTTCGCTCTTCCGGTCCAGGTAGGCCTCCGCATCCTCGATGACCCGCTTGCGCGCAACCTGAACGTTGCGCCCATACTTGCCAAACATCTTGTCCATGCCGACCGACTTGCCGGCATTCACAAAACACGAGTATCCCTCCGCGCTCGTCACCTCCGTCCGAACCGACGGCAGGGACGGCGGTTTCTCATCGGGCAGCAACAGGGGAAGGCCTATCGCCTGGAAAGAACGAACTTCCTGATGCATGTTGCACTGGTTCCATGATCCGTCCTGAAGTTGCAGTTGAGACAGCGCGAAGACGCTCCTTGCAAGGATCCCGCTCGGGGCTTGCGGCTTCAAGACCTGGCCGTCGCGCCGGCCCTTCGCACCGGCCTGTTTCGGACCTCCGGACAAGTCGGGGACGCTCGTGCTCTTGGGCAGGTACCCGTTTTCCGCAGCTTGGCCGATCGCATAGAGCGCGAGGGCTGTGCTTTGCAGATCCGCCAAGGTCTGGTTGTAGATGTCGTACGGCAATCCTGCGGTAGTCCGCTCGTCGTTCTCCCAGGCGTCACGTTTGAGCCGGAACACGTCTTGCACGGCGTTGAAGCGCAGCCCCTGCTGCGTTACCGGTGCGTACAGTTTTTCGAGCGATTTGATGTACGTCTCCAGTTCTTCGATGTTCTGACTGTACTGATCCTGTTTTTTGCGACTGGAAGTTTCCTTGAGCCTGGCCGGGAGTTCGGCCTTGAGTTTGGTGAGTTCGGCGTTCATGTCCGCTTCGTATTTCACCAGCACCGGGAGAATTTCCATGTTGATGCAGACGGGCCCCCACATGCCCCGGGCCGGTCCCGACAGAATCTGCCCGTCCAGTATCCGGCTGACCGCCAGTTCGCGGGCGCGCCTGTAGTCCTCGGCGTGAAAGTTGGACAATGCCGCCGCCAGCCAGGCGATGTTCCATGTCAAGTCGGACGTGCCATAGCCGGCTACGTAGTCGTTCACGGCGTTCGCCAGTTTGACCAGCCGTTCGTCATCCTCGGGAACCCCGCTCTTCAGCAGGGCCAGCAGGGCCAGCGCATTGTCCCCGGGCAGATGATCCGCCCAGTACTCCGCCCCGGGGCTGTAGATCGGGCCAATCCCCCGCGTGTGGGTTTTGACAACGGAACCGTTCGGGTCCTGCACCAGACGCTGCACCTTCCGTGTGCCCACCTGCTTCGTGCCCACGACGCGGCGGCTTGTGACTTTGGCCATGTTGCGGGCTTCCACCGATTGTGAATCGCCCACTTTGAACGTCTCATACGTCTCATAGACATTCTCGTATATGGGCTCGTCGACCTCGACGGGCCGGTAGCGCACTTCGAACGTTTCCATTCTCTCATAATCTGTGATCTTCCGCGTACTCAGCGGCGGAGCGGCGTAGTTAAGATAGTTGGTTTCAACCAGCGTGAGAAGACGCTCCGAACCAGAAGCCAGCGCCGCCCGGACGGCCACGTTGAGAACACCGGGATGGATATCCCTGGCCGGCGGGGGCACGGGAATCCTTTTGGTGCCGGGATCTGCCGCCCCTGCCCAGCCGACCAATGACACAGCCGCTATCGAAAACAGAGCATACTTGCCAGCCCAACTCATCACAGTAATCCTCCTTGAGGTCAGCATCGCGCGAACTCCAGTTCCCCGTCGAACGCATGTCCGTTCAGTTCGATGCGTCTGGCTGCATCCTGCTTGACCAGGATATCGGGCCCCACGCTTCGTTGAATCGCCTGCAGTCCCCGATCACCGACAACGAGCAGGCGGAATGGCTCCTCACCTGATGAGAATGATCGTCCCTACAGGCGGCGGATACGTAAGCTTCACCGCATTGGCCATGATACCGACGGTGAACTCGCCGACCACCGTCACAAGGTCTTCGGCATAGGCCGGGACCGTGTCGCCGTCGCCCGCGTTGGCGAACGTGCCCGAGATGCTGCCGCTGGAATTGGTCATGATCGTGAAGGAGACGCTTCCCGATGGCTTGAAGCCCGACTGGAGGACCGGCTTCAGCGTGCCCCCCAGCGCATGCGTCGCGCCGGAGGTCGCGAGCTGGCCCCAACCCGAACCCGGTCCGCTCTCGCCGGAAATCCCCGCGATCGTTTCGGTGCCGGCGTTCAGCGTGACCGTGACGGCCGAGATCGTCCCGCCCAGCAGGTGCAGGCTGTTGGCGGAGACCACGGTCAGGAGATTGACGTTCGTCACAGCACTGCCGTCTGCAACCATCAACACATTGCTGCTCGCCGTTTGCCCGATATCGCCTATCTCCAGGCTTTTTCCTTGGAGATTCCATGACGAGCCACTGCCGGACACCAGTCCCGTGTTGCTTGTCGCGCCCAGATAACCCAGGTTGACGGGATTTGAAGTGGTATACAACTTCCCGCCGTTGGTCACGCTGAGCATGTTCCCGCTACAGCCGGTGTTCCCGACACGAAAGGCGACGTTCGTGACCACGGCGCCGTTGGCGATAATGAGATGATTGCCCTTGAGATTGGTGTCGTTGGCCACGTAGAGGATCGGAACCTGGTCGACCACCGTATTCACTCCGGTGATGAACAGCGTGTTGGAGTGCCCCCCCGAATTGCCCAGATACAGGGCATTGGCCGTCGTCAGCAGGCCGCCATCCTCAATAACCATTTCCTGATAGTCCCCTGACCGGCCGACAATCAGGTTGTTGGGAACGATCAAATGCCCCCCTCTGCGCACGGTCACGCGGCTGGATTTGGATGATGCAGATGTGTAACCAATCAAGAATTGACCGTTGTTGGTGACAACCGCGCTTCCGCTGACACCCAGACCATCGATAATCAACTCGTGGGTGTGACCGGCATAACCGACCCAGAACGTCCCCACATGCGAGACGCGGGAGGTCACGCCTGCCCCGCCGAGAACCTCCAGGCGATTGGAGAAGTTACCGTAGCCCCATATCAAATTCCCTGATGTCGATGTGATCGATCCGCCATTGGTCACGATCAGCGTGTAGTTAGCCCCCGGAGCATCCAACCCCGAACATGTGACACCCATGCCATCCAGCATGATTGTCGATGACCCGGTGGCCGAGGCGCTGAACTTGGCAGTGTTGCCGTCGGTCCACGCTCCCAGCACCGTGCCGTTGGCCGTCCACTTGCTGTCCGACCATGCGCCGTCCCCGTGTTGATAGCCGGCACTGGTCGAGGTGTCCCAATACAGGTTGACGCCGAACGCCGCGCTCGCCCACATGCCCGCCACGATCATCGCCCATCCCATCAGCCGTCCCATCCTGTTCATGTCACGCTCCTTTCGTCGATTCCCGCGTCCCGTCCTGTTCATGTCACGCTTCTTTCGTCGAGTCCCGCGCGATCAGGGTCGCGGGATTGGTCAGCCGCCGAAACGGCCCGGTGGTGCGCCCGGCGATTCGGTCCATCAACAGGCCGAACGCCCGGGCGCCGGCCTGGTCGTCCGCCGTGCTGATCGAAGTCAGCGGCAGCGCGCCGTAGTCGGCCAACATCGTATTGCCGCTCCCGACCACTGCCACGTCCGTTGGGATGCGAAGGCCCAGCGCCTGGAGCGCGCGGACCGCGAGCGACGCCATGGCGTCGAACCCGAGAAGCGCGTCGTATTGTCCGGCATGTGCCCGCAGAAACGCCTCGATTTGCGGAACCAGAGGTTCGGCATCCGTGATCTCGTTCGCGGCGGAACGCTCGACAGGCATTAGCAGCGGCGTGATGCCGGCCGCTTCGAATTCCGCAATGACCGCGGCTTCACGGATGGTATTGATGCGGGCTTCCGGCCGGGGGCTCACGAGACACGGCCGCCGCCGCCCCAGATCCAGAAGGTGCCGCGCCTGGAGCCGGCCCACCTCCCGGTAGTCCACGCTGATGTCATCGCTGGGAAAGTCGAGCAGGTTCGCCCCATCGAACGTCACCACGGGAAATCCCGATTCCACCAGGCGGCGCAGTTCGTTGTGCGGCCCCGCATCCACCGGATAGACCGCCAGGCCGTCAATGCCCCGGTCCACGAGCCGCCGGATGACCACATCTTCCGATCCCGAGTCGTTGTGATGCGAACTCAACGCGACGGTGTAGTCGGCCTGGGCGGCGGCTTCCGTCAAGCCCATCGTCCGGCTGAGAATCGCGCCGGGCGCGACGACGCCGATAATATGGCTGACGCCATTGCGCAGGGCTCGCGCGGACAGGTTTGCGCGGTATCCCAGTTCTTTGGCCGCCTTCAAAATGCGTTCGCGCGTGGCCTTCGACGCCCAGCAGTTCGGCCGATCATTGAGCACCTGGCTGACCGTGGCCTTGTTAACGCCTACGCGTTCGGCCACGTCAATCAGCGTCATTCGACGCCGGGCGGTTCCATGAGTACCGGTTGCCATGAGGCCAAGTATCTCAAAAGAACCACCGCTTGACAATACAAATCGATTTATGTTGTTATCAATGGCATATCCAGTCGACCAGATTTTCGCTCCAGGCCAGACCGAGCGAACCGGCGTGCGGAACGCCTTCCGGTTCGGCCGAATGGAGCACCATCAACCAGACCCCGAGATCGGCACGGGTATCGATGACCATCGGGGCGTTCGGCTTGCATCCGTTCATCCACGGCGCCCGCGGAAAATCGAGATACCGGCAATCGTGCCATTGCGTCAGGTTCCGCGACCGCGCCATGCCGATCCCGCCCGCCCGCATGGGCACGAAGAACAGAACGAATTCTTCCCCGTCGCGCACAACGCAGGGATTCTCCACCGTGCCGTTGTCGGGTGTGTCGGACGGCGCGAACGCGGGGCGATCCGGGCAGGCTTCCTCCCAGTGCACCAGATCGTCGGAGACCAACAAGCCGAGCCCGCCGCCCTTGTAGAAGCACCAGTAGCGGCCATCGTGTTCGACGATGAACGGATCCACCTGCCGGCGCGTCGGCCGCCAGTTGACGGTGCATCCCTCGGGTTTCATGCAGACCGGGGCGCCCCAGGTCATCAGGTCGGGGCTCCTGGCAATCCACAGCCGCGCGTCGTCCCCGGCCCATTTCTCGCCGGGCGGCACGCGGTAGTCCTGCATGCACAACACCCATTCTCCGTGCGCCCGGATGACGTTGCCGACGCTCCAGAAGATCGGGGGATCGGAGACCACATCGGGACACCGTTCCCAAGTGGCAAGGTCGCGCGTGCAAAGGTGCTCGATGTGCGAGAAGTAGGTGTCCGGCCCCTTGTACGCCCCCGTGTAAAAGCAATGCAGCACACCATCATGCCACAGAATGGCGGAATCGCGCGCGCCGATGCCGCGCGGAACATAGAACGGGTTCTGGATCGCCTTGAGCAGGCCCGATGTTTTGTTTTTCATGATGCTCCTCTCCTGGCGGCCAATAATGGCCGCCCGCCGTTACCATCCCCGTTACTACCCTTCCGCGCACATCTCCTCAACCCACCCGTTCATCTGCAGGCACTGCTCCCGCGTAAGTTCCTGCTTCCGCCCGGTGTACGGGAACGCGGAAAGCACCAGTAGGCGGCCCAGCGCGCAAAGGTCGAAATAGGCCCCCGAAGGCTTGTACAAGGGTGGAAAACCATCCGGCTTGATCAGGATCAGGCTGCCGAATTCCTGCTCCATGACCCGCCGCGCAATCGCCTTCTCTCCGGGCGAAATGAAGGGCGAAACCATCACGGTGCCGCGCCAGGTTTGCGCGGCAACCTGGGCAACGGAAGCGTCGATTTCCTCCGCCGTAGCCTTCCGCGAGATTTGTACCGCCATCAGGTCCGGCTTGTCCAGCAGAAACAGGTTGCCGAACCCGGCCCATGCCGGGCCAACCGGGAGACGCGGATGAACGAGGCTGTTGACGCGCACAAACAGTTCCGGGTTGGCTTTGCGCACGCAGTAGCGCCGGGGGTTGTCACAAATGTAGTTGCGCTCGGCGCGCAACGTGTCGGCGTTCATGATCACGCGGTCGTGGTAGCCGTCCTCCCATACGTTCATCGCGGGCTGGGCAAAGCGATCCCGCAATTCGGATGTGACGCCGCTCTTGAACCCGCGGATGGTCTGCCCCACCGGTTTTGAGAGCGGCTCTCTGACATACACGATGCCGTGAAGGTGATCCGGCATGACGACCAGCGTATTTGTTTCAATGCACGGGCGATGCCGGGGAATTTCTTGCCACCTGCGCCGCACGATCTCGCCCGCTTCGGAGAGCGTGGTGCGGTTGTCCGCGCATACGCCGAAAGTGCGCTGCCGCCCCGCCGTCAGGATCGTGATCATGTAGAACCCGACGCGGGTGTAGTCGTGCGCAAACATGCGTTTGCCGGGCATCTCTTCCCTTTCTGGCGGCCAATAATGGCCGCCCGCCGTTACTGCGTTGCGCCATTATTGGCGCAAAACGCAAGCAGCCCGCGCCAGGTATGGCCAGCCAGATCGACGGCACGCTCCTCCTGCTGCTTGAAGAGAAGGTCAGAGCCGGCGTCCCCCCCGCTCACGCGGCAAAGGATCGCGCCCCCTTCGTTCGCCAGACACTCCAGCGTCAGTTGCGTGTCGCCCGGGACGTGAAGCGCAATGAATACCGTCCGCCGCGCCCGGCGGCGGACAAGAATCACGGGGTTGTAGATTTCCGCAGGGTTGGCCGGACAAACGCCTTTGAAGACGGTCGTCCCCGCTTCGCCCCACATCGTCAACTGCATGGCCTTGCCCTGGATCTTCCAAAAATCGGCCGCCCATTTGGCATCCATCACGTCCAGACGCCAACACGCCCCGGTCTCCAGCTTCTCGATCTCGCGGATATAGTCGTAGGAAGCTGGCGCCATCGATCCCGGCGCGTAGGGCAGCCCGGCCGGCGAGGGAACCTTGCCGCCCTTGTTGCGGCATTCGAGCGCCCCGTGCACGAACGGCAGATCGGTCTGGATGACGCCGCCGGTGTGCAGCACCCAGTCGAAGGTATGCTCCACCCCATCGACGGCCTCGCACTCCGTGATATCGAGCAGATAGGTTCCGGTCAGGAACAAGGTGCGCTTCAACTGACAGCCCGGATAGGCGTAATCGGCGCTGATGGTGCAGGCGCTGACATCGTCCCGGAATAAATGGGCCCGGCACGCACCCGTTTCGCTGCGATAGATCTCAGGATGACCCTTGCACCAGTTGAACTTCTGGTTATGCTCGTCGAGCACGATGGTGCTGTGCGCCAGGGTCGTCATGTACCACATCCGGTGAATGGGGTGGCTGTAGCCCCCGCTGTGACCGTGGTCGCGGATCAGGTACCGATCATTGTGACGGTACTCGATCCCGAGTTTCCCGGCGTGCCCGTGCCAGTCGCCGTGCGGGCCGAAGGTCACGGTTGCGCCCGACCCCTTGCCGTCCCAGTAGGCGTCGCCCTCGCCATGCTTCAGCACGCAGAGGCCGGTCGACCGGAACAGCTTGCTCTGCGACGCGGGGGCTTCGGCCGCCCCGATCTCGCGCCCGACCATCACCGTCCAGGGATCGTTCCGCTCCATCCGGCCCAGCGCCCACCCGATCCAGGGCGTTTCGTACATGGCATAGGCCAGTTCAAGCCAGCCCATGAACATCGTCGGCCGGCTGTCGCCGCCAACCTCGCCGATCAACGGCAGAACGCCCCCCTGCATCGCCATGCCGGGCAGCGTTTCGAGCATCCGGCGGATCGCGTCATCGCCCCCCATGTCATACCCATGGCGGCGGGATATCCAGCGGAGCCGGAGGAACCGCTCGATCGAACCGCAGTGGTAGGAGGCCGGGCACTGCTCGAACCAGAAGCCGTCGGCATCGATGGAGTTGGCGAGCTGGTAGGGGTAGCCGCACTCCAGATCGGAGGTGACCCGCTCGATGAAATCGTTTCGCCCGGTCAGCAGCCCGACGCAGAGGAGCGTCAGGTTGTAGGTGGTCTGGATGTTGCCGCCCCCCAGACGGGACTGCATGAACTTCTCGCCGACGGGAATCAGGATGCGTTCATACAGTCGGGCGCGCAACGATTCGTCCAGGCCCTCCATGAAGTCCAGGCCCAGGCACAGCTCGAATCCCTGCTTGAACTGGAAGGGGGCGGGATCGTTCAGGTTTTTAAGCAGCGCCACAGCCGCATCGCGATACCAGCCGTCCAGCAGGCGACCGCACAACGCCAGGTGCAGAAACACCTTGCCGTACGCGCCATCCTGCATGGCGGACACACCGCCTGCCATCAATTCTTCGCGCTGCCCTTCAAGCGAACGCCGGATGCCGTCCAGCGCGCGGCGCGCCCAGTCCTGCCTGGCGATCCGGGCGCGGATGGATTCGATTTCGTCCGCTCCGAAAAATATACCATTCATCATCATCATTTCCTTGCCGTTCAACCCCTGACCGGGGGTAGGTTCAGCCGCGCCAGGTACACCGACGACCGGGTCTTGCTGCCCGAATAGTAGCTGACCCAGAGTTGTCCCTCGTGAAAAACCAACCCGGCGTAGGATGAATCGTATTCGACACAAAGCGTCGCGAACGGTTCCAGCCGCCCGGTGCAGGCATCCAGCCACCACAACCGCGTCTCGCGGGGCTCACTGTAGTGACGTCCGGCGACCACGATGCGACCGTCGGGCATTTGCGCCAGTTGCGGACCGCCAATGTTGATGCCGAGATCCTGCCAGGTCCATTCGCGATACGGGGGCTTTGAACGGCCCAGCTGCGCTGGCGCGGGATCGCGCCCGCGGATCAGGCACAACGCGCGGTCGTCGGGGAGAAACAGCAGCGACGCCTCGCTGCCGCGGAGGTCCGAACCAGCTCCGAAAAGCGTCTCGCTCCACGTCTCGAAACGGACGCCATCGGCGCTGCGGTAGAGACGCGGTATCCGGATGTGGGGGCGGCGGCCGACGCCATACGCGAATCCCTTGTGCCAGGTGACACGCCAGATCCACCAGTCCGCCTCGCCGACCTCGACGGGCGCCCCCCACTCCCGTCCGTCGCGCGAGAACCAGGCGAGCGTCTGGTGCGGGTCGCGCCCGGGGTATTCGATTCCGGGCTGACGCCGGTACAGGGCCGCCGCCGTCAGCGCCATGAGACGCCCATCCGGTGTGATGCTTAGCTTCGGATCGCGCACGTCGCCTTCCGCCCGCAGTTCGGCGACCGACTCCCAGTGCTCGCCGTCCGCCGATGTCAGGATCCGCCCGACGCCCAGGTCGGCTCCGGCATGCTCCGTCCCTTCGCGGAATGCGCAATACCAGCGGTCGCGGAACCGCATCAGGTCCGTGAACGCATTGTGAGGCGCCGCCTCCCAGATCTTCCGGTTGGATACGATTTCCGCTGCGGATTCCACCGATCCGGTCGCCGCAGCGTTAAGTTTCCCCAAACGTTCTCCATCAATCCCCGACATGGCTATAGTTTCCTTCAACCCGTACGGTGGGTATTATGACATTCTATCCCGTTAATATTACCGCACCAGAATCATCGTGCCGGCGCGGTTGCCCAGGACGACAATCCGTCCCATTCCGGCCTCAGCGTCGATCACCTCGGAAGGCAGCGCCGATGCCGGATACGTGTTGGCGGGATAGCGGGTGCCGTCGATCGTCAGGCGATCTGTCTGCAGCGTGCGTCCGTTGAGATTGAACACCACGCCAGCGTCGAGTGTCAGTTCCTGACACCGGGCATCGGCCGACAGATTGACCCGCGTGCCGGCGTTGGTCACCACCACCCGCGCCTTCGGGAGATCATCTTCTCCTGGAAACACCGAGAAGCTGTTGGTCAGCGTGGCGTAGCCGTTGTTGTCGTATACGACCCGCCCGCCCGTTTCCGAATCCTCGAACGCACGCACATAAAGCGTGCCGGCGGCGCCGTAGTTGCTGAGGTTGCCGCCATGCGCGTAGAAGCGGACGCTCCCCGTGTCGGCGCTTTCCGTCAGCCTGACGGAAATTCGTCCGCCGCCGCCCGACCCCTTGCCCGGTTGCGTGGTACGCCTTGCGCCACCGCGTGCGCTGATCTCCCCCGCTCCCGACAGCGTCCCGGCTGTGATCCTCACCGAACCGCCGGAGCCACCGCCCAGGTTTACGGAGGCGTCACCATCGGCGGTGATGAGACCGTCCACATTAACTGCATTGCCGACGATAACCACCGCTCCGCCACCGTCCGATGTCGCACCACTTCCCAGAGTTGCCGGACCCGTGATTGATCCGTAGGGGGGAGCCAGCGCACCGGCGACGACTCCGCCATAGCCGCCCATGCCGCCGTGCGAAGCGCCATGGTTGGAATTCCACGCGAATCCGGGCCCCCAGGCGGGATAGCTCCATTTGGTAAACATGTCGATGAAGCCATTTCCCTTTGCGGTCAGCGTGCCTGTCGTCTGAACATCCAGCGTGTCGAGATACAGGGTGGCCACGCGGCCGACGGCGGCGGTGGCGCCGGCGTTGCCGATGATCACCGTGCGCACATACGAATCGATCGCGAGGCTGCCGTTCGGACCGATGACGACCGAACCGAACGTGTAATCGTTGGTGCCGTCGGAGCCCAGTTGAAGGCTGGCGATGCCGCCCTCGCCGATATAAAGGTTCTGACGGCGCGGTTCGCTCAACCAGAGGGTGCCCGAACGCCCATCCATCCCTTCCAATGTACCTCCGGGATTGACGAGGATCTGTCCGATGAAGGCATCATTGGACACTCCATGAAAGGCGATGCGTCCTCCGCCGCCCGGTCCGCGCCGGGCATCCCCGCTGCGGGCGCTGATGACACCCGTACCCGCAAGGCTCGGTGTCGTAATGTTGATTGAGCCCCCTGCGCCCGAAGCGTGGTTCAGGCTGGCGAAGCTCTCTGCCGCGAGCGTCCCGTTGACCGTAACCTGACTGGAGGCCCGGATGACCAGGGCACCGCCGCCGCGCGATTCAGAACCGCTTCCCAGCCAGACGGGGTTGGTGAACGAACCACATGTCTCCGGCATCACGTTTCCTTCTCCCAGCGAATGCCCGCCGGTTCCTCCATGGGCGGCACCGTCGTAATTATCCAAGGGTTTGCCCGGGCCGAACATGGGGCGAAAGCCACGGCCTGTGGCGGCGAGCAACCCATTGGTCCGCACGTCGAGGCTTCTGACCGTCAGCGTGCCGATCCGTGCTCTGGCAGGGGACCCGTTTTCATAGGCATCGATCTCCAGCGTGGCATTGGAGGCGATGACCACCGTGCCGAACGAATAGGCGTTCGTGCCGTCAAACCCCAGCAACAGGTTCGTCATGCCACCCGCACCCAGATACAGGTTCTGCCGGAGCGGATCGCTCAGCCAGACGGTGCCCGGCCGTCCCGGATGGCTGCCGCCTGTGCCGGCATGCACCTGAATCACGCCGCTGAAGGTATCGCTGGTCACACCCAGAAAGGCGATGCGGCCACCGCCACCCGTTCCGCGCAGGCCGCCGGTATCTGTCGTGTTGCCGCCACGCGCGCGGATCGTTCCGGTCCCGGCCAGAATGGGCGTCTTTAGGTTGATCGAACCGCCCGAGCCGGCTCCCGTGGTGGAGATGCCGCCGTCGGCGCCGATGGTTCCGTCAACCGTGGCCGAGAAGGTCGCTTCGACGATCACGGCACCGCCCCCGGCGCTGCCGTTGGCGCCGCTGCCCAGCGCCACTGGATTTGTGAATGAGCCGTAGGTGTCGCGGAACAGCCCGTAAGCGGCATTGTCGCCGCCGGTGCCGCCGTGCGAGGCGCCGTCATACGTGTGTGAGGGACCGCCAGGCCCCTTGTTCAGGCCGGCATCGAAACCTTCTCTATCAGCGTGCAGCGTGCCGCCCAGGGCGATCTCCAGGACTGACACACGGATCATCTGGCCCGCGCCGCCACCCGTCGTGTTCCTGCGGCGCGCGACGACCGTGGCATTGGAAGCGATCGACAGCGTACCGGCCACGGTGATCCCGCTTTCGACGTCCTTTCCGGTCCGCAGCGTGCCGGAATTGACGGCCAGGTTGCCCGAGGCGCCGCCGGCCGCGTCGATCACCAGGCTGCCTGCCAGGCTGACGGTTCCGGTATAGGCGACGTCCAGCGTCAGCGCACCGAGCGTGGTTCCGGCCGGTACCGTGATTGCGGCGTTGCCGTTGGTGATGACGGCAGCATGCGTGTTATTGCCGGGATAGCCACTGTCCAGGTTCCAGTTCGCGGCATCGGTCCAACTGATTCCATCCCCGCCCGCATCCCACGTATACGTTTCGACTCCAGCTGCACAGGCCGCCACCAGCCCGATCATCATCGCCAGTTGTGTTACGCGCATCGCTGTCGTCCTTTCTCTCATTACTTGCGAAAATCTTGAAGACACTGTGGTTATCCACCTGTCGATTCTCTCACCAGGAGGGTTGCCGGCTGGGTCAGCCGCCTGAAGGGCTCGGCGGTCTGCCCGTTGATCCGGTCCATGAGCAGCTTGAATGCCA
>CAZQKI010000104.1:0-15878 GCA_964592855.1 uncultured Lentisphaerales bacterium
CCACGGTCAGGTACTGAGCGTCGCCAGCCTCGCGCGCGACGCGGGGGTGGCCCGGACCACGGTCGCCGGCTATCTGGAGATTCTGTCCGACACCTATCTGGCGTGGCTCCTGCCGGCCTACGACGGAAAGCTGCGGGTCAAGGAGCGGAAGCACCCCAAGCTGTACTGGGTGGACCCTGGCGTCATGCGAGCGGTGAAACGGGAACTCCACCCGCCCGGCGAGGCGGAGCGCGGCGCGTTGCTGGAAGGCTGGGTCGGCGCCTTGCTGCGAGCCTACGGTGAATCCGGAAGCGGCCTGGGACTGGGGCATGACGGCTTGTTCTACTGGGCGCCTGCCGAAGGCGGCACCGAGGTGGACTTCCTGATCCAGCGGGGCGCGGAATTCACGGCCGTCGAGGTCAAGGCCAGGGAAACCCTGTCTTCGCATGACTTCAAGGGACTGAAAGCCATTGCTGAACTGAAAGGCATCCGCCGCCGCCTGGTGGTTTTCCTCGGCGAGCGCCCCTTCCGCACCGAGGACGGCATCGAGGCGCTGCCGATCCGTAACTTTCTCGATGAGTTGGAGGGTAAGACGCTTTGAGCGCGAAGAGCAGCGGTCCCGCAGGTCCCGCTGTCATCCTCAGCATCCTGAATGAGGGCGGGATCTTCACCTTCAACCAAGTCGACACCGGATCGACATCACGGTCAACGACCGCAAGACGGTGGCCTCGGCCTGGCTTCGCTTCCCCGGTCTCCTTCATGAAATCGGCCTTTCGGCGCAGCCATCCCAAGTCTTGTCCATCAAACTGGAACTCGACACCCGCCCGCCGCCGGGCGCGTGCGTGGAAACCTCCATCGTCCGCCGCCACGTCACGCTCAACCTCTGCCACTACGACAAGGCGTCGCTCTTCGCAGGCAAGCTGCATGCCGTCCTGAGCCGCAAATGGACCAAGGGGCGCGACCTTTACGATCTTGCCTGGTATCTCGCCGACCGACGCTGGCCCGCGCCGAATCTCGACCAGCTCAATGCCGCCCTGGCCCAGACCGGTTGGGCAGGCCCAGCCATGACCGTGACCAACTGGCGTGGTGAACTGGCCCAGCGGCTTGAAACGCTGGATTGGGGACGCGCCCGGACCGACGTTCGCCCCTTTCTGGAACGGGAACGCGACCTCGACCTCGCTACGCACGACACCCTCAAGAAACTGCTGGAGCCCGCATGAAAACCCTCCGCATTTTCATCTCATCCCCTCATCCCCCGGCGACGTGGCTGAGGAACGCGAGCGCGACAGGTCGTGCTGGGCCTGCACATGCGTTATGCGCAATTTTCCGAGTTGAAGTCGGTCCTCCGGGAGGAAGTGGCGCTCGAACTGGGCCTGCCGTTCCAACAGGCGCCCTCTGGTCGGACGCAAGGTGCGGAGGCTATACGCCGGCGCCGCAGCAGTGCTTGTATTTGCGGCCGCTGCCGCAGGGGCAGGGGGCGTTGCGGCCCAGGCCGGCGGGGATGGGTTGCGCCCGCTTGATCGCGGCGGGCGGGAGGGTCCGCTCGTAGCGGATCTCCATCGCCAGTTGCTGAAAGCGGCGCATCGTGTGTGCGTAGAACTGCTTCCAGCCGGCGCAGAGATAACTGAGCTGGCGCGGATCGGGTGAACCGGCATAGCGGTGCTTGAGGCAGTCGCCGGCGCAGAGATCGAGCCACGGACAGGCGTCGCAGGCGGCATTCCACTGCGCTTTGCAGGCGCCGAAGGCGCGGAAGCGCGGCGACTCGTACAGCTCCGCCCACTCCGATTCCATGATGTTGCCAAGCTTCAACTCCGGCTCGGCGAAGAAATCGCAGGGATAGACGTCGCCGTTGTGCTCCACGAGGAAGTACTGGCGGCAGTCCCGGCCCATGTTGCAGACGTTGGCAATGCCGTCGACGAGGCGGGCCAGGATGGAGTCGAACAGCCGGATGGAGACCTTGCGGGTGTCGGTCGGGAACCAGGCGTCGAACAGGCCGCAGAGAAAATCACCCCATTGCCGGGGCTCGACGCTGAACGGCAGCGGCGCGCCCTTGGCGTCGAAGGCCACGCAGGGGATGTACTGATGGAAGAGGTGTCCCTGGTCGACGAGGTGACGGTACACCCGTTCGGGATGGCGGCCGTTGAGGCTGTTGACGAGGGTGAGGATATTGAAGTCGACCCGCTGGCGGCGCAGGGCGTCGATGCCCTTCTGGACGAGGGCGCAGGAGGGGCGGCTGTCGACCGTGACGCGATAGGCGTCGTGAAACTCGGCGGGGCCGTCGAGACTGACCCCTACGAGGAAGTGATAGGCGGCCAGGTGGGCGGCAAACGCGTCATTCAGCAAGGTCCCGTTGGTCTGGAGACCGTTGGCCACGAGGGACCCGGGCTTGCCGTACTGCTGCTGCAGCGCGGTCACCCGCTGGAAGAACTCGAGGCCCATGAGCGTCGGCTCGCCCCCCTGCCAGCCGAAGCCGTACTGCGGCTGTTCGGTCGCCATGTAGCTGCTGACCAGACGGGTCAGGACCTCATCGGACATCCGGTGCCGGACGGAGCCGGGATAGAGCGCGGCCTTTTCGAGGTAGAAGCAGTAGGCGCAACGGAGGTTGCAGTCGGCGCCGGTGGGCTTGACCAGCAAGGTGAAGGGGGGGATGTTGGCAGCAGGCATGACGGCGAAAGTTACCATACTCGGAGAAGATCTGGTCAGGCTCCCCAGACGCGGGGCATCCAGAGCGATTCCTTGCCCATCTCGGCATGGAGGAACTTGAGCGTCAGTTCGCTCCGCAGCGTCCGGGATTCCGGCTTGTCCCAGAGATTGTCGCATTCGCCGGGATCGGCCTGCAGATCGAACAGCTCGCCATAGGGCTGGTTGTAGTAGACCGTCAGCTTGTAGCGGGCGTCGATCCAGGTCTTCATGTGGATCGTGGTGGGCTGGTGCCGGTTCTCCACGATGACGTGATCGCGCGACGACGGCGCTTCGCCATCCCACGTCCGGCGCTGGCTGACGCCGGTCATCGCCCGCGGCACGGGAATGCCGGCGTAGTCGAGGAAGGTCGGCGACAGGTCGACCAGGCTTTGCAGGGCGTTGCTGACTCCGCCGGCTGGAATGCAGCCGGGGAGCCGGGCGAGGAAGGGGACCTTGATGGCGTCTTCGTAATGGAAGGCGCCTTTGGCAACCAGTCCGTGGTGACCGTAATAATGGCCGTGGTCGGTCGTGAAGACCACCAGCGTGTCGTCGGTCAAGCCCAGTTCATCAAGCTTGTCCAGAATCTTGCCGATGTACTTGTCCATCAGGCTGATCATCCCGTAATAGACGGCAACATCCTTGGCCAGGGCCTTGCGGTCGACCCGGTGCGAGTGGAAGCCGTGGCAGTTGTGTCCGTCCTTCTCCTGGTACATGGAGTAGTCGGGGTGCGCCTCCTGAGTCTTGGCGAAGTGGGGCGGCATCGAGGCGAATTCGTCCTTGAGCGGCTCGGGGAGGGTGATGCTACCGGGATCGTACATCGTGTCCCAGGGGGCGGGGACCACATAGGGCGGATGCGGGTCGAGGAAGCTGGCCCAGAGGAAGAAGCGATCGCCGCTGGCCTGATAGGATTCCAGAAGCGCGTTCGTCCGCTCGGCGATCCAGGCGTCGTAGTGGAATTCCTCGGGGATGTTCCAGGTATGCTGGATGTCGCCGGCCTGGCGGTTGCCGCCCGGCGCCAGGAAGCAATCGCGCCAGTTCTTGAACCCCTTCTCCTCCATCCAGAGCGCGTAATGCTGGCCGACATGGAACTCGTAGCCGTGGTTGCGCGCCAGTTCGACATGGTCGAAGCCGTAGAAGGGCTGGTCGAAGTCGCGCCAGAAGGCCAGATTCTGCTGCAGTGGATTGGACTCGATGGAGCGGTACTGGGGATGATCGTAGAGCTGCTGGAAGTGGGCCTTGCCGATCAGCGCCGTGCGATAGCCGTTTTCGCCGAGGCGCGTTCCGACCGTCGGTACATGCTCGGGAAGTTTTGTGCCCAGCGTCCAGGCGCCATGCTGGCTCGGATAGAGGCCGGTGATGATCGAGGCGCGCGTCGGCGTGCAGGTCGGATTGACGGTGTAGGCCCGGTCGAAGCGCGTCCCCTGGGCGGCCAGTCGGTCCAGATTCGGCGTCTTCACCTCGGGGTTCTGCACTCCGAGCGTGCACCAGTGCTGTTGATCGCTGGTCAGGAGGAGAATGTTTTTGGGGCGCGCGTTGCAGGTTGCCATCGTATCGGTTCCTCAAGGAGACAAAGAAGTGCCGGCCATCGGAGAATGATTTTTAGAATATATTGTTGCCTGCCGGGAGTCAAACGGGATTGTATTCTCGTTCAGCACAACTTGCTCCATCCTGGGAGATTCGCGTGTACGAGTATGTGTACGAGAGAGGGCAGTGGATTGCGTCCGGACGGCCCATTAGTTGTTGGGATTGACAATGCCCAAAGACAACGTACAATTGTACGCATGAAGATTGTGGTAGACACAAACACGTTGCTTGCCGTATCGCTGGACGAACCGGAAAAGGGCTGGCTGATTGAGGCAACAGACGGGCATGACCTTGTTGCTCCGGCCGTGCTGCCCTACGAGATCGGGAATGCGCTGTCGTCGCTGGTTCGACGCAAGCTTCTCACAGAAGCGCAGCTTGCTGCAGCCTGGGATGCAGCGGCTTCCGTCCCCGTGGAACTTGCTCCTGTCGATGTGCGAGCCGCATTACTGCTCGCGGGACATTTCCGTATTTTCGCGTATGACGCATACTTCCTCCAGTGCGCATTGGAGACGAAGTCCCCGCTGCTCACTCTCGACCGCGGCATGAAGCATGTGGCCAAGCTATTGGACATCACCCTCGTGGAGTAATCATGAAAGTCTACACCTATTCCCAGGCCAGGCAGAACTTGGCAGAAGTGCTAAACCAGTCAAAGGATGAAGCCGTGCTCATTCGCAGGCGTGGCGGCGATTTGTTCACCGTGATGCCCAAGCCACGGGCAGGCTCACCCTTTGACGTGCCAGGCGTGAAGACCTCCGTCACTACAACCGACATTTTAACGGCCGTGAGGGAAAGCCGGGCAAAGACATCCCAACAACGGCGCGCACGGTAGCCTCGCATGCCCGGCTTCGTGATGCCGGACATTCGGCTGGATGATGAAAAAGAGGACAATCAGGCGAATCGTGACGTTCCTGCTCGGGCCATGGATGCTCTTCCCACAGTCGTTCGTGGTGGCCTGGCTGATCGGCTGCAGGCTCTATGAGTCGCGGGAGATGTTGTCGTGGCACCGCCTGTGCGATTCGACATTCGGAGACATCTGGCACTGGCACTTGCCGATTGCGGCGGGAATCGCATCTGGGCTTTACCGCCGTGCGGCAATCGGGTAAAGTTGCAGCACGCAACAAATGGTAAAAATCATCACGGACATCACCCATCACGGGGACCTGATCCGGAACCTGGTGACACGGGATCTCAAGATCCGTTATCGGGGTTCCGTCCTGGGGTTGCTATGGACCGTTCTGAACCCGCTGTTCATGGCGGTCATCTACATCGTCTTCCTCCGTCTGCTGTCGCGGGGGATTGCCAACCAGTACGCGAACATCGTCATCGGCGTCTTCGCCTGGCAGTTCACGATGCAATGCATCAATTCCGGCATGAACTGCGTCACCGGCAACGCCTCGCTGGTCAAGAAGGTCTATTTCCCGCGGATCATCCTGCCGCTGTCGGTCAATCTCTCGTCGCTGGTCAATTTCCTCCTGACGCTGGTCGTGCAATGGGTGCTGGTGGCCGTCATTCTGATGGTGACGGATGGCGGGTTCCTGAAGCTGACCACGCTCTGGGTGCCGCTCCTGAGCCTGTATCAGTTGCTCCTGGGCTTTTCCTTGGCCTTGCTGGTGGCCGCCGCCAATGTCTATTTTCGCGACACTCAGCATATCGTGGGC
The DNA here is from genome assembly GCA_964592855.1 of uncultured Lentisphaerales bacterium. Taxonomy (GTDB): domain Bacteria; phylum Verrucomicrobiota; class Kiritimatiellia; order RFP12; family JAAYLN01; genus JAAYLN01. Next base: position 5,904 of record CAZQKI010000104.1, read on the forward strand.
CTGCTGACGAGCGCCTGGTTTTTCATGAGTCCGGTGATGTATCCCCTGTCGATGGTCGAGACCGTCGCCCAATCGCACCCCTGGATCGCGCAGGTCTACATGCTGAATCCGATGACCGTCATCATCACGGCCTACCGCGCGCTGCAGATCCCGGGCGTCGCCTTCCCCTGGTCGGCCGCCAGCATCGCTGGGCTGCTCCTCCCGCTGGTCATCCTGGTGGTGGCCTATATCGCCTTTCAGCGTGCCGAACGCGATTTTTCCGATCTCCTATGAACGCAATCGAAGCCCAGGGACTGGGAAAGTGGTTCCGCAAGCAAGGCGTTGGCCTGCCGACGCTCATGGGCTCGCTGCCGCGCTGGCTGCGCGGCGGCAAGCCGGATGGATTCTGGGCGCTGCGCGACATCAACTTCGCCGTCCGCAAGGGGCAGACGGTCGGCGTCATCGGCCCCAACGGCTCGGGCAAGAGTTCGCTCCTCGGCCTGATCGCTCAGACCATGGTGCCGACCGAAGGCTCGGTGCGGACCACCGGGCGCCTGTCGGCGCTGCTCGAACTGGGCGCCGGGTTCCATCCCGATCTGTCGGGGCGTGAAAACGTCTATCTCAGCGCGGCGATCCTGGGCATCCCGCGCGAGGACATCCGCCGGCGGTTCGACCATATCGTCGACTTCGCCGGGCTGCGCGAATTCATCGACATGCCCGTAAAGCACTATTCCAGCGGGATGTACGTGCGTCTGGCGTTTTCCGTGGCGATCGAGATGAACCCCGACATCCTCCTCATCGACGAGGTGCTGGCCGTCGGCGACATGGCCTTCCAGATGAAGTGCCTCGACCGCATCCGCGAGTTCCAGAAGCAGGGGAAGACCATTCTGTTCGTCTCGCATGCCCTGGAGACGGTCGAGGAGTTCTGCAGCGAAGTGCTGCTGATCCACGAAGGCCGGCTGATCATGGAGGGCGATCCCGCCGATGTGATCGCCTCCTATCTCAAGCAGTACATGGTCCGGATCGGCATGCTCAACGTGGAGGAGCACGGCACGCGCGAAATCGAGATGCGCTCCATCCGCCTGCTGGATGAGACCGGGGCGGAGACCGCCACATTCAACAGCGGCGGCGCCATGACGATCGAGATCGGCTATTTCGCACAGCGGCGCATCGAGCAGCCGGTGTTCGGCTTCAACATCAAGACCGGCAACGGGTTTTATGTCTTCGGCTCCAACACGCAGATCGCCAAATGTCCCATTGCCGCCGCCGAGGGCGCCGGCCGCGTCTCCCTGCGCATTGATCCGCTGACCCTGAAGCAGGGGCGGTTTTTCCTCTCCCTCTCCGTCCATTCGTGGGACCACTCGGTCCAGTATCACCGTCAGGAAGACCTGCATCCGTTCATGGTCAAGGACGTGAGCGACGACAAGGGCGTCTTCCAGTTGAACTGTGCCTGGGAGCATCAGCCAACGCCATGAAAATCACCATTGCCGGTCGTGATCGCACCGACGATCTGGGCCCGGTCCTCCGCCGGCAGGCCGAGGTCATGGCCCGGGGGGACGTGCTTTGCCAGCCGGCCAGGCTGCCGGAAGAGATCAGTGCCTTGGCGTTGTCGCGGACAAAATCGGCCGAGGACTATCTGGGCGAACTGACCCGCCTCCTCCGCTACCGCGAGGGGGTGGACACCCGCGCGTTTCATATTCCCGTCCGCCCGGGGCCGTGCGGACGCATGATCGGACGGGTGAAGCAGGGACTCTGGAAACTGCTGCGCTACCAGCACGAGCGCATGGCGTTCCGGCAGAACCTGATCAATGCCCAGTTGACCAGCGCGCTCGAATTCGAGATCGTCCAGCGGCGCCAGGAAACGGATGACTTGAAGCGGCGCCTGGCCGAGTTGGAAAAACAAGGCGGACGGTGACAGGCGATGAATATTCATCAGATCATGGCCGGGTATGCCGATGGCGACGCCATCTCGAATGAGGCCGTTCAGCTTCGTCGGATCTTCCGGCAATGGGGCCTCGGTTCGGAGATCTATGTCGATCCCGCCTGCGTCTCGCCCAGTTTGCGGCAGGATTGCCGTTCCCTTTCCGACTACGCCGCCGCGGCCGGCGACATCTGCCTGCACCACTACGGCATCGCTTCGCCGGCCACCGAGGCGTTCCTGCAGTCGCCGGCCAGGAAGATCATGGTCTACCACAACATCACGCCGGCCGAGTACTTCATCGGGTTCGACGATGCCGTGGCGGCACGGCTGCGGACGGCGCGCAGCGTCTTGCGCGAGGTCGCCCTCAGGTCCGATGCCGTGTGGACGGATTCCCGCTTCAATGCCTCCGAGCTGACGGCCGAGGGCATCGAAGCCGTCCAGGTCCTCCCGCTCCCGTTTTCACGGGATGGTTTGGACGGCCCGACCGATCCGCAGATCATCGACGCGTGTTCCGGTCCCGAGAAAAACATCCTCTTCGTGGGGCGCATCGCCCCCAACAAGCGGATCGAGGATACGATCCTGGCCTTTGCCTGGTACCATCGGAGCATCAATCCCCGGAGCCGGCTGCTGATCGTCGGCTCGCCCCGGAGCGCGCCGCGGTATTTCGCCATGCTGCGCATGCTCGTCGGCGATCTGGATCTGCCGAATGTCTGTTTTGCGGGGTTTGCGTCTCCCGCCGGATTGTCGTCCTATTACCGCGTGGCCGACCTTTACGTATCGACCAGCGTGCATGAAGGCTATTGCCTCCCGTTGGTGGAGGCCATGGCGCACGGCGTGCCCGTCATCGCCCGCGCCGCCGGCGGCACGCCCGAGGCCATGGACGGCGCCGGCGTCCTCTACGAGGACCTCGCGCCGGCCGAGCTGGGGGCGCTGTTCGACCGCGTGCTGAGCGACGGAGCCTTGCGCCGCGACATTCTGACATCCCAGAAGGACCGCATTCAGCGCGCCGCGAATCGCGACTTGTCCGCCGAATTACAGGCACTCATGGCCGGGATGCGGGTCTAGCCGTGCCTGCTGTCGCAGTGTTGCCGCATGGTTTTCTGATTCGGTTGACGCGTACGGCGACGCTTACGGCCGACGACAAGACGGTTCTTCCTCGTAATCCGTAAGCGTCGCCGTTCGCGTCAACCGGATTCCACAGCAGTTACCCGAGTGTTTGTTCGTGGTGCAACCGCGCGTCTGGGCTTATCGGTTCAAGTCGATGGCGATCCGGGCGGCCAGCAGCTTGTAGCCTTCCGCATTGAAGTGGAGCCCGTCTTTCACAAAGAGTTCTGCGAGGGGCTCGCCGTCGGGCCCCAGCACCAGATCATGAATGTCGAGGTGGCGGAGATGGTCTTTGCCCTGGATGTAATCGTTGATCCGCGTATTGAGGGTCTGCTCCTGGTCCCCCTGATTGCGGCGCGCGATGCTGGGACTGAGCGAGATGAAGACGAGGTCCGTGTGGGGAAGCGCCGCATGCACGGTGTCGGCCAACTCCCTGAAGTCGGCAAAAACCTGGTCGACCGATTTTCCACGCTTCAGATCGTTGCCGCCCGAGCGCAGATAGATGGTTCGGGGTGCATAGGGGAGGATCATTCGCGGGGCAAAGTGCGTGATGTCCGCGATCTCCGAGCCGCCGAAGCCGCGGTTGATGACCGGGTATTGCGGGAAATCGGCTGCGAGCGTGGCCCAGCGGGTGATGATGGAGGCGCCGGTGAAGAGGATCGCGCCTTTGGGCGGTGGCGAAACGCGGTCGGACTGCTCGAACGCGGCAACCGCATCCTCCCACCTGGAAGGGTTGGGGGCGGCAGGTTCGGCGCTGGGGCCTGGGCCCGGCGCCGCGGCGATGCAGAGGTTGGCGGATGGGGGCAAGTCGCTGCAGTTCATTGGTCTCGATCCTTTTTCCGGTAGGTGGCCTGTCGCCGCCGGCTTGGATTCCGGCAGTTCACTTCGACAAGGAGTGTAGGCCTTATCCTGACATGGGGCAAGATGTGAGTGTACGAGTAGGTGTACGAGTAGGGGGTGGCGGTTCACCCGAAGGGAACGAGGAAGTGGGGGAGCGGTCGATGTAGGACGGTCCTCCGGGCCGTCCCGGCGGATGCGCAGAGACCGGACGGCGCGGGAGCACCGTCCTACTTCGGACCGCCATGCATGGGCGATTCTCTCTGCGCCAATTCGGAAAACGGCGGGTTCAACGGGAGGGGAACGCGGTCATTCAATGATGGCTACCTGGATCTGTCGCCTGCCCCACCAGCCAAACGGTCTTCTTCAAGGTCTTCCTGTCTCCCTGTATCGACACCTCCGGGTGCGCGCGATGATTTCCCGCCATTCGTGCCGTTGAAATGGCCGTTCAACACGGTATCCACGCCCCGCCGTTTGCGCAGGTGCAATTTATCGAGGCGCGCTTCGCTCATGACGCACGCCGACACGCGCGGTGCAACAAACCGTGTAGGGCGCCAAGCGGAAGCGCCAGCAGCAGAATGGCGCACAGAGTGGCGCAGATGGTCTGGTTGGTCGGCAAATCGGCCCTGAAGGAGATGCAGAGCCCGGCAACAGTTCCCGAAGCGGCTATGGCCGCCGCGAGCAGCATGACCGTCCGGAGGCGGCGGGACAGGAGCAGGGCCAGGGTTGGCGGCACGATCAGGTAGCAGAACACCAGCAGCGTACCGGCCACTTTCGACGCCACGGCCACCACCAACCCGAGAAGCAGGAAAAACGCCAGTTCCCATCGCCCCGGACGGACCTTCAGAACCGTGGCCGCTTCACGGTCGAGGAAGGCGTAGAGCGTCGGTCGCTGGAAGAGAAGCAGATAGGCCAGCGAGGGAATCAGCACTGCGCCGATCACGCGTAGGTCGGCGGGCGTCGTCAGGATCAGATCGCCATAGAGGAGCGATTTGATCTCCTGCAGTCCATGTCCGCTCCCTGAAACCAGCAGGACGCTCAGGCTCGATGCGGCGACGAAAAGGACGCCGAGGACCGCGTCGCGTGGAATGCGACGGCTTTCAAAAGGCATCGCCAGCACGGCCACGCCGGCCAGTGCCAGGAAAATGGCGCCCAGAAAGGGCGGCAGTCCCACCAGCATCGCAACGGCGATCCCGCAGGCGGCCATTTCGGACAGCGTGATCCCGATGAAGACCACCCGCTTGAGGATGACATACACCCCCAGCCAGGCGCAGACGACGGCCACCAGCAGGCCCGCCAGAAGGGCCTGGGGAAAGGACCTCAGCATTTGAAACATCGTCTCATGCATGACACGCGCCTCCGATGCAGGCTGTGCCGGCCAACAGCTGGCGCGCCTGCTCAATGTCGACGATCCGGGCCCGTCCGTGGTTGACGACGCAGACCGTCTCCGAGAGCGCCCGGGCCTGGTCGATGCCATGGTGCGCCAGCAGCACGGTCTTGCCGCCTTCACGGCACAGCGTGGCCAGATGCGCCAGCACTTCACGCTCGGAGGCCTCGTCCAGCTCCGAGGTCGGCTCGTCCATGATGAAGACATCCGCGCCGCTGACCAGGGCCCGGCCGAGCACCGCCTTCTGCTTCATGCCGCCCGAAAGCTCGCCGAAGGCCTTGGACTGATGCTCCGTCAAACCGAGGCGCTCCAGCACACCGTCAACCCGCCGCCGCTGCGCGGAACCGGGAAGTCGCCACCACCCCAGTTCGGGATAGAGCCCCATCTCCACAATCTGACGGGTACTCACCGGATACAGGGGGTCGATGGACTTCTGTTGCGGCAGGTAGCCGGCGGGCGTTCCGGCAAAGGGCGTCTGGACGCGCCCGCGGACGGGCTTCAGCAGTCCGAGCAGGGTGCGGAGGAGGGTGGTTTTGCCCGCGCCGTTCGGGCCGACGAAGGGCAGGAGGGTCCCCGATTGTATTTCGACGCATACATCGTGAAGCACCTCCTGCCGCCCGAAGGCAACATGGACATGTTCGCACGCGATGATCACCGATGATGGCTTGTTGTCCATAGGGATGCCCGGTCAGCGTGCCCCGGAAACCTGGCCGACGATGAGGTCCATCAGCGCCACGTAGTCCGTGGCCTCCGGCTGACCGCCGACCGAGTTGGCGACCACCACGACGTGCGCCCCGGTCTTCTCCGCGATCTGGTTCGCGGCCTTCACACTGTAGAAGGGCTCCTGGAGAACGCGCTTGATGCCATCGGTCTTGACCCGTTTCGCCACTTCGGTGAGGTGCGCGGCCGTCGAGGGAACGCCCGGTTTTGGTTCCAGTTCGGCCGCCACGACCATGCCGAAGCGCGAAGCGAAGTAGATCCAGCTCTTGTGATACGTCACGATTTTCTGTCCGCGCAGCGGTGCCAATGCCGCCATCCACCCGCCCGCCTTGGGGAGGTTGGCCTGGCCCGCGAGCCAGGCGTCCAGCGCCCCCTCCTGCGTTTTTGCCCACAGGGGGTCCGCGCCTGCGGCCTTGACCAGTTCGGCGCCGAACATCTTTTCGTCGAGGGTCTTCTGGAAAGCCGTGGCCCGCGCGCGGAACCCTTCGGCATCGGCCGGCGCGAGGATCGCCAGACGCTCCCCGATGGCGCCGGCGATGCGGCGGCCGTTGAGCGGATCGAGCCAGTAGTGCGGATTGCCCATCGGATGGACGTCGCCCATCGCCCGCGAGACGGTTGTCTGCGGCACATCCAGAATCAGCGCGCCTTCGGAGGCGTCCAGATGGCCGTTGCCGCCGACACGGATGCGGGTGTTGCGGGAACCGTCCAGGATCGGTCCCTCCCAGCCGATCTCCAGTTCCAGCCCGATGCGGATCCACAAATCGGCATTCCGGGCCTTCATGATGAACCCCGGCTTGGCCGTCAGGAAGTGCGGATCCTCCCGGCCGGTGGTGATGCTGTAGACGTCCGCCTGTTCGCCGGCAACCGCCTGGGCGATGGCTGCCAGATCCGATGTGGTGGTCACGATGTTCAACTTCCCGGCGGCTGTCTCGCGTGTCGGGCCGAATGTCAACAGAGCTGCAATCAATAATCCAAAGCGTTTCATAGGTAGATTCCTTATTAGAACTTGTGGGCGCCATGGGCGCCGAGCGAGACCATCCATTGGAGATAGACCTCCATTACGTCTTCCGCGCCCTCGGCAGTCTCGTAGGACCCCCGGTTGACTTGCAGGCGCAGGCGGGAGAACTCCGACGGCGTGAAGTCCAGCATCGCGCCGACGCGGCTACTGCTGCCGAAGCTTTCGCGTGAGCCATCGGGCAGCTCCGAATCGTTCGTCAAGCCAGCCTGCTCCCAGCGGAGCCCGCCGCGCCAGCGGGGCAGGAAGCCGTAGACCGCCTGCACATAGTAGCCGTCCTGGTCGTCCACACGGGAGTTGCCGATGAGCTGCGGCGCAAGGTCGTGCCCGACGAGTTCCAGGTCCCTGCTGCGGCTGAAGTACTCGCCTTGAAGGATCAGGTCACCCTGCCCGTAGGCCTGCGGCGAATTGTACTTGTAGACGACGTCGGCGCCCCAGAACGTGCTGTCGCCGTCGAGCCAGTGGTCCTCGGTTCCGTCCCCGTCGCCATCGTGGGCTTCCTGGTGATTTCCACTGGCGCCGGAGAAGCCGAACTGCAGGCCGTGATTGCCGGGCAGATTCGGTCCGACCTTCAACCAGCCCACCCCGAGCCGCGGCCCGTCGTGTGAGGGAAGGGGAGCCTCGCCGGAATAGGCGAACATCGTTTCGTTCTCCCCTTGGAGCGCCTCCACACCGGCGAGCAGATAAAACGGCGTCGGCGCCAGCCAGGAGAGTTGAAGTCCCTTTTCATTCAACCCGTGGTCGCCCAGGCAGAGCTTGTGGATCAGCGGCTGATCCGAGAAGTCCCACTCGTGCGAGTGCCGGGCGTTGATGTAGCCGAAGTCGCTGAAGAACTTGCCGCCCTTGAGCTTGAAGCCCCAGGGAAGGCTGGTCGTCTCGATTTCGGCGGTCTCCATCTCCGCGCCGTCCACGTCGATGGCCGCGATGGCTGAGCCTTTGAAATAGGGATCGGCCTCGGCGGAGAACTGCAGTTCCAGATGCCGGAGGTTGAACCCTTCATCGGGACCATGGTGATGGTGTTCGCCGTCGCTATGAACGTGGCCGAATCCGGACATTTCGCCCAAAATGTGGCTGATGCCCTCCTCCGAGTCGTCCGCGTGATAGTAGAGATCCACGATCGCCGAGACGTCGGGATTGAATGACTGGAAACTTCTTTGGAGTCCGGACAAGGCCGTGACGGGTTGGGCTTCCTGAGCGGGGGTGCCCTGTGTCGCGAAAAGCATCGCAATCAACGGTAGACTGCGTGCTGCAATACGAATGTGCATAAAGGCCTCCTGTAGCCTGTTGTTGAGTGTTCAAACCGATGTGACCGCACCCGGCGGTCGCATGGACGGGACAATGGACGGTTGAATCGGCTCAGACAGGAGGCGCGCGCGGCTGAATGGCGGCGTGCAAGACGGAGGTGTAGGGCCTCGATACGGGAATCAAGCGATCAACGGCAACGGGGGAATCGACAAACAGGACAACGCCGTATACCGGCGCGATGGCCGGCGTGTTGGCGACCTGGCATAACACGCAGGTGCCGTCGGCGTGCGCGAGGTGCTCCTCGTCGCATTCCGCCTGGTGGAATGCAGGTGCGAGGATGTTCCCGCCGATGAACAGCAGGAACAGCATGGTCGCCAGTACGCGTTTCACTCGCATGGAAATGGGTTGCATTCGCTGGATATGATAGTGCCACTGCCGACGAGAACTGTCAAGGCGTTGGGAACTGTTCTTTGTTCTTTGTCGCGATCATTGTCGCGATCTTCGTCGATCTGAATCTATGTCCCGATCCTCGCCCCGATCTTCGTCGGTCGACAATGATCGGGACGAGGATCGGGACAACGATCCCGAACCCCCGAAATTGGCTAGCCTACCGCCGGGGACGGCGGGGTCCAGTTCGGTTCTATTCGCCGGAGGCCAGGCGCGCAAAGGGACGAGATGGACTCGGCGGTCCTCCGCCGTTGAGAAACGGAAGTCGGGACGGCCTGTTGATCTGAGAACCCAAACGCTCAACGCTCAACTCGCAAAATGGAGGTCGGGGCGACTTCTCTTTTCACCTACCGCCGGGGACGGCGGGGTCCAGTGCGGCTTCAGACGCTGCGTCGGGGGCGCGATGAAGGGGACCGTGGCACCCTAGTCCTCGTCGTCGTCCTCGTCCTCGATGCTATTTTTCGAGAACAAGGACGATGCGGCTCGTCCATGACTTCAAGTTGTTGTCCGCAACTTGGCCATTTAGTCGCACTTTTCGGTGGACGACTACGGCGACGACTACGGATGACGAGGAGAGCGAAGCACCAATCGTCCACCGTAGTCGTCGCCGTAGTCGTCTTCCGATCTCCCTCATTGAATCCTGCGAACGGGCGAGGCTGCCCGTTCTCCCGGGCGCTCGTAAACGAAGCAAGCGCATGGATTTGGGACAGGCGTTTGGGGGAACGGGCGGCCTCGCCCGTTGATGCGGCGCTACGAATGCAAACACTTCGTTTGAAACGGACGGCTCAACCTGCCTTGTCGTACACTTTGTCGTACACTTTGTCGACAAAGCTCGCGACAAAGCTTGCGACAAAGCTTTGGGACGAGCTTGGCGGTAAGGGCGCGGCTGCTCCGCAAGTCTCTCACTCGATCCAACTGGCGGCTGCCGGCCGCCAGAGGCCTCACTGGTCTGAGACACCACACGCGGTTTGTTTGCGTATTTCGCTAAAATCCAGTCATTTACGTTCATTTTGCGCTCGATTGACTTTGAGCGGTCCGATACGCCCCGCTCTACCACTCGCGCCCGACTCGAAGCGTCCGCATAAGTAGCGCGGGACGTATCGGACCGCGCAGACGCACCCGACGGTGGACGGTCCCACCACACGTACTCGTACACCTACTCGTACACGCGAATCTCCCGAGATAGGGCAAGATTTGAGTGTACGAGTAGGTGTACGAGTAGGGGGTGGCGGTTCGCCCGCAGGGAACGAGGAAGCGGGGGAGCACGCGACGTAGGACGGTCCTCCGGGCCGTCCCGGCAGGTGCGCAGAGACAGGACGG
>CAZQKI010000105.1:0-13510 GCA_964592855.1 uncultured Lentisphaerales bacterium
CTGGCGAGTTCGCCGGTCAGGAGGGTGGAACGGGAGGCCCACGGGGCATTCAGGCTCAGGCGTTGAATCGCCCGGGTCAGCGCGTAGCGGCGTGTGGACTGAGCCTCGTCTCCGCTGTCCAGCGCCTGACGCTCGCGCTTGAGGTGGTCGATCCAGATGCGCGCAATGATATCCTCGGCGGCCTGGCAGGGCGTCATTTCCTGCGCATGCAGCAGCGGGGATTCCCGCCTGGCCAGCCGTTCGATCCATGATCGCGTAACGGGGTTGCCTTCGGTTGCGAGCGTGCCCAGCCGATCTTCGCCGGTTGTGTGGAGGATGATGGCGGCGGTGACAATTTCGCGTGCCGGCGGTTCGTCCAGCAGGCCTGGCGGCAGCCAGGCGCAGACGAATTGAATGGTGGCGGGGTCTTCGGCATGGTGCAGCAGCAGTTCGCAGAGGCTGAAGGCATGGGATTGCACCGGCACGGCGGCCGCTGGCGGCATTGCCTGCGCGGGGTTCCGCGCGAGGGTCGCAGGCGAGTCGCCTGATCGCGACGTTCCGCGCGGTGCATCGCCCGCCGGCGCGTCGGCGACCGGCGTCTGCGGCGCCGCGGGCGACGGGTTCGTGGACAGCGGCTGGCGCCGGAGGAGCAATTGCTCCAGGTCGGATTCCAGCGCGCTGGCGGGCAGATGGAGGAGTTCGGCGGCTTCCTGAAGCAGGTGGCTGCGGAGGACGGCCTTTGAGCAGTCGGCGAGCAGTTCCAGTACGTGTCCCGAAACGCGTCCGATGGCATCGACGGCATGGGCGTCCTGTTCGAGGGCTTGCAGGGTTTTGATCTGGAAGGCGGTGATGGATTCCGCCTGGTCGAGCAACTGCTGGAAGGCTTCGGGCCCCTGGTCGCGCAGGAGGGAGTCGGGGTCCTGTCCGACGGGAAGGTTGGCGACGCGTACGGGAATGCCGACGCGGAGAAAGAGCTGGCCGGTACGGAGGGCGGCCTTGCGGCCCGCGGCGTCGCCGTCGTAGACCAGGACGACGCTGTCGGTGTAGCGCTTCAGCAACTGGACATGCTCTTCGGTAAAGGCGGTTCCCTGGGCGGCAACCGCCGTGTCGAACCCGTTGGCGTGGCAGCGGATGACATCGATCTGGCCTTCGCAGATGATGGCCTCGCGCCGGGCGTTGCGGACAATGTTGGCCCGTGCGAGGTCGAGCGCGTAGAGGATGCGCCCCTTGTGAAAAATGGGGGTTTCGGGGCTATTGACGTATTTTGCAGGACTCGCCTTGGGATCGAGGATGCGTCCGCTGAAGCCCACGACGCGTCCTGTTGCATCGCGGATCGGAAACATCAGGCGGCCGCGGAAGCGGTCGAAGTAGTCGTCCTCGCGACGATCCTCGCGCGGCGGGACCAGGAGTCCGCCCTCGACCAGCTGTTCGACGCTGTAGCCGTTCTTGGCCGCCCAGCGTTCAAGCGTGCGGGGCAGGGCGGGGGCGAAACCGATGCCGAAGCGCTCGGCGGTCTCGGCATCGAGTTTACGCTGGGTGAGGTAAGTTCGTCCGGCGGCGGCCGAGGGGTGCGCCTTGAGGCACCGTCCGTAGAACGCGGCCAGATCGCTGTGCATGCTGTAGAGTGCGTTGCGGGTGGCGGCCTCATAGTCGATCTGGGTGTCCAGGGGGACCAGCGCCTTGGCGGCCAGGGCGCGGACGGCGTCCATGAAGGTCAGGCCATCGGCCTGCATCAGAAACTTGAAGACATCGCCATGGGCTCCGCAACCGAAACAATGATACGTGCGCCGGATCGGGTTGACGTTGAACGACGGCGTTTTTTCCTTGTGAAACGGACAACAGGCCTTGAAGACCGTTCCGGCACGCTTGAGGGTGATGCGCGATCCAATGAGATCGGCGATGTCGATTCGCTGGCGAATCTCCTCCAACGTCTGCTCTGTCACGCGTCCGGCCATGGCATCTCGCCCCGTGTGGTCAGCTTTTTTTCTTCTTCTTCGGTTTGGATGCGGGCTTCTTGGCCGGCGAGGGTGACTGCCGCGGTTTCTTTTTTGAGACTTCAGGTTCGGACTTGAAGAGGACGAGCGATTCAGGACGGATCTGGAGAAGGGAACGGACGCAGGGGGTGAAGATGTGTCCGGCGCGCGACTGGTCGCCGGCGACCTGACGAAACTTGCAGGTCTGCGGCAGCAGGCAGACGAGGGTGAAGAGGAAAAACAGGAGCAGCAGTCCCTGGGCGATTCCGGTGACCATGCCGAAGATCCGGTCGACAGGCTGCTCGACGAGCAGTTTGAAGAACCGATGGAGCAAAAGCCGCAGGAGGAGGAAGGCCGCTAACCCGATCGCGACGGCCAGCAAATAGGGGAAGATCGATCCGAGGATGGGGTGGCTCCGGCAGAAGGCGAGACTGCCGCAGAAATAGGCGATTGTCGGATAGAGCCAGTATCCACCCTGCAAGGCGAGGAGGATGCCGAGCAGCGTGGCCAGCATACATGAAAACCCCTTCATGTAGCCGATGACGATGTTGATGACCAACACAACCAGGCAGACCCCATCAATCCAATTGCTCGCGCTGCTCTTGGACAGGAAGCTCGTGAGATCGAAATTGGCAACCATTACATGCCTACTGACTCTTTTGAGGAAGACCGTTCAGCCAGGTCTGAAATTGTGCATAACCTTCTGTTTTAGGGGATGCAAGCTCCAGGTAGTAGCGGCCGTAAAGGACGGCATCGGGAATGCGCTGTTGAGCCGCGCGTACGCAGGCCATGAGGTGGTAGCTGGCCGCGTAGGCCGGCCAGCGCGGAATGGCGATCGTGGTGAGCAGTTGCGCGGCCTGCGCATAGCTCCGGTTGGCGTAGGCCGTATGGGCCTGAAGGAAGATGGGTTCGATTTTGTCGGGCGAGATCTCCCCCGCCCGCTGATAGGCCTTGATGGCTTCCGGCAGGTTGCCCGCTCCCGTTCGCGCATAGCCCAGGCGGATGGCGGCATCGTAATTCAGGAAATCAGCCGTCAGGGCATGGGCATAGCAGGTTTCGGCCCTGGCCCATTGGCGAGCCTTGTAAAGGGTATCGCCCTCGCGGATGGCCAGCAGGGCGGCCGCGGAATTCCGCGGCGCGCCTTCACGCCCCGGCCTTTTGCCGGGAAGGTTGGCGCCCGACGCCTTGAGGCGGCGAAGGGTCTCGCTGGCTTTTTCCACATGCGGATCCTCGCTCGGCGCCAAGCGGATGAACACTTCAAGCTGGTCGGTGGCCTCGGTGAACAGCTGGAACTCGTCGTGAAGCAGATTGCCCAGGTTGTAATAGGTCGGTGCGTAACGCGGGTCCAGGCGCTCGGCCTGAACGAGGTGAAGGGCGGCAAGGTCGCTGCTGCCGGCGCCGCGTTCGGCAATCGCCAGCACATTCAGCAGGCGTGGGCGGTCTTGTCGGTCAACCCGCTGGCTCAACGACCGCAGAATCGCAATGGCCGGTTCAAAAGCCTTCTGCCGGATGTGGGTCTGCGCCAATAGCTCATCGGAAAGCAGATGGCCGGGGTCGATGCGCAGCGCGGCTTCGAATGCCGAGGCTGCAGCATCGTACTTGCCCAAGTTAAAGTAGGCCGTCCCCAGGTTGTAGTAGAGGGGAGCCGAGTCCTTGATGCGTCGCGTGGCCTGTGAAAAAGCACGCGCGGCGGCTGCGTAATCGCCAGCTTCGAGCTTGGCAATGCCCTTGGCAACAGTCACGGCGCCGTTGCCTCCGCCACAACCGGCAAAGGGAAGCATCCCGATCGTGCAGCCGATCACAATGAGTATCTGGGTCAATCGCTTCATAGCAGCGCTCGTAAAAATTTATTATTATTCCAGCCGGGGGGCAGTATAGAGCACTCCTCCCCCTAACGCCAAATAAAAACTAGGGGTCGATGGTGTCGGGGAGCGGACGATGCTTGCGGACATCCTTGATCAGGTAGGTGGAAATCACCCCGGGGGCGATTTCCATCCGGATCGATTCGTCCGTTTTGGACTCGAAAATGCCCCGGTAAGTCCCCCCGGCCGTCGTCACCTCGTAGTTTGGAATGAAACGCCGGACCAGTTTGATGTGCATCGTCTGGGTCTGGCCGCGCTGCACCACGACGTCCTCCGTTTGTTCGAAGTAGCCCTGCCGCACGAACTTCACGGCGTAGGTGCCCTCGGGAATGAAGTCCACCGCGAAGGGCGCGGAGGCGCGGATGCCTTCGCCCTGGGCCGCGAGGGTCTTGCCGCGCGGTTCGCCGTTGATCAGCAGCGTGACGCCGTCGGGTTCGGTGGTCACGAGCAGGCGGCCGGTGTTGCCGGTCAGGCGGAATTCTTCGGTTTTGCTGTCGCCACGGGCCAGCGTGAGGGTGCGTGCGGAGGCTTCGAAGCCCGGAAGCTCCACGCGGACCCGGTGCTCTCCCGGCATCAGCTTTGCAAGGGCGAGGGGGGTCTCGCCTTTGAAGTCGTTGTTCACATAGACGCGGGCCCGGTCGGGGATGGAGACGACGTTGAGCGAAGCCGGCTGTTCGTCCATGCGGACCGGCAGGGTGTGAATTTCCCCTTCGGCAAGCCGCATGATCTGCGTGAATGTGACATAGCCCGGCGCGCGGACTTCGACGACGATTTCGCCGGCGGGAATGCGATCAACCGTGCAGGGTGCCGTCCCGCGGATCACGCCGTTGACGAGGACCTCCGCGTCGGGAATGGCCGAGGTGATGTTGAGCGTGGCCGAGTCGGAGGTGAGATCCACCTTGATGTGGTGGGGGACACGGTCGGTCAGCGCGGCTTCAATCTCCTTGGCGCGATAGCCCGGAAGGTCCAGCTTCACGCGGTAGACGCCGAGCGGGAGGGTGGTGATCAGCGCGGGGGTTCGACCGTGGTCGATGCCGTTGATGGTGACTTCGGCGCCGGACGGCGTGCTGTGGACGAGAAGCAGTCCCGTCAACGCGGCCAGCTCGACACGCACGGTCTGGCGCACGCCGGCGGTGACGGTGACCGAGCGGTGCTCGGGGCGGCAGCCGGCACGCTCAATCGTGACCAGGTAGTCATCGGCATCCAGTTCGGCCGTGAGGGGGGCGGAGCCCCGAAGGACGCGGTTGATGAACACGGCGGATTCTTCCGGCGCGGCGATGATCGACAGCGTTCCCGTCGTGGGATGCTTGGGGGCAGCGCAGAACCCGGCGGTCACCCCGAGCAAGCAGGCCAGCGCGGCAAACAACGATTTCACGGCTTTCCTTTCGTTTTGAGTCGGCTTTCGACGTCCAGCAGTTTGCGCGTGGCTTCAATGTTGCGGGGGTCGGCGCGGTCCGGGATCATCTCGCGGAGAATGCGCAGTTCGCGCCCGGCGGTTGCCCACTCCTTCAAGTTCAAGGCGCGGTCCGTGATGAAGCGCTGTTCCTCGTAGCGCCGGGTCAGCTCCTCTTCGGCCTGCGCGAGCATGCTGATCAGCTCGCCGTGGAAATCGGGCTTGGGGTCGATCGTCTGAAGGTAGAACGCCGCCTCTTTGAACCGCTGGATCGCATCGGCGGTGTTGCCGTAGGCAATGCCGCGTTCATCGAACTTGTTGCAGGCGCGCGTGAAGGCCTCCGCGGCGAGCGACACGAGCTTGTCGCGGGAGAACTGAATGGCCCAGATGCCGAGTTCGTTCTTGCCGAACGTCTCGATCCGCTCGCGGATCATCTGGAAGATCTCGGGTTCGACGCGGTTGAACACGCGGCATCGCTTGATGCGGCGGCCCTGCAGGACCGTGATCTCCCAGGAGTTCAGCAAGTCGTCGCGGGCGACGCCCTCGTAGGTGTCGGACAAGCTGAAGAATCCGCTCCGATCCAGTTCGCGGGCCAGCTCGCGCACCAGGTTGGTCGCGACGGTCGTCTCTTCGCGGACATGGCGGTTCTCCGCGAGGTCGTCAATCGTGATGGCCAGCGACAGCGATGCGGTGAGCGTCATGTCATAGCGGAAAATCGAATTGGTGGTGGCTTCGATCTTCTCGTAGTGGATCTCCAGCGGGAGCAGGTTGCTGGCGGGGAGGGCACGGGTTGCGGGGGCCGGCGCCGGTTCGGGCGCGCGCATGATGAGCGCGGCGCCCAGCAACAGCAGCGCGGCCGCGCCGATGGCCCAGAGCAACGGGCGCATGGAGGGGGAGCGAACCGCCCCGCCTTCAGGCTCGTTGAACCCGAGATCCACATAGACGGGAGGCTCGGCGGGGTCGGACGAAGCCGGCGGGACGGCCGGCACGGCGGACGTGCCCGCGTCGGCGGACGCCAGCGTGGCGACGACCATCCGCGTGTCGCCGATCAGAATCTGGTCGCCGATCTTGAGCAGGCATTCCTTGACCGGCTTGCCGTTGACCAGCGTCTCGTTGGCACTGTCGAGATCGGTGACGCGCAGTTCGCCCGTGTCGCTGTAGTCCAGGCGGCAGTGGTGGCGCGAAAGGATGGGGTCGGAGAGGGCGACGTCATTGTCGCTCGAGCGGCCGAGCCGGATGCCGCCGGGCGGCACGTTGATGGCGCGCCCCTTGTCGGGACCCGCCTGAACGGTGAGTTGCGCGGTGAGTCTCATGGCATGATGTCTATTCTGACAGGATGAAGCGCTGTCCCGGCACGGGTGCCAAAGGCTGCCTCGCCCCGTGTTCGTGGAGGAGGTTGATCATGACATCGGTCTGCGCCTCGTCGCCGTGTATCGCGAAGACGTTGTCGAGGGCCGGTGACTTGACGCGGTCGAACCACGACATCAGCCCCCGGCGGTCGGCGTGGGCGCTCAAGGCGTTGATCGTATGCACGCGCGCCTTGAGCTCGACCGGCTCGCCGAAAATCTTGACGGTGGGTTCGCGTTCGACGATCCGCCGCCCCAGGGTGTTTTCCGCCTGGAAGCCGACGATGAGAATGATGTTGCGCGGATCGGAGATGTTGTTGCGCAGATGGTGAACGATGCGGCCGCCCTCGCACATGCCCGAAGCGGATATGATGATGAAGGGGCCCTTGCGCTCATTGAGCGCCATGCTTTCCTCGACGCTGTGCGTGAACTGAAGACCGGGGAACTTGAACGGGTCGTTGCCCGCTTGCAGCATCGCGGCGGCGCCCTCGTCGTAGCATTCGGGATGGCGCGCATAGATGGCCGTGGCGCGCGTGGCGAGCGGGCTGTCGACGAAGACGGGGGTTGGCGGCATGCGGCGGCTCTCGACGAGCTGGTTCAGGTAGTAGAGGATATTCTGCGTGCGGCCGACGCTGAAGGCGGGGATGATCAGCTTGGCCCGCTGCTGGTGGATGTCCTCGATGAATCCCTTCAGCCGCCCCATGACATCCTCGATGGGCGGATGGTCGCGGTCGGCGTAGGTGCTCTCGATGAGCAGCGTGTTGGCGCCCTCGACCACGGCGGGATCCCGGATGATCGGCTGGCCCGGATTCCCCAGGTCGCCGGAGAACAGCAGCCGGTGCGGCAGGCCGCGCGCGGGGCGGACATCCAGTTGGACGACGGCGGAGCCGAGAATGTGCCCGGCTTCATGGAGCACGGCCGAAACGCCCTTGCCCAGGTCGATCGGGTGATCGAGCGGTTCGGGCTGAAAGCGGCTGAGGATGTGGTCGACATCCTCCTCCTCGTAGAGGGGCTCGAAGAGCTTCTTGCCCTGCGCCTGGCGCTTCTTGTTGACAAATTGGAGGTCCTGGGCCTGCAGGTAGGCCGAGTCGCGGAGCATGATGGCGCACAGATCGGCCGTGGCCGGGGTGCAGAAAACCGTGCCGCGGAACCCCTGGCGCGCCAGCGTGGGCAGGTTGCCGCTATGGTCGATGTGCGCATGCGACAGCACGACGGCGTCGATCGTGGCGGGATCGATCGGCATGGTGCGGTTGCGTTCGAACGCATCCTTGCGATGGCCCTGGAATAGGCCGCAGTCCAGCAGCAGGCGCAAGCCATTCGCCTCGACGAGGTGCATCGACCCCGTCGTTGTCCTGGCCGCACCATGAAATGTAATTGCCAACATTGAGCACCTCGACCATCCGCTCGTCGCGAGTTTGCAACGGAGCCATTTGAAGGGAACGGGACGAAATTGTCAATTCTTATTCTGCTCGTTTGCCGGGATGCCCCCCGGCGGAATCATCAGTTCTTTCAAGCGATCAAAAATAGCCGTGTTGTCGTAGCGTCCGGCAAAACCCGCGGCGCCCACGCCATGGGCATAGACGGGGATGTCAACGCCGGTATGCCCGCCGGTGGTGAACCCGTAACCCGTGCCTTCGACAAAGAGCTTGCCCGTTTGCACGACGAAAGCCAGTGCCCGCTTGTCGATTTCACCGCTCCCCGCGATCGCGGCTTGCCAGAGCGGCTCGATCTGCCGGAGTTGTCCGGCCGTAAAGGCACCCGATCCGAAGCAGCGGACGAGTTCTTCCGTCGCCGCCGTGAAGGAGGCCTTCTGGGCAAGCCGTTCCTGAAAGCGCTTGACGATTTCGCCGCCCGCGAGCGTCTGTCCGAGCAGGCGCCTGGGATCGGCTGAGTCATCATTCAGGCGCGTGAGTCCGCCGGTCTCATGGTCCCCGGTCACCACGATCAGCGTTTCGTCCGGATGCGCCAGGGCAAAGTCGAGACAGACGCGGGCGACGTCGTTGAAGTGCCCGACTTCGCGAACCACCGAGGCCAGGTCGTTGGCGTGGGCGGCGCTGTCGATCTGACCGCCCTCGATCATGATGAAAAAGGAGCTGCTCTGCAGCTGACGGATCGCCGCCGCGGCGAATTCGGCGAGCGGGATGTCATTTGTCGTCGCGCTGATGGCCCACGGCAGGGCGTGCCGGTCGCCGGGATTCCGCCGTTGGTGGGCGAAGATGCGCCGGCCCGGGGGGAGATCGCAAAGGGCCTGCCGGGTGTTGACGAGGACAAATCCGCGGGCGACGGCCAGTGCCTCGTTATCCATCACCTGCGCCTCGGCCGGCTTCAGGCCGATCATCGCGCTGCCACCCATGAATTCAAAGGGGCACTGCGCCATCTGGGCCGCGATATCCGCGTAGCTGCTCCGGAGGCCGGCCTGGGCGTAGAAGGCCGCCGGCGTGGCATGGTCGATGCCGATGTTGGACAGAATGCCGACCTTCCGGCCCTGCTGATGGACGAGATGGGCGATCGACGTCAACTTCTGCTCGTTGGTGGTCATGGCGAGCCTGCCGTTGACGGTTCTGACGCCGCAGGCCATGGCGGTGGCCGCTGCAGCGGAGTCGGTCACCGCGTTGTTCGCGGAACGCGTCCGCTGCTCCCCGCGGACGGGGAACGCGCGGAAAACAAGCCGGTTTTCCGGCGCGGCCACCCAGGCGCGCTCCGCCGCCTCGGCCTGCAGCTCGCCCATGCCGTCGCCGATGAGCAGAAAGACGTAGCGGGGGCTTTTAACCTCCCCCCGGAGCGGGAGGGCCGCCATCGCGCCTGTGAAAAGCGCGATTACGGCCAGCAGCAGTCGGATGCCGCGCTGGGACGTTCCCGGCTTGCAGGCGGAGGCCGACTCCCGTTTCATGAGTTGTTCAGCGGACATTTGTTTCCTTGTTCATCGACGCGCACAAAAGTGATGCTGGTGGCGAAAATGTCCTCGTCGGCGCCAGTCTCGAGGTTGCGGCGTGTGACATCGACGCGGTAGGTCACCGAGGTGTTCCCCGTCCGTTCACGCACGACATCGAACCGCAGCACGTTGCCCCCCTGCGCCCCCTTGCGGAACTCGACACGATCCAGGGCGACCGTCACGAAATGGCGGCCGGAAAAATCCAGGCTCGCCGCCATCCATCCCGTCTCGTCAATCCACTTCAGGAGGTTGCCCCCGAAAAGAAAACCGTACTGATTCAGATGCTCCGGCAGAACCAGCTTGTAGGTGGTCATCACGGGCGTCGAAGCAGTGTCGGTCATGCGTGGGGGTCCTGCAAACGGGAACGGGTTCGGCCAGGCCGGTGCGTCCGGACGGTGGACGGAAGGCCCTATTTGGCGGCCGGCTCATTGGCGACCGCCGTTGCCGCGCCGTTGGTGGAAACGGCTGCGGGCTTGATGGCGGCGGCATCCAGAACGTCCTCGGTCGTCAGCGCGTTGGACGGGGGGAGCTTCTTGGACACGGCATCCAACTGGTCGAAGAGCGAGCGCGACTTGAATCCTTCAAAACGACCGATCACGCCGCGGAGATCCTTGGCCATCTCCTCCCAGGGCGTTCCGCTTTTGGACACGATCAGTCGGTCGAGCAGGTCGAACGCCGCCGGCTTCTGCTGCAGGGCCGCCAGGCAGCGGGCCTGCCCCATGACGGCAAGCGGAACAAGATAATGGCCGGGCTGAGCCTCAGCCAGCGCCGCATAGGCGGTGCGGGCTTCCTCGAAGGACTGTTCGGCTTCCTGCGACGCGGCCAGTCCGAGCTTCGCGATGGCCGCCAGTTCATGGTTGCCGTTGCGCTTCAGGAACTCCTGGAACGTGGCGCGGGCGTCCTTGTAGTTGCCGGCGTTGTAATAGGCCTTGGCCAGCCGGAGGCGGATGACCGGACCGATCTTGCTGCCGCCATACTGGCTGTTCAAATTTTCCAGCCCTTCGACGCTTTCGGCGCTCATCAACGCCGCCGAGGCTTCCGCAGCCTTGTTTTCGCGGTGGCGGAGGAAGGCAAACGTGCCCAGCGCGACCAGCAGCACGAAGCCTGCGGCAAACACCAGCTGCTTGCCTTGCTCGCGGTACCAGTCGTAGACCGGGAGCAGCTCCTCGGGAAGATATTCCGGGATGTCGCCTTGGGGGGCTGCGGGTGGCGTGATGGGGGTGTCCTGGCTCATAAGAAGTCCTCGTTTGAAACGCTTTGAATGCGAACGCCGATAGTTTTAAGCTCTTTTGGCCGTTTTTTCAAGGCGCAAATTGGAGGAACGCCCGAAATAGCTCCGATGCCGCCTTGGAATCGGGCGCGAAGATGTGCTACACTGAGCCCGTTTTGCACGGTAAAGGGAACGTTGAATCGCCATGTCTGGATTTTTTGACCGGTTAGTCTCGCGGATCGACAAGATCGACCCGGAAAGCCTGCAGGCCCACATGCTGCGCCTGGCGCGCGAACGCGGCTTGCTCGAAACGGTGTTTCAGTCGATCCAAGAGGGCGTGATGGTTCTGGACGGCGAAGGCCGGCTCAGCTATGGCAACCGCGCCGCGGAGCGGCTGCTGGGCTTCGAGGCGGAAAAGGTCCGCGGCCGCTCCATGGTCCGCTACCTGCACGACCTCGATTGGGAACATCTGACCGACCTGGGGACGGACGGGGCCTGGAAGCATCTGCTCAGCCGGGAAATCGAGGTCTCCTATCCCGAACACCGTTTTCTGAGCGTCTACGCCGTCCCCCTCCCCGACAACGAGAAGGAGGGGCAGGGGGTCCTGATCATCCTCCGGGACATCACCCGCGACCGCCAGCAGGAGGCCTCCCTGGTCGAGGGGGAGCGGCTCAACGCGGTCAAGCTGCTGGCGGCGGGGGTTGCGCATGAAATCGGCAACCCCTTGAATGCGCTGAACATCCACCTGGAACTGTTGATGCGCGAACTCGCCCCGTTGCCGGAGGAACAGCGCGAGTCGCTGTCGGAACTGGTCCAGATCGCCCGCAGCGAAGTGGGACGGCTGGACGCCATTATCACGCAGTTCCTCCGGGCACTGCGCCCGACGAAGCCCCAGCTCGTGCTCGCGGACATCGGCGCCCTGCTGCGCGAAACGCTGGACCTCATGCGGACGGAAATCGAAAACCGGCGGATCGATGTCGCCGTCGCCAATGCGGAGGGGGCCCCCCGGATTCCCATCGATCCGGCGCAGATCAAGCAGGTCTTCTTCAACCTGATCAAAAACTCCCTGGAAGCCATGCCCGATGGCGGTACGATGGCGATTTCCCTGTCGGTCGGGGATGCCTATCTCACCTTGGATTTTCTGGACAGCGGCATGGGCATCGCCCCGGAGGACTTCAGCCGCATTTTCGAGCCCTACCACACCACGAAGGAGGCGGGCAACGGCCTGGGCTTGATGATCGTGCAGCGGATCATCCAGGAACACGGCGGACAGATCGAAGTTTCGAGCAAACCCAACGCGGGGACGCGTTTTCGCATTCTGCTGCCGCTGGCCGAGCGCCGCATCCGCAAGATTCAGGCGCCCGTGGAGCCGGTTGTAAAGACGCCCGCCGAGCCAATGGAGAACCGCTGATATGCCGCCGACCCCCGACGATCGCCCGGTCATCCTGATTGTGGATGACGACAAGAACACGCGCGAGGGACTCCAGCGCGCGCTGCGCACGCGCTTTGAAGTCCGGCTGGCCGAAAACGCCGCGCGGGCCATGGAGGCCCTGGGCGACGATTCCGTCGATGTCATGCTCACCGACATGCGGATGCCGGGAATGGACGGGCTCGAGCTGCTGAAGCGGGTCCAGGCGCACCATCCCGATGTCATCTGCATCCTGCTGACCGCCTACGGCAGCGTCGAAACGGCCGTCGAGGCCATGAAGCAGGGGGCTTACGACTTCCTGACCAAGCCCGTGAACCTCGATCACCTCGACATGCTGATCGCGCGCGCGCTCCGCTCGCGCGACATCGAAACCAAAAACCGGGACCTCGAACAGCAGCTGGACAACAAGTACGGCTTCGAGAACATCATCGGCAACGCGCAGGTCATGCAGCCGATCTTCGACACCATCCGCCAGGCGGCGCCGACCCAGGCGACGGTGCTGATCACCGGCGCCAGCGGCACGGGCAAGGAACTGGTGGCCCATGCGCTGCACCGCCTCAGCACGCGGTCGCGCGGCCCCTATGTCGCGGTACACTGCGCGGCCCTGTCGTCGACCCTGCTCGAAAGCGAACTCTTCGGACACGAGAAGGGGGCCTTCACGGGCGCCGATGCGCGCCGCAAGGGGCGCTTCGAGATGGCCGTCGGCGGCACGCTGTTTCTGGACGAGATCGGCGAGATCGACAACGCCATCCAGGTGAAGCTGCTCCGCGTGATCGAGGAGCGGAAGTTCGAGCGCGTGGGGGGCGCCGAGACGATTTCCGTCGACATCCGCCTGATTGCCGCCACCAATCGCGATCTGCACCAGATGGTCCGCGAGGGAAAGTTCCGCGAGGATCTGCTCTACCGGCTGGATGTCATCAACATCCACATGCCGCCGCTGTCCGAGCGGAACAGCGACATCCCCGCCCTGTGCGATTTCTTCCTGAAGGAGTTCAGCGTCCGGAACGGGAAACCGGTGCAGGGGCTCACCGCCGAAGCGGTCAACATGCTCAGCGCCTACGCCTGGCCGGGCAACGTCCGCGAGTTGCGCAACACGATCGAGAAGATGGTCGTGCTGGCCCGCGGCGACCGGCTGACGGCGCGCGACGTGCCGCTGAACATCCGCGACGCCGTCCGTGGCAAGGTTGCGTCGACGTGCGCGGGCGCGACGCTGGGCGAGGGCTCGCTGGCGGAGTCGGAACGCCTGAAGATCCTCGCTGTTCTGGACAAGCAGGGGGGCAACCGCACGCGCGCGGCGCTGGAGCTGGGGATCAGCCGCCGGACCCTCCACCGCAAGCTTCAGGAATACCGGGAGCAGGGCGTCCTGCCCGGCGAGGCGGCTGACGA
>CAZQKI010000105.1:13610-15817 GCA_964592855.1 uncultured Lentisphaerales bacterium
AGTCCGACGCGGGCTCGGCGCTTTCCAGAACGAGGTCCAGGCGGCTCTTGCCTGCCGACTCCAGCGCGTCCAGATTCAGGCGCGACAGGCGCCAGGCCGGAAAGTTGGTGGAGTAGTAGGAGATAAAGGCCAGCGCCGCTTCGGTCTCCAGTTGCGGCCAGGCCATCTCGAGTTGAACGCCGCGCCAATCACCCGCCACCGCCAGGCGCTTCATCTCGCGCCGCTCGGGGATCGGCCAGCTTTCGGGCTGCGTGGGCGTGACGAGGCCGCCGGCCTGCGCCTGTCGGAGCGCCCGCTCAATCGCCTCGTAGCAGCTCAGGCGCTGCTGATCGGGCACGAGCGTCTTCAGGATGCGGAGCCGGCCCTCCTGTCGGCTCAGGTGCCCGCTGTACGTGCGATGCAGGAAAAAGCAGAGGATCGCCGTGAGCACAAAGCCGGCGAGTGTCCCGGAAAGCAGCCGATGCCGCTGCGTGTCGTTCACGGCAGAACCCCTTTGCGCATCAAGGTGCCGCTGAAGTGCACGCGCCCGCCGGGCGTGAGCTCGGTCTCAAGGATCGGCGTGAGGGCTTCGCGCCGGGCTGCCTCGCGCAAGACGGCCACGTCGGCGTCGCTGGCGGCGTCGCCGTCGACCTCAATGCGACGGTCGTCCACGCTCAGCGCGGAGAAGGAGATGTTCCGAAGGGCCGCGGCACTGAGGAGCCTGGGCAGGGCCGACACCATTTGCACTTCGCCGAACGCCTCGACTTCCGGGTTCAGCCGCGTTTCCAATTCGCGCCGGGCCAGTTCAACTGCCGCCGCACCCCGCGAGGGGAGCGTCCAGCCGGCCAGCCGGTCGGCCGCCTGCGCCAGGGCGGCATCCGCGTCGTCCGCCAGACGTTTTCCATGCGCGATCTGAACGAGGTTCGCCGTCAGCAGCACCAGGCTGGAGACGACCAGCGCCGTGGCGTAGAGACCCTGGCACCGCGCCTCGCGGCGGAGCGGGGCCGGATGCGTCTGCGCACCGGAGCGCAAGTTGCCCGCCGACCGGCCGGCGGCGGCAACGGCCTCTTCGGCCAGGGCGGAGGCCAGGAACGTTCCGGCGCGGGGGGCGAGCAGGATCTCCGTCTGCGCCAGCGTCGGCAGATTGCGCAGGGATCCGAGGAGGGCTTCATCGGCGGTCGATCCGCACAGACGAAGTTGGCTCGCCGGCAGGTTCCATCGGTGGGCGAAGACTTGAAGATTGCGGCCGATGGCAGGGGCGTCGCCCACGGGCAGCGTGAGACAGCTCTGCAACGCCGTGCCGCGGCCGATCAGCAGCGTCCAGTGTCGTGCCGTGGCATGGAGCAGCAGCTGGATCGTTTCGCCGGGGGGCGTGCAGGTCCGGACGAAGCGGGTCCAGAGTGCGAGGGCGGCGGGGACCACGCGTTCGGCGTCGATTCCATCCGTTTGCTGTGCCGCCAGATCCCGGTTCAGCACCTCGTGGGGGATGGCGAAGGCCAGCAGGGTGGGGGGGGCGCCTCGCGGGGTCGTGTCCACCCAGGTCACCGCGCAGCGCTCGACGGGGAGGGGAAGACAAAGATCGAGGAGTCCGGCGGCGAGGCGTTCAGCCTGGGCGCGGTTCTTGGCGGGGGGCTCCAGGCGCTCGGTGAACATCTGCTCCATCGCGTGTGCGCGTGCGCAACGGGTGCCGTCGGGCCGCTGGGCGCGAACGGTCTGCCAGGCGACCGGCGCGCTCTGGATGCCGCTCAGCCGGCGCCAGGCCGTAACAGCCACAGGCGGTTCCTGCGTGAAATCGATTCCAACCCAGGCCTGGCGCGGAATTCTCTTCAGGGGTGTCTGTTCGGTGTCGGACATGGCGGTGCTTCGGTGGATGCGGTAGCACTATAGAGCTTTTCGGGCGGAGGCTCAAGCGTGCATGTCAGCTCAAGCGGCTATGGGGGCGTCAGCTTTGTAGCCGCGCCCCGCGGGTTCAGGAAAACGGGTTCAGGGTTCAGTGAAGCCTCTGGCCGGCTTTGCCGGCCAGTTGGATCGAGTATGAGACTTGCGGCGCAGCCGCTCCCCTGCCGCCAGGCTAGTCCCAAAGCTTTGTCGCGAGCTTTGTCGGATGCTCCAGATTCGGCAAATGAGCAGCCGCCCCGACCTTCCTTTTCTCTACGGCGGAGCGGGACATATGGGACCGCCCGAAGTAGGACGGTGCTCCCGCGCCGTCCTGTCTCTGCGCGGCTGCC
>CAZQKI010000106.1:0-15477 GCA_964592855.1 uncultured Lentisphaerales bacterium
CCCTTTCCCAAGGAGGACTGGACCACCCGCTTCTTCAAGGAGCATCCCGAATGGCACTGCCGCGACGAGCAGGGCCGCGGCGTCAACTTCATGAGCTATGCGTATCCCGGCGTTCAGGAACGTGTGCTCGCCTACATGGACGAGCTGCTGGACTACGAGCCGGAGGGCCTCTGCATGGCCTTCAACCGGGGGTTGACGATGATGCTCTTCGAGGAGCCCGTGATCGACGCCTACCGGCGGAAGCACGGGCGAACGCCGAAACTGCCGGAGGAATGCGACACGCCCGAGATGCAGGCCGTGCGGCACGAATTGCTGGCCGGCTTTGTGACGAAGGTCCGCCGCCTGTGCGATCGGCGCGGCAAGGCGCTGTCGTGCATCGTGCCGCGCGATTTCGCCCACAACCGGCTGTTCGGCCTCGACGCCGACCTGCTGGTCCGCCGCGGCCTGGTGGAGACCGTCATGGTCGGCGCGGGGCACGGCGACAACCCGGCGCTCAATGACGATCTTGCGCCGGTGAAGGCGTTGCACGCCCTCGCGCGCCAGGCCGGCATCAAGGTCTACGGCGGCGGATCGAATGCCGTGCATGGTATGGGCTGGGTGAACGGCGATTTGAAGGCGCGCGCACGGCGCATGGCGGGCTATCTCGACGCGGGACTCGACGGCGGCTGGTTCTGGGATGCGGAGCATGTGATCGGCTGCGAGTGGGAGGCCATGCGGCGGTTCGGCGACCGGGCGGCGTTGGACCGCATCATCAAGGGGGAATGGCCCGCCAAGTCCGCCCACGAAACGCTGGCGATCCAGGATCTGGTGGTCGGGCGGTACAATCCCTGGCATTCCTATTGAAACGTGAAATGACCAAATCTAGCCAACGAAACCTGTCCGCCTCCTGGTCGTTCCGGGATGGGCGGATCAACCTGGACAACGCGGCGGGGTCTGTGCTGTCGTTCCGGAATGTTTCCGGGTCGGTCATGGTCGACGGGCGGGAACTCTGGCTGGACGATGCGGAGCGCCTGTCCTGCACAGATGGCCTCGATGCCGACGGCCGCCGCGTCGGCACGGCGGAATACCGGTTTGCCGACGGGTTGCGGTGGCGCTGGCAAGT
This sequence comes from uncultured Lentisphaerales bacterium, assembly GCA_964592855.1. Taxonomy (GTDB): domain Bacteria; phylum Verrucomicrobiota; class Kiritimatiellia; order RFP12; family JAAYLN01; genus JAAYLN01. The sequence continues at coordinate 1,103 of CAZQKI010000106.1, forward strand.
CCGGGCGGCGGCGGCAGGGCGCCTCCAGCTCGACGCCACGCTCGTCAACGCGAGCGGCCGGGACGTCACGGTCGGTCCCTGGAACATCCTGCACGGCCGGTCCGATGCCGGCGGGATCGTCGATCTCGGACGCAGCCCCGGCGACGTGCGCTTCTTCGGCTGGCGCGCCTGGAGCATGTGCGTCGAGCGGTTTGCGGAGACCGACGGTCCGCACGACTCGGCCAACCTCTGCCACCTCTACGATCCGGCATCAGGCGCCACGTCCCTGCTGGGGTTTGTCACCCTCGACCGGATGCAGACGGGCCACGTCGTTCAGTATGCTGCTGGAAAAGGAATCACGGAATACCGCGCAACCTGTGCGTTCGGGGCTTACAGGTTGAAGGCGGGGCAGGAACTGAAGTCGGAAACGCTCCGCTTCAGCCTCCACACCGACCCGTATGAAGCGCTCGAATCCTGGGCCGACGAGGTGCATGACCGCTACCAGCCCTCGTTCGAAGGCGTGTCCGACGTCTGTGTCTGCGGCGACAACGGGATTCCGTGGCCGGAGGCCCTTGAATCGCGCGCCAAGGTGGCCGGGGAAATTCTGAAGGGCTTCGGTTTCCGGCTGCTGACCGGCGGGACGCATGCGATCCTCAAGTACGGACTGCCGGGCAACTGGCTGACGTTCGATGCGTTCGACGGCGACCCGGATGGGTGCGAAGCGCACTTGAAACGGCTTCACGAAAAGGGTTTCACCTACAAATTCTGGTTCTCCCCTTTCTGGTTCTTCGGCGAGGCGGAGGGGACGCTCGAGCAGAATCGGGAGAATCTGCTCCGGGACGAGAAGGGCGACCCGATCACCCGGCCGTTCAAGCAGGGCGGGTGGGAGTTCGGCCGCGGACCGTACACCGAGCAACCCCTCACCAAATACTTCCTCGACGGCACGCATCCCGCGACCAAGACCTATCTGCAAAACATCTTCAAGGCCTATCGGGAACTGGGCGTCCGCGCCTACATGCTCGACTTCCTCTCCATCATCCCCGGGGCGAAGCCCTGGGACGAAACGCTGCTGCCGCTCCAGGCAGCGCGGGCGATGCTCAAGGTCATCCGTGAGGCGGCCGGACCCGATACCCACTTCCAGACCGCCGTCGCCTCGACGCCGGGGTTCATCGGCTGCATCCAGTCGGCGCGCGTGGTGCGGGACTTTGGCGAGGCGCGTCCGCTGCATCCGATGCCGAACTGGCGCAATGCCGAGAACTGCCTGCACGACGAACACTTTGCCAACGCCCATTCCTTCGTCCAGAACGCCGCGGCCGCCTGGTTCACCCACGGGAAAGTCTACATCAACGACCTCAACCAGATGACGGTGGACAAGCCGTATCCGCTGGAGCACGCCCGGATCACCGCCACGATGTTCGGTCTGAGCGGCGGCAGCCCCGTGGTGCTGAGCGACAATTTCCAGACCCTTGCGCCGGAACGCCTCCGCCTGGTGAAGCTGTGCCTGCCGCGGACGGAGGGCTTGCCGGTGCCGGTCGATCTGTTCGACCACGTGGCGCCCGAGGGGTACTGCCATGTTCTCAAGAAGGCGGTCGCGACGGCCTGGGACGACTATTTGCTGGTCGCGGTCTTCAACACTTCGCCCGACAACCACGTGCCCGTCACGCAGCCCTACAACACGATGCTCGATTTCGCCCGGCTTGGCCTCGACGGCGCGGCGCACTACCGGGTTTATGAATTCTGGAACGAGGAGTATGCCGGGACCTTCCGGGGCTCGTTCGCCTGCTCCGTTCCGCCCGACGCCTGCAGGCTCTTCCGCATTTCACGGGCGCGTCCGCATCCCTGGCTGCTGTCGACCGACCTGCATGTCGAGCAGGGAAACGCCGAGATCGAGTCGCTGTCGTGGGATGAGCAGACACGCGTGCTGAAGGGCGTCGCGCGGCGTCCCGCCGGCGAGTCGGGCAGCCTCTTCTTCCTCATGCCCCGGCAGCTCCGGCTGCTCAACCACGAGGGGACGAACACCATGAAGGAGGTCATCGACATGCAGACCGTCATCCGCCTGCCGCTGGTCTTCCGAACGGACACCGCACCGTTCGAGCTCCGCTTCGAGGTGCTGGAGACGCCGTACATCTCCCGGCAGGGCTGGCTCCCCTATGCCACGGAGACCGAGTGGCTGAAGTATGTGGCGGAGCATCACGATCCCGCCTCCAGCCGGGTCATCGAGTAGGTGACAGGGGGTGCGCGAAAGATGTGAACCTAAAGACGGGAGTTGAATTCGAAAACAGACCACTGAGTCGATTAAGCGCAAAGGGGGATTTCGAATACATCAACACTCCCTTCAGGCGGAAGTGAGTCAGTGGCTTCAGCCCCGGCGTCAAGGCCAAGTCCGCTTATCTCGATTGCCCTCGCCGCATGCACTTCACTCGCACCCCGCATCACCAACCGATTACTGTTCACGGTCGCCCTCGCCGCTATTTTCCGCTAAGATCGTGCTGAACAAAAGGGAAAGGATCATGAAGGCGCCGAATATCATTGTCATGCTGATGGACAACCTGGGCTATGGCGACCTGGGGTGCTACGGGTCTCGCCAGCACCGCACCCCGCACGTCGACCAGCTTGCCCGTGAAGGCCTGCGGCTCACCAGCCACTACAGCGTCAGCGGCGTCTGCACGCCTTCCCGCGCGGGGCTGATGACCGGCTGCTATCCGCGCCGCGTCAACATGCACGTCAGCGGTTCGGGGTTCTGCGTGCTGTTTCCGTCCGACCAGAAGGGCCTCAACCCCGGCGAACGGACGATCGCCAGCCTGCTGCGGGAGGAGGGCTATGCCACCGCCTGCATCGGAAAATGGCATCTGGGCGACCAGCCCCCGTTCCTCCCGACCCGCCACGGTTTCGACCAGTTCTTCGGCTGCCCCTACAGCGAGGACATGGTTCCCGACGCCCGCCACCCGAACTGGCCCCCGCTACCGCTCATGCGCAACGAGACCGTCGTCGAGGCGCCGGCCGACCGCACCGAGCTCACGAAGCGGTACACCGAGGAGAGCATCCGCTTCATCCGCGGGAACGCCGACCGTCCCTTCTTCCTCTATCTCGCCCACGCCATGCCCGGCAGCACCGACCGTCCCTTCGCCAGCCACGCCTTCCAGGGCCAGTCCGCCAACGGACCCTACGGCGACAGCGTCGAGGAACTCGACTGGTCGGCCGGCGAGATCATGAAGGTCCTGAAGGAGCTGAACCTGGATGAGCAGACGCTGGTCATCTGGACCTCCGACAACGGCGCCGTCGGCTGGAACCCGCGCCAAGGCAGCAACGCGCCGCTGCGCGGCTGGGGGTACGAAACCTCGGAAGGCGGGCAGCGCATGCCCTGCATCGCCCGCTGGCCGGGCCGCATCCCCGCCGGAACCGTCAGGGACGATGTGACGACCATGATGGACTTCCTCCCCACCGCGGTAAAGCTGGCCGGCGGCCGCCCGCCCGCCGACCGCGTGATCGACGGCCACGACCTGCTGCCCATCCTGACGGATGCCCCCGGCGCCAAGTCGCCCTACGACGACCTCGGCTTCTTCTACTACTACCGCGAACAGCTCCAGGCGGTCCGGTCGGGCCCCTGGAAACTCTACCTGCCGCTTCAGCAGAAACTGCGCCGGTTGAATGGTTCCCTTGACGGCGCCGAACCCTGCGCGGCCGCGCTCTACGATGTCCGCAACGACCTCGGCGAAACACGGGAAGTCGCCGCGGAGCACCCGGAGGTCGTCGCGCGCCTGACGGCGCTGGCGGAGCGGGCCCGGGCCGACCTCGGCGACCTCGGCCGCGCCGGCGCCAACCAGCGGGAGGCGGGCTGGGTGGAGCGCCCGCATGTGTTGCAGATGAAACCCAACACGTGACAGAAACAGCAATATACGGTATGTTTCGGACATGTTGATCAACGCAGACAAACCGCAATTGTGGAAAGCCGATGTTGAGCGGTCCATCGACTTCTACAACGATTGGTTTATTCGTTTTGCGCCGGAGACCTACCGTGCGCAGAGGCGAATCACCACGGAGGCGGTGCTTGATGCATTTGTCAAAACCGCAAATCTGACCCGAATCGTACCGCCTGTCCTCCAAGACGCTCCAGGGCTGTTGCCCATCCTGCGCATGGTTACGGCACCCCCCCTGGCGCGTGACCGCCTCATGGGATTGGCCCATGTCGGCAAATCCTTGATCGATGCGCTTGAGGGTAAAGAGAACAGACCTCCAAGGTTGCCAAAGCGATTGCAGCCGGATGAGCTGCTTGAGGAACTTCAGAAGCTGTGCGATGTGTTGGCGGAATTGATCGACGACGACTTGATAACATGGGTTTCCTCCAAGGCCAAGCCAACCAAGCAGGAGTTGGCTCGCGCGGCAACAGTGATCGCGGATAGAATGTGCGGCGCGTACTCCGATCCGATCATTCGCAATGCCCAGGAGCGACGCCAACTGGCTACGCTTGACCATTGGCTGCGAAGGAACGGCTACAGGAAAATCAGCACCCGGGAAGGAAAAGATCCATATGCCATGCCGATTGGGACGTTTGCCTTCCGGTTGAATCTGCCTGTGGGAGACGCGAAAACATCGGTCAAGATTCCCATAGACTGCGTCGTCAAACCGCTGGGCTCCCTCGCCAAAGACATGCCGATTCTCATCGAGGCGAAGTCTGCCGGCGATGCAACCAACACAAATAAAAGACGCAAAGAAGAGGCGCAAAAACTACATCAGTTGAAGAAACGATATGGCGACAATGTGCAATTTGTGCTGTTCCTGTGCGGATATTTCGAGCCTGGATATCTTGGATACGAGGCAGCGGAGGGGATAGACTGGGTCTGGGAGCACCGCACACAGGATTTCGCTTCGCTTCTCGATCCAGCGGATAAAAAAAAAGCCCGATCGGCAAACGAAGACCGGGCAACATATGTCGCTGATGCAAAAGAGACGCAGGAAGACAACCGCGCCGATGCCCAACAGCTAGCCGACGCAGCTAAGAGTGCCGAGGAACGAAACCGCCTGGGCCAGTTTTCAACGCCCTTTCGCATTGCTTCTCAAATCACCGCTCGCACGCTTAATGCGCTTCCTCACGATGTGCCCGTTGCCTTTCTCGAACCGGCGCTTGGCTCCGGCGTGTTTTTTAGTGCGCTTCTGCGACATGCGCCTGCCGAGCGAATTACATGTGCGACTGGATGTGAGATCGATCCGGTCTACAGTAGTATTGCCAAGGCGATCTGGGCGTCTTCTGGTTTGCGTGTACTCGACTGCGACTTTATTGCGTTCGCTTCCGATCCGGCCAATTTCGGACAATTCTCTCTCCTTTGCACAAACCCCCCTTACGTTCGACATCACCATCTTCAAGTCGAACAGAAGGTTGAGCTTCAAACACTGGTCATGCAACGCCTGGGTCTACAGGCCAGCGGACTGTCCGGGCTCTATGTTTACTTCGTGCTTCTGGCTGATGCGCTCCTTTGCGATGGAGCCGTTGCCTCCTGGCTTCTTCCCGCAGAATTTCTTTACGTCAACTACGGCCGGGTTCTTCGCGACTATCTGACGTCGCAGGTGACGCTGCTCTCGGTTCACCATTTTAATCCCGACGACGTACAGTTCGACGATGCGCTGGTTTCATCTTGCATCATTACCTACAGAAAAGTGCAGCCATCCAGCGCTTCGCAATGCGAGAACTCATACGGTGGCGATTATCTGAATCCTCGTGAGCGACGGACCGTCCCGATATCGACACTTCGCGGTCTCAACAAATGGACCCTGTCACATTTTGGGGGCAGTGATTTGTCATCTGACACGCTTCGGCTCAAGGACTTGTTTACGGTTAGGCGTGGCATAGCAACGGGGGCGAATGACTTCTTCATCATCGATAGCGAAATGGCGGCCCAATACGACATACCAGAGGTATTTCTGAAGCCCATCCTGCCCAGTCCACGCTACATTCAAAATCCAATCATCAATGCCATGGCTGATGGCCTGCCCGAAGTGCATGGGTTCCGCTTCCTGCTGGATTGCCATCTGCCCCCTCGGGAAGTACAAGTCCGTTACCCCGGGTTGTGGCGCTACCTTGAAGAGGGGAAGAATCGGGGAGTCCACGAGGGCGGTCTGTGCGCGAATAAAGAGGTCTGGTATTTTCAAGAACAGCGGAAACCTGCCCCTTTCCTGGCGTCGTACATGGGTCGGGCGAACGACCATCGGGCGAGTCCAATCCGGTTTTTTGTCAACTTTTCATCGGCGATCGTGACGAATGTGTTTCTGAATTTGTATCCTTCCCCCGAACTCGCCGCCTGCCTGAGTGGTGATCGGCAGAAGATGCTTGATCTTGGGGAGGCGCTGAACAACATTCCGGCCGAATGCATTCTCCACAATGGACGCGCCTATGGGGGCGGTCTGCAGAAGGTCGAACCCAAGGAACTGCTTGAGGTGCCATTGGAGTCTGCGCCTGATTGGCTGCAAGGGGCGCTGAGCAGGCAGCTGGTGCTGCTATGAAACCCAGTCGCGAACGGATCCATATCGTAGGGATCGGCGGCGTCGGCATGAGCGCGCTGGCGCAGGCGCTGCTCGACGCCGGGACTCCCGTTTCGGGATCGGACCGCCTGCTGGACCAGGGCGATGCGACCGACACACTCCAGTGCCTGCGCCGGCAGGGTGTCACGATCCATCCGCAGGATGGCTCGGGCGTGCAGCCGGATGTCGCGCGGGTGGTGGCGAGCAGCGCCATCGAAGCCGACAACCCCGATCTGCTGGCCGGCCGGAAGCTCGCCATCCCCGTCGTCCACCGCGCCCGGGAACTGGCCCGGCTGGTGGCCGGACGCCGGCTCGTCGCCGTGACCGGCACCAGCGGGAAGAGCACCGTCACGGCGATGCTCGGCTGGCTGCTGGCCGGCGCCGGACTCGATCCGCTGGTCGTGAACGGCGCCGCCGTGGCGGGCTGGGACGGCAACGGCACGCGCGTGGGCAGCGTCCGCCGGGGCCAGGGCAAATGGGCGGTCATCGAGGCCGATGAAAGCGACCGCTCCCTGCTGGGGTTCTCTCCTGAACAGGCCATCATCACCAACCTTTCCGCCGACCATTTCGACCTGGCCGAGACCGTGCGGCTCTTCGATGCGTTCCGCAAGCAGGTCGCCGGCCGCATCGTCGAGGATGAACCGCCCGCCGATGCGGTCCTCCCCGGCAACGGGTGGAGCGGCGGCTTCGTCCTGGATGGCGTCGCCTTTTCGCTTCCGCTTCCCGGCCGGCACAACATCAGCAACGCCTGGCAGGCCGTGCGGCTGGCGCAGGCGATGGGGGTCGACCTCCAGACGCTCAAACGCGACCTGGCGACCTTCCCCGGCGTCGAGCGGCGCCTGCAGCGCGTCGGCTCCTGCGGCGACGGCGCCGCGGTGATCGACGACTATGCGCACAACCCCGCCAAGCTTGCGGCGGCGTGGCGGACCGTCGCCGCAGCCTTCCCGCGGATCGTGGCGGTCTGGCGTCCGCATGGCTACGGCCCCCTCCGCAACATGCTGGAGGGGCTGACCGGGATGTTCGCCGGAGCGCTGCGCCCCGGCGACCGCCTGCTGGTCCTGCCGGTCTATGATGCGGGCGGAACGGCTACACGCGACGTGAATGGGCGGGATCTGGTCGCCCGTCTTGTGGCGCAGGGCGTGGCCGCGACGGACGTGGCCGATCTGGACGAAGCGGAGCGCCTGCTGCGAAGCGAAGCCCGTTCCGGGACGGCGTTGTTGATCTGCGGCGCGCGCGATCCGGGACTGCCGCGCCTGGCGCGCCGTCTGGCGCGGAAAGGACCTTGACCCATGCTCCCCTTCGAACATCGCTCCCAGCTCCGTGTCCGCTACGCCGAGACGGACCAGATGGGCGTCGTCTGGCACGGCAACTACACCCTCTACTTCGAAACCGCGCGGACCGAGGCGCTGCGCGCCTGCGGCGGCTCGTACCGCGAGCTTGAAACCCGCGGCGTCATGATGCCCGTCGTCGACCTCGACGTGCATTATCTGAAGTCGGCTGTCTACGACGACCTGCTGACGATCATCGTCCGCGTGGAGGAACCGCCCGGGGCGCGGATGACGTTCGGCTACGAAGTGCTCAACGAAGCGGGCGAGACGCTGGTGACGGGGCACACCATCCTCGCCTTTGTCGATGCGGCGACGCGCCGTCCCTGCCGTCCCCCCGCCGAACTGCGCCGGCTCTTCAGCCGGGAGTAGGGGTCACTCGACTTCCTGCAGGCAGATCTGCACGTCGCGTTGGGCCTGATTGCGAAGGTAGGCGACGGTGACGGTGTCGCCGGGATTGTGGCGGTCGAGCGCGGCGCAGAAATCCTCCACGCAGGCGACCCGGGTCTTGCCGATGCCGACCACGACATCGCCGAGCCGCAGGCTTCCGTTGCGCGTTTCCGTCACGCCTTTCAGTCCGGCCTTGGCGGCCGGCCCGTTCTCGACAACCGTCAGAATGGCAGCCCCCTCCACCCCGGCGCGGCGGGCGACGTGGTCGGGGAGAAACTGGACACCGATGCCCGCACGGCTCACCTTGCCGCGCTCGATCAGCTGCGGCACCACGCGGGTCACCGTGTCGGCGGGAACGGCGAAGCCGATGCCCGCATAGGCGCCGCTCGGACTGAGGATCGCCGTATTCACGCCGATGAGCTGGCCGCGCGTATTGAGGAGCGGCCCGCCTGAATTGCCGGGGTTGATCGCCGCGTCGGTCTGGATGACATCCTGGATGCGCCGCTCGGTCATGGCCATGATGGTGCGGCCGAGGGCGCTCACGACGCCGACCGTCAGCGTCGTATCGAGGCCGAAGGGGTTGCCGATGGCCAGCACGCTCTGCCCGACCTTCAGGTCGCGCGAGGCGCCGACGTGCACGGGGACCAGCTTTTCCGCGGGCGCATCGATTTTCAGAACGGCGAGATCGTGGTCGGGGGCGATGCCGACGATACTGGCCGGGTAGCTCGTGCCGTCGGCAAAGGTCACGGTGATCGCGGTCGCCTGATGGACGACGTGATAGTTGCTGATGATGTGCCCTTTGCGGTCCCAGACGAAGCCCGACCCGCTCCCCTGCGGGACGTCGAAGACCTGGAGGCCGAAGTAACCGCCGCGGACCAGGGTGCGGTTGACCACCGAGACCACGGAGGGCGAAACCGCATGATAGATCGCGATGTTGCTCAGTTCGCTGGCGCGCAGCGGCGAATTGCTGCCCTCGGCGGTCTTGTCCAGAACCGGGGCCGTCGTCGGGCTCGGTTCTGGCGTAGCGACAGCCTCCAGGGTGGCGGGTGCAGGCGGGGCCTGGCGCTTCGCCCGGAGCGCCGGCGCAAAGTTCATCCAGGCGAGCACCAGGAAGACGATCAGCAGGACAAAGGTCAGCCAGGGAAATGGAGTCGGGGAATTCGCGCGCATCGTCGCCCTCCGTGTCTCAGCTCAGCGCAATCTGCAAAAAGGTTTCGAAGGATTCACCGGGAGCGAGGTGGGGCAGCAAGCCGCGTTCGGCCATGCGGGCCTGCCCCTCGGGAAGGCAGTTGGCGGGTTCGAGTCCCATCACATACTCGCCCTGCCCCATCATCTTCCACTGCACGAGCCAGGGGAGTTCGGCGACCCGGTAGCTGACGCGCGCCGACAGCTCGCGGCTCCTGACCGTCATGGTGGCGAGACCATCCCGGCCCGCGGGGATTTCGTGGTAGAAGACCTGCTCGGCGAAGTCCGGCGTCGGCGGGAGGATCTTCATCCATTCGGCCAGGCCCTTCGCCGCGTGGTCGTCCCGCGGAATGACCTGGTGGGGAACCGATTCGAAGACCGCGTCGGTGTCGACCAGGGGCCAGCCCAGGTTGATGTGGTAAAGCAGCATGCAGGGGGTCCGCGCAAACCCGCAGTTCTCGACGGTGTCACGCACGGTGATCGTGTTGTCGCCATAGGCCGTGGTGATCCGGCGCGTCAGCTTGAGGTTTTCGCCGAAGACCCGTCCCTGGCTCATCACGCCGGCAATTTCGAGGGTATACTGTCCGGCTTCATTCCAGCCGGCCGTGCCGTTCACCGCATCGGCCGGTGTGTGGCTCAGGCGACCATGCAGGCCGTGCGCTTCGCCGTTGGCCGTGCCGGGGCCACCGACATTCGAGAGGCCGCAGCCGGTCAGCAGTCCGGCACCCCAGGTCCGCAGCCACTCCACCCCGGCCTCGTTGTAGAACTGCGGGGCGACCTCCCGGTTGCACGCAACCCAGGCTACCGGAACACCTTTGAAGTACGTCTGCCCGATGTCGAGGCCGCGGTCGGGATAGACCGTGAAGGAGAGTCCGCTGCCGTTGTTGACCTCCCAGACGCGCATCCCCCGCCCTTTGCCATCCTCGGCCGCCAGCCGCCGGACCGACGCCAATTGCTCCATGCGCCCGATGCGGGGGGCGAGGTCACTGCGGTTCATCTGTTTCATGGGGCCGCTCCTATCACCGCTGCGTGTAGTTCTGGTCGATCCACTGCCGGTAGGCGCCGCTGCGGACGCCCTCGACCCACGCGGGGTTGTCCAGATACCAGCGGACCGTCTTTTCAAAGCCGCTGTCGAAGGTCTCGGACTGCCGCCAGCCCAGCTCCTGCTCGATGCGCGTGCAGTCGATCGCATAGCGGCGGTCGTGTCCGGGACGGTCCTTGACGTAGGTGATCAGCTCGCGGCGCGCACGACCGCCGGACAGCCCCGGCGCCAGCTGATCGACCGCGTCGCAGATGCGGTGGACGACCTCGAGGTTCGGCTTCTCGCAGCGTCCGCCGACGCAGTAGACGCGCCCGACCACGCCGCGGTTCATCACGGTCCAGATGGCGGAGCAGTGGTCGCCGACGTAGAGCCAGTCGCGGACGTTGAGTCCGTCGCCATAGACGGGCAGCGGCTTGCCCTCGAGGGCGTTGAGAATCATCAGCGGCACCAGCTTCTCGGGGAACTGGAAGGGGCCGTAGTTGTTCGAGCAGTTGGTCACCGTCACGGGGAGGCCATAGGTCTCGTGGTAGGCGCGCACCAGGTGGTCGGAGGCGGCCTTGGAGGCGGAATAGGGACTGTTGGGGCTGTAGGGAGTGGTTTCGCTGAACGCGCCGGTTTCGCCGAGGCTGCCGAAAACCTCGTCGGTGCTGACGTGGTGGAAGCGGACGATGCGGTCCTTCCGCTCGCGGGCGAGCTGCAGCAGCGTGTAGGTCCCCAGGATGTTGGTGCGGATGAAGTCGTCGGGCTTGACGATGGAGCGGTCGACATGCGATTCCGCCGCGAAGTGGCAGATGGCATCGACGGCGTAGTTGTCCAGCAGGGCCGCGATGGCGTCGCGGTCGCAGATGTCGGCGCGCGCGAAGACGTAGCGGTCGCCCAGGCGCTTGGCGATGTCCGCGAGGCTGGCGGGATTGGCCGCGTAGGTCAGGGAGTCAATGTTGATGATGCGTCCGGCAAAGCCGGCCTGCTCGACCAGGTAGCGGATGAAGTTGGCACCGATGAAGCCGCTGCCTCCGGTGACGACAAGATTTTTGAAGGTATTCATGATGGTTGCATTCTCCTTATCCAGGTTGTACGGTAAATCGTGACGAAGGCTTCGAGATCGGCCTCCCAGGGAATCATCACATCCAGCCCCGCGCGTTTCAGGTTGCGGTTTTCCAGGACGGCGTTGGCGGGGCGTCTGGCAGGGGTCGGATAGTCGGCAGTCGTAATGGGGATCACCTCGTGCGGAACTTCCATTTCGGTCAGGAAGCGCCGGGCCAGGTCGTACCAGGTGCAGTGTCCCTGCGACGTGGCATGGTAGAGCCCCGGACGGTAGTCTTCAAGCAGGCGGCCGATCTGGCGCGCGAGGCGGCCCGACCAGGTGGGCGTGCCGAACTGATCATTCACGACGCGGATGGGCTGCGGCGGCTGCCGCAAGGCGAGGCGCAGCATCGTCAGCAGAAAATTGGGACCCGTGGCGCCGTAGAGCCAGGCGGTCCGGAGGACGGCGCCCTGGGCGTAGGCCAGGACCGGCTTCTCGCCCGCCAGCTTGGTCGCGCCGTAGACGCTCGTCGGGTTGGGCATGTCGTCCTCCGTATAGACTTCGCCCGGCGGCAGCGTGCCGTCGAAGACATAGTCGGTGGAGATGTGGATCAGCTTCGCATTGCGTTCGGCGCAGGCCTGGGCGAGGTTGGCGGGGCCCAGCGCATTGACCTTGTGGCAGAGGTCGGCATGCGTCTCGGCGTCGTCCACCCGTGTGTAGGCCGCGCAATTCACCACGGCGTCGGGCGCCAGGCGCGTCATCCACGCGCGGACGGACGCCAGATCGGCGATGTCGATCTCGGGGAGGTCGAGACAACTGAGCGAATGAGCGGCGCCCAGCGCGGTCTGGCAGTCGCGTCCCAGTTGTCCATTGGCACCGACGATGAGGAGATTCATGGCTTGAGGGATTCTTCCTGCTGGCAGGTTCGCAGCATTTCGCGGGCGTGTTCCAGGGAGATGGAGGTCATATCGGCGCCGCCCAGCATGCGGGCCAGCTCGGCGGCCCGGGCGTCGTCGTCGACGCGGACGATCTCCGCGCAGGTGCGTCCCCCCTGAATCCGCTTGGAGACCGCGAAATGGGCATCGCCGTAGGCGGCGACCTGCGCCAGATGGGTGATGCCGACGACCTGGTGCGTCCGGGCGAGGGCGCGCAGCTTGCGGCCGACGGCGCGGCCGATCTCGCCGCCGACGTTGGCGTCGATTTCGTCGAATACCAGAACGGGGATGCGGTCGTGCTCCGCCAGCACCGACTTGACGGCGAGCATGACGCGGGCGATTTCGCCGCTGGAGGCGATTTCGCGCAGGGCGCTGGCGGGTTCGCCCAGATTCGGCGCAAAGCGGAACGAGACGGCGTCGATGCCGCGCAGGGCCGGCTCGCGCGGGGCCAGCGCCACCTCGAAGGCCGCTTTCGCAAAGCCGAGGTCGCGCAGTTCGCGGGTGATCGCCTTCGCCAGCTTGCCGGCGGCGCTCTGGCGGTCGCGGGAAAGGGCCTCCGCGCGGCTCTGCACGGCGGAGAAGGCTTTGGCGATTTCGCCGTCGAGGGCGGCGAGGCGCTCCTCGCGGTTTTGCAGGTCCTGCAGGCGGATCGACTGGCGCTCGAGCGCATTCAGCACATCGGTCACCGTCGGGCCGTACTTGCGCTTGAGCTTCTGGACCAGGGTCAGGCGCGCGTCGAGCTGCTCGAGGAGGCCGGGGTCGGCCTCGATCTTCTGGAGGCGGTCGTTGATCGTCCGGCTCAGCTCCTGCACCTGAAGGGCGGACGAGCGGGCTTCGTCGAGCCACGCGTCGGCCTCGGGAAGGATGCGCGCGAGTTCGGCGAGACGCTGCTGGACCGTGGTCAGCGCTTCGAAAGCCGAGCCTTCCCCGTCGTCGAGCGCCGCGTTGACCCCGTTGCCGAGCGTCAGGATCGTCTCGGCGTTGGCAGCCTCGGCATGCCGGGCAACGAGCGTCTCCTCGTCGTCCTCGGCCAGGGCGGCGGCCGTGATCTCGTCCACGGCATACCGGAGGCGGTCGATCTCCTCCGCGACATTGACGCTGTCGCCCGCCAGGGTTTCACGTTCCTGCCGGCAGGCGCGCCAGGCGTCGTAGGCGCCGCGGTAGGCGGCGAGCTTGGCGTCGCAGTGGCCGAAGGCGTCGAGCAGTTCCAGTTGGAACTCGGGGGAGAGGAGCGACTGATGGTCGTAGGGGCCGTGCATGTCCACGAGCAGTTCACCGACCGTCCGGAGCGTCTGCAGGGTCGTGGCGCCGTCGTTGATCCAGCAGCGGCCGGAGCCGGCCGTCGACAGGGTGCGGCGGATGATGAGCTGGCCCGCCTCGCAGGGGGGGAGGCCGACGGCGGCCAGGCAGTCGTCGACCGCCCGGCTCCTGGCGAGTTCGAAATGGGCCTCCACGCTGGCCTCGGTGGCGCCGCTGCGGATGGCCCCCTTGTCGGCGCGTTCGCCGAGGAGCAGGCTGAGCGCGCCGATCAGGACCGACTTGCCGGAGCCCGTCTCGCCGGTGACGACGTTCAATCCCGGCGTGAAGCCGACGCGCGCCGACTCGACGATCGCCAGGTTTTTAACGCTGAGTTCGTGCAACATGACGGGAGACAATTTATCAGAAATCCAGGAGCAGGTAAAACAGCGGGGTCTGAAAACTTTTTCGCAAGCTTTGTCTTGAGCTTTGTCGACAAAGCTCAAAGGTGCTCAGGCCAGGAGCTTCCGAATCGGTGAACGCTTACGGCGACGCTTACGGCCGATGACAAGGCGGTCCTCCGCCGTAGTGCATCGACGATGGACGATTGGTGCTTCGCTCTCCTCGTCATCCGTAGTCGTCGCCGTAGTCGTCCACCGATATGTGCGAAACAATGGCCAAGTTACGGACGAGGAAGCGGGGGAGCACTCGGCGTAGGACGGTCCTCCGGGCCGTCCCGGCTAATG
>CAZQKI010000107.1:0-15434 GCA_964592855.1 uncultured Lentisphaerales bacterium
GTAGCCCCCTCATGCCACTCCCAGCGGACGGTCTGGCTGGGGCATTCGTGGGATGGGCTGTGGAGAATTTCCAGCAGCATGCGGGCCGCCTGCTGTCCAAATTCGTAGCGCTTCACATCCACGCAGCTGAGGCCGGGCCAATGCCGGCGGGTGAACTCCGTGCAATCGCAACTGGCCAATCCAAAGTCGAGGCCGATGCGGAATCGCGATCGGGCCATCTGCGCGAGGATGGCGGTGGCGGTGTGGTCCGACGACGCGACGACGCCCACGCCGGGCCCCAGCATCGGCTCCAGAACCGCAGCCAGACGCTCCTGGCTGGAGACCACCAGGCTCGCCTCGCACAGTTGGATGCCGGCCTTCCTGGCCAGGTCGGCGACCCCCCGCAGCCGGTCGACCAGCGAATAGTGGGGCAAGCCGTCGTCGTACGTCGGGCTCACGAACACCAGCTTGCGATACCCCCGCGCGGCCAGTTGCGAGGCGACCAGCCGGCCGGCATGGACTTCGTCGCGGCGCAGACTGTTCTGCGGATGCTTGACGTTGGTGTCGACCCACAGGCACACCGGCGCCACGCGGGAGACCAATTCGGTCATCGCGGGCGAGATGAGCCCGAGCACCACCATGCCGTCGACCATGCGCTCCTGGAAGATCCGGGAGGGATGCTGGGGCGGGCGCGGGGCTTGCGCACCCCGGGTGCGCGAGCGGGCGGAGGTCGGAACCGGCGCCGCCAGCACTTGCTTGATCTCCGAGGAGCGCGTCAGGGCCAGCACGTAGCCCTCGGCCTCCAGTCCACTGCTGATCCCCAGAATGGTCTCGTAGTCCACCAGCGAGGTCAGGGGCGCTTCGGGCACGAGCATGCCGATGAGGTGCGTGCTGCTGCGCTGCATGGCGCGTGCGGAGGCGTTGGGGACAAAGCCCAGGCGGGCCGCCACAGCCCGGATGTGCTCGGCACGGCGCACGGCGGGCCCGTAGGCCTCCTTGTGCTTGCCGTTGAGGACCCGCGAGACCGTGCAGGTCGACACGCCCGCTTCACGGGCGATTTCCTTCAGTGTTGCGGGAATAGATGGCTCCAAATGTGTGGGTTGTGGCGCATTTTCGGGGTGCATGGGAAAAATCCCAAAGATAACCCTTGAATTCGTAAACGTTTGCAGTTTATAATAGGCGCATGGTTAGCGAATGTCAATCGCAGGCTCAAAAAAAGGAAGAGTCATCCAGTGAAACATCAGCAGCTTAGGGAAACGGCGCAGCGTCACGAGACCAACCGTCAGCTCAACTCGGCCTGGCGCATGGCGCTGGGGTTGTCGTTCCTGTCGAGCATGATCCTGCTGGCCGTCCCGGCCCGGGCGGGATTGCTGTATTGGGATGCCCTCCAAGCCAAGAGCGGCACGGGTGGCGGCGGCACCGGCAACTGGAACACAACGTCCCTCCACTGGTACCCCGGTTCGGGAAGCAGCGACCTGGCCTGGAACAACAGCGGCTTCGTCAACACCGCCGCTTTCGCCGGCACCGCTGGTACCGTGACGCTGACCGCCGCCATCAGCGCCAATAAACTGGTCTTCGCCAGCGGCGGGTACACGGTCGTCAGCAACAAGCTGACACTGAACGGCACGGCCCCCGCCATCGACGTCAAGTCGGGCACCAACGCAATCAGTTCCATTTTGGCGGGATCGGCCGGCTTGATCGTTTCCGGCACCGGCAACCTGATCCTTTCCGGCACCAACATCTACACCAAGGCGACGACCGTCAACGGCGGCACGCTGACCCTGGACTTCAGCCAGTCGGTACGCACCACCAACATTTTGGATGCCACGCTGGCCACCGCCTATATCAACATGAACGGCTGCACGCTCGTGCTCCGCGGCAAGAGCGGGGCCGTCAACAGCCAGACGTTCATTGGGGCCAACGGATTGGCCCTCCGGGCCGCCTCCACGGTCACCCTGGTTCAAAACGGCGCAAGCAGCCTCAGCCTCAATGTGCTGGGCATAGCCCGCAATGTCGGCGCCACCGTTGATTGCACGCTGCCCGCCACGGGCGGCATCGCCACGACCCTGGGGTCGGCCAATACGCTCCTGACCGTCAACAGCGTCCCCTTCGCGACCGTCGGCGGCGTGGATTGGGCCGCCAAGGATGCCGCCAATGCCAAGCTCATTGCAGGATCGGGCATCTCCGGCTTCTACACGCCCAGCACCGCCACGACCCTCTCGGGCAATGCGGATGTCGCCAGCGGCGTGAACACCACCCTTGCGGTGGCTCCGTCAACCACCAGCCTGCGCTTCAATCAAGCGGAAGCCCGCACGATCACGATGAACTCGGGAATCACGCTGACACCCCTCGGCATTCTGATCACCCCCAACGTCGGCAACAATCTGACGACGATCACCGGCGGCCGGCTCCGCGGCGGCAGCGGCAACGACCTGGTCATCATCCAGAACAACACCGCCAACAGCCTGCTGATCAACTCGCAGATCATCAACTCCGGCGCCGCGACCGCGCTGACCAAGAGCGGCCCCGGCCTTGCGACCCTGACCGCTACCAGCACCTACACGGGGCTGAATTATCTGAACGACGGCACCCTGAGCATCTCCGGCAACGCCAATCTGGGCGATCCCGCCACCGGGGCCGCCATCCATCTCGCCGGCGGCGCGCTGCTCGCCACGGAGACGTTGGCCCTGGATAACAGCGGCGCCAATGCGCGCAGCGTCTCCCTGCTGGGAAAAGGGGGAACGTTTGCCGTCCGCACCGGCAAGACCCTCACGGTCCGGGGAACGATCAGCGACCACGTCAATGGCGCGGGACCGCTCACCGTCGGGACGGCCGGCGAAACCGGCACGCTGCTGCTCGCCGGTACCAACACCTACACCAGTCCGACCACCGTAAACGCCGGCACGCTGGCGGTTAACGGCAGCGTATCCAACGCCATCACGGTCGCAAGCGGCGCCACGTTGACGGGAACAGGCCGTATCTCCGCCGCAGCGGCCACGGCTGCGGTCACGATCAACGGCGGCTTTCTCGATCCGGGTACGGCGGGCGGCGTCGGCTCCCTGTCGGTTACCGGCAATGTCGCCTTCGCGAGTGGCGGCACGCTGCAGGTGCAGGTGAACGCCGGGAGTGCGGATCGGCTGACCGTGTCCGGAAACGTGACGGCGGCGACCGGACTTGTGAATGTCGAGGTGACGGCCACCGGCGCGGGGGCCGGCCCCTGGAAGATCATTTCCGCCTCCGCGATCATGCCGACGTTCACCACCTCGAACCCGAAGATGATTGTGAAAAAGCGGGCCGGCGGTACGGAACTGTGGCTCGAACGCAACGCCGGCACAATCTTGGTCATCCGCTGAGGGGCTGGCTAACTCCCTGCCGGGACCAATTACTAAGCGTCGCATTGTGGTCCTTACAGGGAGCATCTGAAAATCCTGTAAATCATGTAATCCTGTCAAAGACAATTTCGAGACGCGTAGTAATATGAACCGCTTACGAATAGACAGACAAACCTTTTGCACGCGGCCCGGCAGGACCGCTGCCGTCTGCGGCCCGGCACACCGCCTGGCCGGCTTGATGGCCGCCATGTCCGTGATGATCGCCTGCGCCGCCGGGCTCCGCGCCGTCGCCGTGGAGCCGCCGGGCGGTACCGCGAAGGGCTTCGGCGAAAACCTCCTCGTCAACGGCGATTTCTCCGCCGACCTCGCGGGCTGGGATGTCAAGGGGAAGGCGCAGGTGCAGACGCTCGACGGCGTCACAACCCTCGCCGTGACGACCGGCGGCCTGGTTCAGCAGATCGCGCTGGACCCGGCCTGGCGCACCTTGCGGGTGACCCTGCGCCTCCGCGCCACCGGCGTGGAGGTGGGCGATCAGGACTGGAAGACCGCGCGGCTGGCCATGTGCTTCTTCAAGGCCGACGGCCAGAAAACAAAGGGCTGGCCCAACGTCTTCATGAGTTCCGGCACGACCGGCTGGGCCGTCTGCCAGCGGGACTACGCGATTCCGGAGGACGCCGTCCGGCTGGAGGTTTCGGCGGCGAATTTCGGCACCTCGGGCCACGCCGATTTTCAGGACATCCGGATCGAGGCCCTCGACCCGGAGAAGGCGGCAGTCCCCGCGGCGCCCTCAGGGATCACGCTGCTGTCGACCCCGGACGCAGTCGCCGCCAGGGATCTGCCGGACCGCGCGCAGTTCCACCTCTTCGTCCTGATGGGCCAATCGAACATGCACGGCCTCGCGCCGCCGGTGGCTGCCTATCGGAAGCCGCATCCGCGCGTCCTTTCCCTCCAGCTCGACGGACAATGGGCGCCGGCCAGGACCCCGTTGGACATGTGGCGCGTCGGCGGTTTCAGCCTGGCCGAGTCTTTCGGGCGGCACTATGCGGAGCTGCATCCGGGGGTGACCGTTGGCCTGATCATGGCGGCGCAGGCGGGCGACAGCATCGATGAGCTTTCCAAGGGCGCCGTGGACAGGAACGGACGGGCCGTCTACGACGATTCCCTGCGGCTGATCACGCCGGCGCTCGCGCAGGGCACCCTCAAGGCCGTGCTCTGGCAGCAGGGAACGGCAAACCTCCGCGACAAGGCCTACACGGCCAAACTGAAGTCATTCATCGAACAACTCCGCACCGACCTCCGCGACCCGGCGGTTCCGTTCATTGCCGGTGAGCTCGGCCGGTTCACGCCGGGAACCGCCCCGTTCAACGCCGCGCTTTCGCAACTCCTGGCGACAATCCCCAATACCAGACTGGCCAGTTCGGAGGGGCTGACCGACCGAGGCGACCAACTCCATTTCTCCGGCGAGTCGGCCGAACTCTACGGGCGCCGTTTTCTGGCCGAGTATCTGGCGGCTGTCGAACCGCAGCTCGCATCCAAAGTCGACACGACGGCGCCGGCATCGGCAGCCACGGAAGCCGCAGCCGCATCGCCTGGAAAGGCCCCGGTCATTCTGCTCAAGCTCGATGACGTCAGCTACTGGATCTCCCCGCGCTGGCAGCGCACCGCCGATTATCTGGCGACCAACAACCTCAAGGCCGCGTTCGGCATCATCGGCGGCGGCCTGGAGAAGGCGGGCCCGGAAACCGTCCGGTGGATCCGGGAGCGCCGCCAGTCGGGACTCGTCGAATTCTGGCTGCACGGCTACACGCTCAGAACGGCCGCCGACACGGGCGAGTTCGAGCAGGGCACGGTCGCGGAACAGCAGGCGATCCTGGAAAAGGTCGAAGGCCTGGCCCGCGAAAAACTGGGCTTCGAACTGAACGCCTTCGGGGCGCACTGGAGCAACACAACCCCCGAGACGGAGCAAGCGGTCGAAGCCGTTCCCGCCATCAAGGTCTGGCTCTACGGCCCCAAGGATTCCAAGTTCTACACACGCCGCTCCCTGCCCTGCGTGATGGGGTTGGAGAATCCGACGTTCATTCCCGATTTCGAAAAGTTCAAGGCCGCCTACGAGAAGACGGGCTGCCTGCAGGAGGTGCTCGTCCTCCAGGGTCACCCCGACGCCTGGGGTGACGAGGTGCGCTGGGGGGGCTTCGTCAAGATCATCGCGTTCCTCAAGTCCAAGGGGTGCGTGTTCATGACGCCGTCCGAGTATCTGGCGCGCGGGTCCGCCGCCGCGGCCGACACCTTCCCGTTCGCCATGCCGTGGAACGATACACGCGCAGGCGTCGCGACGGACGTCTCGTTCCTGAACGAAAAGCCCGCCGGGAAGAACGGTCCCATCATCGTCAAGGATGGCCATTTCGCCGAGCAGGATACCGGACGGCGCATCCGCTTCTTCGGCGTCAACATGGGGGGCTCGGAAGCGTTTCCCGAGCAGGCCGACGCCGTGATGTTCGCCAGGCGCCTCGCCAAGGCCGGGGTGAACATTGTGCGCCTGCACCACTTGGACAACTCGTGGCCGACGCCCGGCTGCAGCATCTGGGACCGGAACTACGCCGACCGCCAGCATTTCGACGCCGCGCAACTCGACAAGCTCGACTACCTCATCGACCAGCTCAAGCGCAACGGCATCTACGTCAACCTCAACCTGAAGGTCTCCAAGCACCTCTCGGCCGCCGACGGCCTGCCCGAGAGCATCGCCCAGGTGCCCTTCCTGCACCAGAAGCGGATCGACTTCTTCCAGCGCCGGATGATCGAGCTTCAGAAGGACTACGCCCGGAACCTGCTCACGCATACGAACGCCTATACGGGCTTCGCCTATTCCGCAGATCCCGCCGTGGCCTGCATCGAGATCAACAACGAGAATTCGCTGCTGGGCTTCTGGACGCGCTCGCTGGGACGCGGACTGGAGACGCTGCCCGAGCCCTTCAAAACCGAACTCGAAACGCTCTGGACGGCCTGGCTGCGGGAGCGCTATGCGTCCACGGCCGCGTTGGCGAACGCATGGATGGAGAACACCACGCCGCCGGGTGCTTCACTGCTGTCGCCGAAAAGCGTGTGGACGTTTGAATCCCACGCCCCGAGCGTGGCCACGATCATTCAAACGCCCGGCACCGATCCGCAGGCGGCCCCGGCCGTCGGCGTCACCGTGAAGCAGAACGATCCCGTCGAATGGCACATCCAGGCGCATCTGGCGGGGCTGACGCTCACGGACGGCGCGATGTACACCGTTTCCTTCCGCGCGCGGGCCGAGAAGCCGGGAGCCCTGCGTGTCAACGTGCGGAAGGACGTCGATGACTGGAGCAACATGGGGCTTGAAGCCGCGGTTGACGTCGGGACGGAACTGCGGCCATTCACCTTGACGTTCCGGGCCGCCAGCACGGTTCCCGGCCACGCCCGCCTGGGCTTTGTCCTGGGGCGCTTCACGGGCGCCGTCGAGATCACGGACGTGCGTTTGGCTCCGGGCGTGAAGGATGCCGGCCTGCAGGAAAACGATGCGCTGGACACGCGCATTCATGTACCGACCGTCATGACGGACCGCCAGGAATCGGACTGGCTGGCGTTTCTGATCGATACCGAGCGGGCCTACGCGGATGAAATGCGGCGCCTGCTGAAGGATGAACTGAAGGTCCGCGCCAACGTCGCGCTAACCCAAATCGACTACGGCGGCACGTCCGGCATGTACCGTGAGCAGCAGATGGACTTTGCCGACAGCCACGCCTACTGGCAGCATCCGTCGTTCGCCAACAACGACTGGAATCCTGATCGGTGGATGATTCCGAATACGCCGCAAGTGGCCGTGTTTGGCGATGACCGCTTCGGCGAGCTGGGCCAACTGGCCCTGGTGCGGGTCGCCGACAAGCCCTTCACCGTCTCCGAATACGACCATCCCGCTCCCAGCGACTATGCCTGCGAGATGCTGCCGGAGCTGAGTGCATTCGCCGCGCTGCAGGACTGGGACGCCATCTATACCTTCGCGATCACAACCTACGCCTCTTCCCGCAAGCCCGACAGCATCCAGGGTTACTTCGACCAGAACAACCACCCCGCCAAATGGGCCTTCTACCCGACCGCCGCGCTGATCTTCAGGCAGGGGCTGATTCCGCCGGCCAGCGCACAAGCCACCCTCCGGCTCGCGGCGGGTCTGTGGCGGGACTATACATTCACGGACGAAGGCTGGCGGGCTTTGTCCGGCGCCGCCATCGGGTTCCTGACGCGTCGACTGGCCGTCAGCGATCAGCCGCTTCCCGCCGGCGAGAAGAGCGCCATTACCGGGCAGGGGCCGTTGCCGAAGCTGGAGACGGTCCGGCTGCAGAAGACGAAGGCCGGCCAGGTTTTCATCGCCGCCGCGCCTGCCATCGTCGCGTTCGCCGGCTATGTCGGCGGCGAGACCCTGGTCGCCGGCGGCTGCACCTTGACGACCGATGCGTTCGGCAACAACTTCGCCGCCGTGACCGCCGTGGCCACGGATGGTCAGCCGCTGGGCGCCTCACGTCGCGTGCTGGTCACCATCTGCGGCCGTGTGGAGAATCAGGGAATGGGGTGGAATGCGGCGCGAACGACGGTGGGCAGCAAGTGGGGCCAGGGACCGACCGTCGCCCAGCATGTGCCCGCCCGGCTGGCTTTCACGGTCGAAGGCGACCGGAAGGTCTTTGCCCTGGCGCCCGACGGCGCACGCGCCGGGCAGGTGCCCGCCACGCGCCAAGGCGACCAACTGACGTTCACGGTCGAGGCGGCCGACCGCACGCTGTTCTACGAGCTGACGGCGGACGATTGAGAGGCTTCCGTCGAAATCCGTATGTGAACAACATTGACAGACTTCGCACGGTTGTGTAAAGCTTGCGCCGGTCTGCATGAATCATGCTGCCATCGGGCTGCCGATGGTTGTGTTCCAAAGGCGGGGAGTCGGAAATGACGAAGAGCGAAAGAATGGCTGGCGGAATGAACAGGGCCGGTATCTGTGCCGGTCTGGCCTGTTGCCTGCTCCTGACGGGCCAGGCGGGACGTGCCGCGGAACCCGTGCCGGTATTCACCGGCGACAACAGCTACGTCAACCTGAGTGCGCCGGCGGCGCTGCAAATCCCCGGCAATGCGCCTTTCACGGTCGAGGGGTGGGTGAAGTTCTCGACGCTCAGCGGCTACCGGATGCTCTACAGCAAGGGCAATGGCCGCACCTCTCCCTATTCCTACATGTTCGGCGTGAACGGCGCGAATCAGATGGTGGCCCATACCGGGTTCGGCGGCGATCCCGTCAACACCTGGCAAGCCGTTCCGCTGTCGCCCGTGCTCCAGACTGGCCAGTGGGTGCATCTTGCCTGGAGTTTCACCGGGACCTCGCTCCGTTTCTACCGCAACGGTCAGTGCGTGGGCGTGCTGCCCTACCGTTTCGACAACAACGCGGCGCACACGATCAAACTCGGCGGCTATGCCAACGCCAACGACATCCCCGGGCGCATGAGCGACATGCAGGTCTGGAACGCGGCGCGCGACGGGGTGCAGATACGGGCGCTCATGCACCGCCGGCTGGGCGGGGTGGAACCGGGGCTGATCGGCTACTGGCCGCTGAACGAAGGGTCCGGCACGGCGGTGGCCGACGGGACCGGCGGCACCTCGGACGGCACGCTGGTCGGTGCCAGTTGGCAGACGGACGGCGATCTGACGCTGCAAGCCGCGCCCATCGGGTATGCCTATGGCGGTTCGTTCCGCCTGGCCGGCATCCTGACGGGCAGCGAACGCTTCACGAACAGCAACGCCGTCGACCTGGTCGATGTTCAGGTTCCTGCGGGCTGCGATCAATTCCAGATGACCGAGTCGGCCGACCCCGGTTCGCTGGGCGCCTGGGCATCCACCAGCGCCGTCCCGGGCACCGTCACGTTCGCGCAACCGGCAGCCGACACCAACGTCATCCTCTACGCCTGGTTCACAAACAGCGCCGAATCCGTTGCCCTGCTGCGGGCCGAAGCGGCAATTTTCTTTACCGGGGTCGCCCCCGTTCCGGTTGTGCGGGCGTCGTTCACGATCGAACGAATGCCGGGCCAACCAGTGGTCATCGAAGGCCACTTGCTGGACGCGGGTTCGTCCGGGGGCTCGGCCGACGGAGAGATGATGGCCTTGATCGCCCGGGCGGCGTTGTGCGCGGACAGTCCCGGCTGCGACGCGACGCCGGAGGAGCCCTACGTGACGCTGGCCGTCGGGACGGACAGCGCGTCGCTGCTGCTCTGGCTGCAGAACGAGGCCGGCACGGCCATCATCGGCGCCTCCACCTGCACGGTGACGGTGGTGGCATCGACCTCGGGTAGCACCAACCGCTGGACCGGGGCCGGCAGCACCGACCTCTGGCACGATCCCGCCAACTGGAGCGCCGGGGTGCCGCGCGACGGCCAGGCCGCGCGCCTGACGAGCGGCAAGAATGCCCGTCTGACGGCGGCCACGGCGGGCCTGGCCTCGTTCGAGCTGGCGGCAGGCCGCACGATCACCGTCGAGGGGTGGGCCAGCGCGCTGCAAGCGACCAACCTGACGGTTGCCGGCACGCTCACGCATGCCGACCACCTGTCAGCGAGTCTGCCGGACGACGCCGGAGAATGGCGGCTTGAACATCGGATCTACCTGCGCGGGTCGAATATCACGATTGCCGCCGGCGCCACGCTGAACGGCGATTACCTCGGCTATATGAGTGCGATGGGGCCGGGCGGCGCGGGAGGAACCCGCGACGGCGGCGGGCATGCCGGACTCGGCGGCGTCGGCGCGACCGGCGGACATGTCGGCGGCGGAGCTGAATACGGCAACCCCGTCGAACCGTTTCAACCGGGCAGCGGCGGCGCCGACCCCGCGCTGGGCGGTTACGGCGGAGGCGTGATCCGGATCGACGCCGACGGGCACGTGAGCCTCGCGGGGACGTTCAGCGTCAACGGACGCAATGCGTTCAGCACGCATGGCGCCGGCGGGGCGGGCGGCAGCATCTGGCTCCGTTGCCGGACCTTCGGTGGTCCCGCCACCGGCCTGGTGCGCGCCAACGGCGGCAACGGAAACAATCAGGGCGGTGCCGGCTCCGCCGGTCGGATCGCGCTGCATTACGATCCGGCGGCGCAGGCGGCGTTGGCGGAACCGGTTCCGCCGGTGCGGTTTTTCGGTGTGCCAGGGACGCCGGGCGCAAGCGTGCGGACGCGGTACCCTGCGGCCATGGGAACGTTGTACCTGCCGGACACGCAGTTCATGACCGGAACGATTGTCGCGCAGCGCCTCTGGCATGTCCGCATCGTCAGTCCCGGCTTTACCACGTGGACGCCCGATGCCCTGACGCTGAACAATGTCGTGATCGGCCTGCCGGCCGGCTTCCGCCTCGCGGTGACGAACGACCTGACGCTGCAAAACAGTGCCCGGCTGCATGTCTTCGCCGCGCCGGTCGCGGATCCGTTGACCCAAGACGGCGGCGCTGTCGCGGTCGGCGGCGACCTGGTGCTGACCGGCACGACCTGGATCCATCCCTATTGCAGCGACACGAACGGTGCGAGCGTCGGATTCACCATCGACGGCGACCTGTCGATCGCCGCCGGCTGCGGGTTCGATGCCGATGCGCTCGGGTATCGCTGGCAGCGAGGCCCGGGAGTGAATACCGTGCGGTTCTCCGAACTGGGGCCGAGTATCACCATCAAGAACAGCAGCGGCGCGGGACATGGGGGCGGCGGCGGATCGGGCTGGGACTGCAGCGGTGGCGGGCGTTGCGGCGAGGCCGGCTCGCCGCGCCTGCCAGGAACGGGAGCCCCGGCCCTCAATGGCGCCCGCGGCGGCGGCGTGATCCGGATTATGGTCGGCGGGCACGCAGGGATCGACGGAACGCTGACGGCACGCGGCAACCAGGGCAACGCACATACCCAGGACGGCAGTAGCGCGGGCGGCAGCATCCGGTTGGACTGCCGGACCTTCGGCGGCGCCGCGACCGGACTGCTGCGCGTTGACGGCGACCTGGCCCGGAGCATTTCCGGGGCCGGCGGCGGCGGACGGATCGCCGTCTTTTACGATCACGCCGCGCAGGCGGCGGCCCCGTTGCCCAGCCTGAGATTCTCGGCCGCGCCGGGTGTCCGCCCCACCGATTCGCCCAGTCGCGGTGCGGAAGAGGGGAGCCTCTATTTTCCCGATACGCTGCTGGTGCCCGCGCTCTTCACGAACGGGTTGATCGCCTACGCCCGGCTCGAGATTCCGGGCTTCACGAGCTGGGCCCCGGCCTCGCTGGCCATGGGCGCGGGCGAAATCGTGCTGCCACCCGGGTTCAACCTCGACGTGGCCGGCGATTTCACGATGCGCGCGGGCGCCCGGCTGCACCTGCACGCGGCGCCGACCAACACTCCGGCTGAGATCCATGGCGCGCGCCTGACCGTGGGCGGAAACCTGCGCATCGAAAACAACGCCTGGCTGTACCCCTATGCCGAGCGGACCAACGGCGCGGTGGTCGGCATCCGGGTGGCCGGCGATGCGCGGATCGATGCGGGCGGCGGCATCGATGCCGAAGGCAAGGGGTTCACGCCGAAGTCGACCAACCTGAACGGTCCCGGCGCCGGGAAGAACAACGCGAGCGGCGGTGGCTATGGCGGCGCGGGTGGCGGTACGGCCGGCGGCGCAGTTTATGGCAGGGCCGCGTTGCCCCTTGAACCCGGCAGTCCGGCCGGCTGGTACCTCTACAGCAACGGTCTGCGGTCCGGACAGGGCGGCGGCGCAGTCCGGCTGCTGGCGGGGGGCACCCTCCGCATCGACGGCACCATCAACGCCAATGCCATGCCGAAGGAACCGAGCTATGGCGGACGCGGCGCGAGCGGCGGATCGATCTTTCTGGCTGGCCAGCGCTTGACGGGCTCCGGGCTGTTGCGGGCCAATGGGAGCTTGAACCAGGGTTCGGCCGGAGCCGACGGGGGCGGCGGACGGATTGCCGTCTGGGTGGGCGTTCCCCTCGCTACGGTCGAGGCGAGCCTCGCATCCGGCTCCAGCCTCACGGCGAAGCTTCTCAAAGATTATGCGAACTTCGCCGTCGCCACCCAGATGGAGGCGCTGGCCGCCAGCGCGGCCGCCGGGAACGGCTCGAAGGGCGTTTACGGCCGACTCGGCACGGTGATCCAACTCCGCTAGCGATCAGACCCGCGCAGCGCAGGCTTCAACCTTCGTTTTTTCGGGCGTCAAAGGGGTGCCGCTCGTGTCGATTTCGTTGACAGGCGGAGGATAAAGGGCTATTTTCGCGCGCATGAAAGCATTGAAGAAACGCTATGTTCAGGTCGGTGTGGGCGGCCGGTCGGTGATGTACACGAACGCCATTCTGGATCTGTTTCCGAAAGAGTCCGAGCTGGTCGGCCTGTGCGATGTCAACCAGGGCCGGATGGACTTCCGCAACCGCGAGATCGCGAAGGCGCACGACGGCCGGACGATCCCGACCTATCCCGCCGAGGCGTTCGACCGGATGGTCCGGGAACAGAAGCCGGATGTGGTGATCGTCACCACCCGCGACAGCTTCCACGACGACTACATCGTCCGCGCCATGCAACTCGGCTGCGACGTGATCACCGAGAAACCCATGACGATCGACGCGCGCAAGTGCCAGCGCATCGTCGACACCGCGCGCAAGACGGGGCGCCAGGTGCGGGTGACGTTCAACTACCGCTACTCGCCGCCGCGGACGCAGGTCAAGGATCTGCTGATGCGCGGCACGATCGGCCGGGTCCTCTCCGTCGATTTCAAATGGCTCCTCAACACGAGCCACGGCGCCGACTACTTCCGGCGCTGGCACCGTGAAAAGGAGAATTCGGGCGGCCTGATGGTCCACAAGGCGACGCACCACTTCGACCTCGTCAACTGGTGGCTCTCGGCGTCGCCGGTCGAAGTCTTCGCCATGGGCGCGCGAAGCTACTATGGCCCCGACAACGGCATGGCGCAGCAGCTCGGGCTCGAAGGGCACGCCGAACGCTGCCTGGACTGCCCCTGCAAGCGGAAGTGCAAGTTCTACATCGACCTGCGCCAGGGGAACCTGAAGAACCTCTACCTCGACTGCGAGTCGTACGACGGCTACATCCGCGACCGCTGCGTTTTCGGCAAGACGATGGACATCGAGGACACGATGAACCTGGTCGTCCGCTACAACACCGGCGCCTTCATGAGCTACTCGCTCAACGCCTTCATGCCGTGGGAGGGCTACCAGATCGCTTTCAACGGCACGAAGGGCCGGCTGGAGCACGACTGCGTCGAGAGCGTCTACATCAGCGGCGACGGACGTGTGCAGGGCGAGACCATCCCGAACGGCACGCACATCCGGGTCTATCCCCACTTCAAGCCGGCCCGCAGCGTCAAGGTCGCGGTGGCGAAGGGCGGACATGGCGGCGGCGACTACCCGCTGCTGGTCGACATCTTCTCGAAGCACGCGCCCCGCGACCCCTACCTGCGCGCGGCCGACGTGGGGGCGGGCGCCCTGAGCATTCTGACCGGCGTGGCGGCCAACGCCAGCATGCGGACGGGCAAGCCGGTGCGGATCGAGACCCTGGTCAAGAACCTGCCGCCCGTCAAAGTGACGCCGATGAAGGTTTAGCCGCAAAAACAAAAGGGATCTTATGGCAAAGACGCAGAAGCAAGCCAACGGTAAAGCCGACGGAAGTGTGTTGACGGTCGATTTTGATCGGCTGCCGAAGCCGTTTTTCGGCAAGCATGCGGAGTGGGCCGCGCTCACCGACTTCGCCTGGCGGCGGGCCGCCGCCCACGTCCGCCAGAGTCGGGGCCGCTGGCACATGGACGCGGCCTGGGATCCGAAGCGGAACTTCCAGTGGGTGTGGGACACGGTCTTCATGACGCTTTACTGCCGCTATGGCAACGGCCAGCTTCCCGGCATCCAGAGCCTCGACAACTTCTACGAGTTGCAGAGCGCCGACGGCCACATCGGCATGACCTACGACATGACCACCGGCGAGGAGCCGTGGCCCAACCGGATCAATCCGCCCCTCTTCGCCTGGGCCGAGTGGGAGTACTACCGGACCACGGGCGACGCCAGCCGCTTCGCGCGGGTGCTGCCGCACATTGAAAAGCTGCTGGCGTGGATCGACGCCAACCGGCGCAACGCGCCGCACCGGCGCCTGAAGTTCCGGTCGGAGGAGCACGTCAAGCCGGAGTCGCAGACCTACCAGCTCTACTACTTCGAGGATGGCGGCTCGTCGGGCATGGACGACTCGCCCCGCGCGCCGCGGCATGCCGAAGCCGGACGCTTCTTCGACTGGATCGATCTCTCGAGCCAGATGGCGCTCGCCTTCCGGATGGTCGGCCGGATGCATGCCGTGCTGGGCCACCGCAAGCCATCCGCCCACTGGGAGGGCCGCGCCAGCGACCTCGGCAAGCTGATCAACGACGAACTCTGGTGCGAGCGGACAAACTTCTACCACGACCGGACGCTGCCGCGGAACTTCGTCTCCGCCAAGACGGCGGCCGGCTTCTGGCCGCTGCTGGCCGGTATCTGTCCCCCCGGCCGCGTCCAGGCGCTGGTCGGCCACCTGCAGGATCCGGCGGAATTCAACCGGCCGATCCCGGTCCCTTCGCTGGCCGCCGATGACATCAACTACGACCCGAATGGCACCTATTGGAACGGCGGGGTCTGGGCGCCGACGAACTACATGGTCACCCGCGGACTGCAGACGGCGGGGGCCGGCGACGAAGCCCACCGCATCGCCGTCAAGTACCTCGACGGGCTGGCGCGGACCTACACGGCCCGGACACCCCACACGCTGTGGGAATGCTATTCGCCGGAGCACGACCGGCCCGGACTGGCCGCCTACACGGGCAAGTCGGTGAAGCCCGACTTCGTCGGTTGGACGGGGCTGGGCCCCATCGCCATGGTGATCGAGAACATCATCGGCATCGACCTCGACGTGCCGTCGCGGAAGCTGACGTGGGACATCCGGCTGACGGAAGCGCACGGCCTGGAAGGGCTGGGCGTCGGGCCGGGGCGGGTCTCGGTGCTTTGCGCGCGTCGCTCGGGGCGTTCGGCGAAAGCCTTCGTGGAGCTGTGCTCGGATGTCGAGCTGGCCGTGGAGATCCGCTGTGACGGACGGCGCCGCACCAGCC
>CAZQKI010000108.1:0-15157 GCA_964592855.1 uncultured Lentisphaerales bacterium
GCTGTCGCGCCAGCGAGTAGTCGCGGGCCTCGGGGCGGGGGTGGCCGCCGGGGCCGTACTTGTCGGTGCGGGTCGAGACGCGGTCGAGCGGGATGAACCGCTTCTCCATGCGGTCGCCGTCGACGACATATTCGAAGAATCCCAGCGTGCCATCGCCGTCCGGCCAGCGGTCGGCCCACTGGGCCATGGCCGTCGCGGGCGCCAGGTCGAAATGCATCCCCTCCGCGAAGTGATCCTTGCCACAGTGGATGTGGCCGGTGATCACCCGCGTCGCCCCCGCCCGCTTGAACAGGTCGAGCAGACGGTCGCGGGCGCCCTGATGGAGGCAGAAATACCAGTCGAGGTAATGCGCGGGATCGGCGATGTCGAACGGCGCTTCCGCCGGCGAATCGAGAAAGAGCGGATAGTGCATCAGCCAGAGGTTGTGCGCGATCCGCGGCCGCGACGCCTGCTCCTCCAGCCACGCCCAGAGCGTCCGCTCCTCCGGCAGCCCGGAGCCGAGCAGCATGTCGCAAAACCCGGAGACGCGGACGTTGCGGTGCTCGAACGTCCACGTGCTGGGTCCGAAAACCGTCTCAAACTGCCGGAGCTGTTCCGCCGTCATGTTCAGGGCGAGATCGTCGCGGTCGGCGTAGGGCCCCTGGCGGTCGGTGTGCTTGTTGCCGGTGTCCATGTTGCCGGGGATGACATGGTGCGGAATAGCCATCCCGTCGAAATCGGCCTTCATCTCCTCCAGTTCCCAGCGATGGATGGAGCCGTCGCGGGTGACGTCGCCCCCGACCAGCATGAACGCCGGTTTCCGCGCCATGATCTGCCGCCGTGCTGTCTGCCAGTTCTCGGCCCACGCGGGGTTGAACCGGAACGACTTCGGCGATCCGGGTTGCATGTCGGCCACGTAGATGAAGCTCCAGGGTGAATTCATGACGGACAACTCCTCGTCGATTGCTTCCATTCGTCGATCATGGCCAGCGTGTTTTCCCAGGGAAAGTGGTTGCGGATGCTGTTGGTGACGCCAAGGATGAAGCCGCGGCCGCCGAACACATCCAGGCATTGGCGCACCTCCCGGCGCACCGCCTCCGGGTCGTTGCCGCCGAGGAGAACCGGCGAGCTGACGCCCGTCCAGGAGGCGGCCTTCCTGGCGAAGGCGTCGCGCCACATCTCCAGCGAACAACGGCTCAGCCGCGGTTCGCCCCCCTCGATGCAGTCGAATCCGGCCGAGGCGATATCCGCCAGCAGCGGTTCCATCCCGGTCACGACGCGGTAGTAGATGAGGAGCCCTGCCGCGTGCGCGGCGGCAACCTCCTGCCGCAGCAGGGGGAGGACGACCTCGCGAAAGATGGCGGGATTGAAAAAGTTGGTTTGCTCGTAGCCGCCGAACCGCTTGACGAAATCGGCGCCCGCCCGCGCGGCGAGGCGGATTTGTGCTAGATTGGCGCGGCTGTCGATCTGCGCCAGCCGCCGGAAGGCTTCAGGGTGATCCATGGCGAACATGACCAGATGCTCCGCGCCCATCACGAACATCAGCGTGGCCAGCCCGTTGCCCGCGTACCCCCGAACGGCCAGCCCGCGGGTGCGGGCGCAGGCGAGTGCCGCTTCGTTGGCCGTCCGCGCCCGGTCCAGATCCGCCGCCCCGGGCGGTTGCCAAAGGTATTCGAAGGCCCCGACGTCGGCCGGCGACTTGATGAGCGGCTCGACGATGTGGCCGGCGGAATGGTCGCCCCACGGGATGTCCATACCCGGGGGCCAGTCGGCCGTCTTGCGCACCCCCATGCGCAGTGTTCCCGCCGGCGTCCGGTACTCCTTGAACAGCACCGGGTCCCCGCCGGCGGCCGGCGGTTCGACCCAGGTTCGCGCGGTGACCTCGGGCGGCAAGGCCGGACACAGGCCGACCCCGACCACCGGGTCGGTTCCGAGATCCACCTGCAGCCGGACATGCTCCCGCCAGTCGCTCATGTCGTAGCCCGGCACGACCAGGTTCGCATTGAAGTAGATGCTGCACGGCACATGATCGACATCTTCGCGTCGCATCGCCGACAGGATGCGTTGTTTGGATGTCATGGTTTTCAAAATGCATTCCCTTATCTGTGTTTCGCCCTATAGCGGAGAATGAGAAATATTGTGAACAGAATTGAGGATAAACCGATAAAAGAAGATAGGATCAGTGGCCGGCCCCTGCCATTCAAGAGAAACTGCACAACTGAATAATAGAGGGTAAACGATGAAGAAACCGTCCAAAGGCACCAGGAACGCAGCGATATGTCTTCGCTCGACTTTGTGCGTATGAGTTTAATCCATTGCGGGAGGTAAGCCGAGAGGGCGATAAAAGAGACCGCCACCTGGCATGCATTGGCACTTTTCACAAAAACGTCCGGTATCATTAGGATCAGCTTCCTTATCTTCCTGTGAGGCGTTCACCGTGCAATTCCTTCTTGCCGGTTTCATTCCATTATTGAAATCCCTATTCATCCAAGTCCAAGAAGGCGAATCGCATTTTCACGCGCAACTTTGCTGAAGACTTTTTCTGTAATCGCACCGGAGCTTTTCAGGTCGAGCAGAAAATCCACCAGCGGCGTCGGCGTGTCGGGCGCGCAGATGTCGGTGCCGAACAGGAGGCGGTCCTGGAACTCGTTCAGGAACTTCACGGCGTAGTCGGGATCGCGCCTGAGCGCGTTGCAGCCGCTGCCGGCCGAGAGATCGCCATGGAGATTCGGGTATTGCCGGAACAGCTTCGGCACAACGCCCTCCTCGCGGATGGGGTAGGCGGGATAGCTGTAGCGGTCGCCCGGTTTCTCCAGCCGCCCCATCTCGGCCCAGAAGGTCTGGGAGTGCGCAAAGAAAGTCAGCTTCGGAAAACACGCGAGGCTGCGTTCGAGCTGCGGCAGTCCCGGGTCGTCGTACAGGCCGTAGATGCCGCCGATCTGCGCGGCGATGTGAAAGGTCAGCGGAAAACCGGTCCGCTCGACGTGCCGGAAGAGGTTCTGCACCTTCGGATCGCCGAACGGCAGATTGGCGGTGACCTCGCCAAGGCCCTTGCAGCCCTGCTCGCGGTAGAAGTCGAGCAGCTCGCCCAGCGGCGCATCGGACGAGTTGGTCATGGAGCGGGGATCGACGTTGCAGAAGGGGATGAACCGCCCCGGGTGCCGTTTGCAGACTTCGAGGATTTCCTGGTTGGACTGGGGCACGTAGTCGCACTCCGGGCTCACGCACGGCAGCAGCACCGCCTGCTCCACCCCGATCGGCTCGTAGCGCGCCAGCAACTGTTCCGGCGTGGCGAAGGCCGGCTTGCCATTCCGGAGCGGACCGGGGATCGAACGCGTGTGAACATGGATGTCGATGAACATGGGTGTTTCCTTACTAAGCGTCGCTGAATTGTCTTTGACAGGATTACATGATTTACAAGAGGTTTTGGATGCGTCGAGTAAGGACTACAATGCGACGCTTAGTAACGTGTGCCGAACTCGCGCCAGGCCTCGATCATGGCGAGGCCGCACTGAATGGCCTTCGCCTTCTGCGCGCGGTTCTTGCCGTTGCCGATGTGGGCGCTGCCGGTGGTGCGCAGCGTGAAGCCGCCCCCGGGCGCGCCCTCCGCGATGGCGCGGCGGACGAGCTCACGGACATCGCCGACCTTGAAGGACTCGAGGTAGAAGACCTGGGACGGAATGTTGCCGGACAGCAGCATCCGCCCGCCGACCTGCCGTTTCGCCAGCGCCAGATTGTTGTCCCCGTAGGGCGGCGGTTCGAGGGGATCGACCGCATCGAGGCCCATGTCGGCGAAGAGTTCCAGGTACCCGCCGCTGTTGCCATGGCAGTGCGCGAAGTGCCGTCCGCCGATGGCATGCACCGCATCGTTCACCCGCTTGTCGAACGGAAACACCCATTTGCGGAAGAGTTCCTTCCCGAGCCACGGCGGAATGAACATTTCGAGGGCATGCGTCTTGAACACCGGCGGATCGGACAGCGGCGCGCCTTGAATGGCGAGCAGGCTGTCGCAGATCTGCTCGGTGCAACGTTCGAGAAAAGTCCGGACCAGCTCCGGTTCGGTGAGCAGCCAGGCGTAGGCCTCCTCGATGTTGCTGCTCCGCGCCAGCGTGCCCAGCGGATGAAGGACCCCCGTGATCGGCAGCCCCCGGCCGCCGATTGTGGCGCAGCCCTGATTGTAGGCCTCCCGGTCAAAGGGGCGCCGGTTGCGGGGGGCGTTTGCGACGCGGCGGAAATCATCCGTCGTCTCGAGATAGCGCTTCTCCCAATGATAGTCGTTGGGATCGCCCTCGCCGGAAAGATCGGCATAGGTGTGCCGGGTGACCGCGGTGAACTCGCCGACCGGCGTCGAACAGACACGGCGCATCCGCTTGAACTGGCCGGGCGCGTCCTCGATCACCTCCTCGCGGTGGGTGGCGTCGATCCCGAAAAAGCCCCAGTCGAAGCCGGGGACGCCCAGGAAGTTGTCGGCTTCGTTCTCCTGGAAGGCGAGGATCTCGGCCGCACCGGGCAGTTCCATGACCCCCGGCGATTGCGTCAGAAACATCTCGATCGGCACGCGGTCGGGCTCCTCGAAACGCCAGGCCTTCCACAACCTTGATTTGGCATCCATGGTTTCCCTCTCAGACCAGCCGGGGATCGGGAACCCGAGAGACGGCCTTGATCGAGTTTTTGGGGCGGCTCGCGGCGCGCAGACGGGCCAGCAGGTCGTCGTAGGCCGGGCGGTTCACGGGGAGCTGCACGGGGGCTTTCAGGTGGCTGGAGAGGGTGATGGCGTTTGCCAGCTCCAGCGACATCCGCGCCGATTCGGCGTCGCACCGCAACGCCTCGCCGAAGAGGATGTGGCGGGCGAAGTTGACCATCACCCGCCCCTGCAGCCGGTTGTTGGGAACCGTTTCGACATCGGGCGTCACGTCGCGGATTTCGGGCCGCCGCCAGATGTTATCGCCATCGGCGCTGATGCGTCGGAGATCCTCGTCGTAGACCAGGCACTCCAGCTTGCCGTGGCGGTACGTTAGGCTGCCGCGGGTCCCGACCAGCTCGATCGTCTCGTGGTGCTTCGGCTCGGTCGTCGAGGCGTACAAGTAGCCGACGGCCCCGTTGGCGTAGCGCAGTAGCGCCTCGGCCTGGTTCTCGACCTCGATGTCGTGAAGGGGGTTGGTGGCGGCATGTCCGACCAGCGACTGCGGCAGCCCGCCGAGGAGTGTGAACAGGTCCATCAGATGCGGCGCCTGGTTGATCAGCACCCCGCCGCCCTCTCCCTGCCACGTGGCGCGCCAGGCGTTGGCGTCGTAGTAGCCCTGCGTGCGGAAGTCGGGCAGCACCAGCAGCGTCCGGACGATCTCGCCCAGGTTCCCCGCGTGGACGAACGCCAGCGCCGCCTCGAAGACCGGTTCGTACCGGCGTTGGAACATCACGCCCAGCACCCGGCCGGCCCGGCTCGCCGCGGCGAGCATCCGGTCGGCGGACGACACCGTGTCGGCCATCGGCTTCTCGCACAGCACATGCAGCCCCGCCGCCAGGCAGGCCTCGACGGCCGGCAGGTGCAGCGGATGCGGCACCGCCACCAGCGCGGCATCGGCGACATGGGCGGCGAGGAGGTCGTCCACCGAAGTGAAGGCGGGGACCCCGCATTCCGCGCCGGCCGTACGGGCCGTCTCCGCATGGGCGTCGACAACGGCCACCAGCGTCATCTCGGGAACATGTTCCCGGATGAACTGGCAGTGGGCGCGCCCCATGGCGCCGACGCCGATGACGGCGACGCGCAGAACGGGGTCTTTCCTGGATGTCTCTGAAGCCATGCCAATTCCTCTTTGCTTGTTTCTCGCTTGCGACGCGGCCGCCGGCGCACGCGCCTGCGGCCCCTCCGATGCGCTACCCCCGCAGCTTGTCGGCCTGTTCGGCCACCTTGCGGTAGGCGTCGGCATACTGGCGGATCACCGCGGGGCGGTCGTGCTTGAACCAGGGCACGCCGTAGGCGATGGAGCCGATCGCATCGGTGACGGGCAGGGCCCCCGGCCCCTGGCGCACATCGCGCTGCCCGAACGCCAGCACCGTGGGCCGCCCCTGGTGGAAGATGTCGGCCTCGTGGAAGACGGGATGGGTGTAGAGCGGCTTGTTGGCGCCGGCCCAGCAGGGAAAACCCTCGGCGCGGACCGCTTCGCAGAACGTCTCGCAGGGGAGGCCGCCGAGTTCCTCCGCCCGGTACAGGCCACGGGCGGAATACCAGGCGCCGGTCGACCCGGCCGGGTCGGCGGGACGGTGCGGGCGGAGCCCCGGCACGTCGGCCAGCAGATCCCAGAAACGGCCCATGGCGGCCTGGATCTCGGCGATCCGCGCCGGGAACTGGCGCAGCTGCACCCGCCCCATCGCCGCGCACATCTGGTTCATCCGGTGCTTGCAGCCGCCCAGCGGCGCGCCGGCGAAACGCGCCAGGTCGGCCTGGCTCACCTGCCCGTCGGCCGGATTGTAGAGCGAGGCGACACCCGTCCGCTCGTAGTGGCCGAAGGCGACGCAGCGTTCGTAGAGGTCGCGATGGTCGGTCACGATCATCCCCGCCTCGCCGATGGCGAACCCCTTGCCGCTCATCATGCTCATGGCGGCGATGTGCCCGAACGTGCCGGTCATGCGCCCCTTGTACCGCGAGCCGTGCGCGTGGGAGTTGTCTTCGAGCACCTTGACGCCGTGCCGGTTGGCGATGGCCAGGATGGCGTCCATGTCGGCCGGATGGCCGGCGTAGTGGACGACCACGATGCAGCGGGTGCGCGGTGAGATGCGGTGTTCGATGTCCTTCGGATCGATGCACAGCGTCTCGCGGTCGATGTCGGCGAAGTTGACCGTCGCGCCGAGCTGCAGCGCGGGGAGGGCGCTCGCCCAGTAGGTCATGCCCGGGCAGATCACCTCGTCGCCCGCGCCGACGCCGCAGGCCCACATCGCGGCCAGCAGCGCCGCCGTGCCGTTGCAGACGCCGAGCGCATGGGCCGTGCCGTTGTAGGCCGCCCATTCCGCTTCGAACGCCTTGGTGATCGCCGTTCCCGACATGGCGCGGGTGCGCAGGACGTCGAGGACGGCGGCTTCATCCGCTTCGGTGACGATCGGCCAGTCGAAGATGCCGCCCGCGTCGCCGGTGATCGCCGGCGCGCCGCCGCGGATGGCCAACGCCGCAACCTGTGAATTGATCTGGGGAGCCTGAGCTGTTTTCATGGATTTCTATCCGTAGAATGGAGACCGTCGCCATGATGCCCGATTTTGCAGGCCGGCGCCCTATCAATCATTGCGGTTGAGGTGTGAAATCTTGCGGTAGAGCGTGGGCGGCTGTCCAGCCAGGCGCTTGAAGCTGCGGTTGAACAGCGCGAAGTCGGAGAAGCCCACCTGCAAGGCCACAGCATCGACGGTCAGCGCCGGCTGCTCCAGGAGGATGCGCCGGGCCTCGGCGATCCGGCGCTGCAGGATGTACTGCTTGACGCTCAGGCCTGTGTCGCGCTTGAACAGGTGGGCCAGGTGAAACAGCGAATAGCCGGCCTCGCGCGCCAGCGCCTGCAGGGTGAGATCCTCCGCGAAGCGCTTCTCGATCTCGGTGGCGCACCAGGTCACGAGCGCGTTCGTCCTCGGGCCGCCGGCCGCCGCGGCGGTGCCTTGTGTCCGGGCCGCGCGGCGGACGAGGAGGAAGAGGTGGCGGAGGTGGAGCGTCAGCACCTCCTGCCAGTAGGGCTTCCGCGCGCCGCTTTCGTAGGCCAGGGCGCGGAAGATCGATTCGACCGCCGTCACCTCGTGGTCGCCCAGGACGAGCATGCGCGGCACTCCGGCCGGCAGGCGGAAGGCCGCCGCCGCCCGGCCGAACCGGCCTGGCCAGAACATCAGCGTGTACTTTTCGATCGCCGTGCCCGGCTGCGGCACGAAGCGGTGGGTGACATTGGGCGGGATCAGCAGCAACGCGTTCCGGTGGAAGGCGTAATAGCGGTCGCGGATGAAATACGCGCCCGACCCCCGCTTGACGAGGTGCATCTCGTACTCCCGGTGGTGGGCCAGCGTGATCGCCTGGGCCATCCGGGGAATCGCCCAGTTCACAACCAGCGGAATGTCCCCCGCCGTGATGGCCGTCGCATCGCCACGATCCGCGCCAATTGTCCTTTTTGCCGCATGCATGTCCGGGCGGGATTATAGCAAAAGAAGGAGTTAGGGGTTAGGAGTAAGGGGTTAAAGTTGAATTGCACCCGGTGTACGAGTATGGGGTGGTGGTTCACCCACAGGGAACGAGGAAGCGGGGGCTTGCTCGATGTAGGACGGTCCTCCGGGCCGTCCCGGTGGTAGGCGAAAGTATGCCTTGATAACGCTACGGCTTCCCGGCATAATCATTGCTGAGTAAGTGGTGAACATGCGTATACGTCAAATCCTTCTGATTCTGGCGGGCCTGACTGTCGGAGTTTGCGCCTGTCAGGCGGAAATCCCTGAGCGTAACGCCGATGGGTTTCCGACGAAGATGCCCCCTAAACCCAGGGAAGCGTTTAGAGTTCGCATCACCAATCGTCTCTATTTTGGCCTGTTCGCCCTGTCCGCCCCGGATGTATCCGCCGGCATTCCCGAGCTTTCCCGCGATCTTGTCGACCCCGCCCAGCTCAAAATCTTTGTGAACAGCATCGGCTACGGCGTGGGATTCCACTGGTCGTTTTAGCGTTGCTATGCGCGATGTTCAAGGCGGAGGCCAGGAGGATCGAGCAGGAGACTTGCCGGGGTAGGGTTATACCCCACTGTCAAGCGCCGGTACTGTCCGTATTGTTGCCTCGGTGAATTCGATCCGCCAAGCGCATCCGTCTGCATCTCCGGATGATATGTTATGGACTTCTCGAATTTATCGTTTATTATGATTTCGGCAATGAAAACTACCTCCAAGACTGGAAGCCGGACGAAAACCCGAGCCGTCCGTGTTCAAGGAGCGAAAGCTCCGGCGGCGCAGACCGCGTTCCACGTGGTCGGAATCGGGGCCTCGGCGGGAGGACTTGAGGCGCTGGAGCTGTTTCTGAGGCGCGTGCCGAAGCGGAGCGGCCTGGCGTTTGTCATCGTCCAGCACCTGGATCCGACCCACAAGGGAATCCTGTCCGAACTGCTGCAGCGCGTCACCGAAATGAAGGTCGTTCAAGTCCGTGACCGCACGCCGGTGGCACCCGATTGCGTCTACGTCATTCCGCCGAACAAGGACATGTCGATCCTGCATGGGGTGCTGCATCTGCTCGTGCCGACGGCGCCGCGCGGATTGCGGCTGCCGATCGATTTCTTTCTCCGCTCGCTGGCACAGGATCAGCAGGAGCGGAGCATCGGGGTGATTCTCTCCGGCATGGGCTCCGACGGCACGCTGGGCTTGCGGTCGATCAAGGAGGCGGCGGGCGTGGTGCTGGTGCAGGATCCGGCGACGGCCAAATTCGACGGCATGCCGCGCAACGCCATCGACGCCGGGCTGGGGGACATCGTGGCGCCGGCGGAGGAACTGCCGGGGAAGATCATCGCCTTTCTCCAAAGCCCCCCGCTGCCGGTCCCGTCCAAGCGGCCCCCCGAGGACGATTCGCGTAACGGCCTGGAGAAAGTGGTCATCATGCTGCGGGCCCACACGGGTCACGATTTCTCGCTCTACAAGCAGAATACGCTCCTCCGCCGGGTTGAACGGCGCATGGGGATCCATCAGATCGGCAAGATGGCCGCCTACGTCCGCTATCTGCAGGAGAATTCACAGGAATTGGATTTGCTTTTCAAGGAGCTGCTGATCGGCGTGACCAACTTTTTCCGCGACCCCAACGAGTGGGAGCTGCTTTGCGGACGGGTGTTGCCCGAACTGCTTGCGAACCGGGCTCCCGGACAAACCCTCCGCGCGTGG
Organism: uncultured Lentisphaerales bacterium; assembly: GCA_964592855.1. Lineage (GTDB taxonomy): Bacteria > Verrucomicrobiota > Kiritimatiellia > RFP12 > JAAYLN01 > JAAYLN01. The sequence continues at coordinate 9,845 of CAZQKI010000108.1, forward strand.
GTGCCTGGCTGTTCGACGGGAGAGGAGGCCTACTCCCTGGCGATGGCCTTCCGGGAGGCGGCGGATAGCGTCCGCCCGCATAAGCGCTTCAACCTGCAGATCTTCGCCACCGACCTGGATCGGGACGCCATTGAAAAGGCCCGGCAGGGACTTTTCCCAATCAATATTGCCGCCGACGTCTCCTCCGAGCGTCTGAATCGCTTCTTCAAGAAGGAGGAGCACGGCTACCGGTTGATCCAGGAGATTCGCGAGATGGTCATTTTCGCCCCGCAGAATCTCCTCATGGATCCGCCCTTCACGAAGCTGGACATCCTCTGCTGCCGCAACCTGATGATCTATCTGACCCCGGAGGTGCAGAAGAAACTGATGCCGTTGTTCCATTACAGCCTCAATCCCGGGGGCCTGCTCTTCCTCGGCAGTTCCGAAACCGTCGGTCTCAGCGCCGGACTCTTTGAAGCGCTGAACACGAAGTCGAGGATCTTCCGGCGTACGGAACTGCCGGCAGTCCCCCGGTCCCTTGAATTTCCCTCGTCTTTCACCTCCAACCTGTCCGCCGGGACCGGATCGCGCGCGGCGGCAAAAACGGCGGTGAGCCTCCAGGCCCTGGCCGATCAACTGGTGCTGCAGCGCTATGCGCCGCCAGCGGTGCTCGCCAATGACACGGGGGATATCCTCTACATCAGCGGACAAACCGGAAAGTATCTCGAACCGGCCGCCGGCAAGGCGAACTGGAACATTTTCGCCATGATCCGCGAAGGGCTGCGCTACGAACTGACCGGCGCCTTCCAGAAAGCGCTGCGGCAGAAGACGCCTGTGGCCCTGAACGGATTGTGCCTCGGGACGACCGGCGGCGAGCCGTGCGTCGACATCACCGTTCAACGGCTCACCGATGAAGGGGCGTTGCAGGGCCTGGTGATGATCGTCTTCACCGATGTGGCCGCCGAGATCCAGGGGGCGGGGCGTCCGGCGAAAACGCACGCCCGCGGCGCACGGGTGGAGGAGCTGGAGCATGATCTTCGGCAGATCCGTGCCGAGGCGCGCACCTTCCGCGAGGAGATGCAGACGTCGCAGGAGGAGTTCCGGTCGGCCAACGAGGAGCTGCAGTCCACCAACGAAGAACTGCAATCCACCAACGAGGAGCTCACGACCTCGAAGGAGGAAATGCAGTCGTTGAACGAGGAACTGCAGACGGTCAACGCCGAGCTGCAATCCAAGGTGGACGAGCTGTCGCGGATCAGCAACGACATGAAGAATCTGCTCAACAGCACCGACATCGCCACGCTCTTCCTCGACAACGACCTCAACATCCGGCGTTTCACGCCCCACGTGACGCAGATCATCAAGCTCATTCCGACCGACGTCGGCCGGCCCCTCACCGACTTGGTCACGGAGTTGCGCTATCCGGAGATGGCGGCGGATGCGCAGGAGGTCCTCCGGACGCTGATCTTCATCGAGAAGGCGATCAGCGCCTGCGACGGGCGCTGGTTCACCGTGCGGATCATGCCCTATCGCACGCTGGACGACCGGATCGACGGCGTCGTCATCACCTTTGTGGACATCACCGTGGCCAAGACGCTGGAAGCGAAGTTGAGGGCCAAGCAGACTTCCTTGCAGAAACGGGTCGTCCGTCAGATGACCCAGGCTGCAAGCGATCCGAAGCGGCGGACGAAGCCACAGGCCGCGGGCTCTCCGCCGAAAGGGGGGCGCCATGCAAAAAAAACCGACCCGTTCACGCGCTGACGCCGGCCTGCGCAGCCGTGCCGAGGACCAGTTGCGAAAGCGGAAAGGCCGCCTCCCCACCGGTGCCATCGGCCTGAAAGCCGTCGCCGACACGCAGCGGACGCTTCACGAGCTGCATGTCCACCAGATCGAATTGGAACTGCAGAACGAGGAACTGCGGAGTGCCCGGACCGAAGCGGAGACCTTGCTGGAGAAATACACGGATCTCTACGATTTCGCCCCGGTCGGATATTTTTCCCTGGATGCGCGGGGCAGTATTCTCGAGGTGAACCTGACCGGGGCCACGCTGCTGGGCGTAGACCGCTCGCAACTCGTCGGCCAGCGTCTGCAGCGCTTTGCCGAGACGGACAGTCAGCCCCTCTTTTTCACCTTTCTTGAACAGCTTTTCCTGAAGTCGGAACGGCAGGTCTGCGAGGTGGTCTTGCAGAAGGTGAACGGCCCCGCCTTCAGCGCCAACGTCCACGGCGTCCCTTTGGGCGCCGGCAGCACGGCACCGAAGGAGTGCCGGGTGGCCGTTTCGGACATCACCGCGATCAAACAGGCCGAGGCGTTGCGGAACCGCGCCCTGGAATCGCTGGCGGATGCGAACGAGGAACAGCGGCGCGAAATCGTCCGGCGCAAGGCGATCGAAGAGGCGCTGGAGCGCAATGCGCACCAGCAGCGCGTGATGCTGGAGCAGTCACGCAGTCTGCATGCGCAATTGCGGCATCTGACGCACGAGGTCCTGCAGGTGCAGGAAGAGGAGCGCAAACGGATCAGCCGGGATCTTCACGACGAGATCACGCAGACGCTGGTGGGGATCAACATTCACTTGGAATCGCTGTCCCGCGAGGCGACGACCCACCCCGGAAGGCTCAAGGCCAAGATTGTCCGGACACAACGGGTGGTTGAAAAGGCCGTTGACAGCGTCCATCGGTTTGCGCGCGAACTGCGGCCGGCCATGCTGGACGATCTGGGGCTGATTCCCGCGCTCCAGACGTTTTTGAAAGCCTTCACGCAAAAGACGGGAATCCGCGTCAGCCTGAACGCATCGATTGAGATTGAACAAGTGAAGGGGACTAGGCGCGCGGCGCTTTACCGCGTCGCCCAGGAGGCGCTGACCAACGTCTCGCGCCATTCCCGGGCGACCCAGGCGGAAGTCATCCTTCAGCGCGTGCCTGGAGGCGTGCTCATGCAAGTCAAGGACAACGGCAAATCCTTTGACGTAGAAAGTGTGCGGCACGACAAGCAAGGCAAGCGTCTGGGGCTGATCGGCATGCAGGAGCGGATGGAGATGGTCGGCGGCAAATTCAGCGTCTTATCCGCGCCCGGCCAGGGAACGACGATTCAGGCCCAGATCCCTCTGCGCAACACTAACCAAGAGCAAAAACAACGATGGCCTCAATAACACCGATTACCATTCTTCTGGCGGACGACCACATGATTGTCCGCGAGGGGTTCCGCAAACTGCTTGAGTCCGAAACCGATATCGTTATTGTTGGCGAAGCGCAGACCGGGCGCCAGGCGGTAGCCATGGCGAAAGAGCTCCGGCCGGCCGTCGTGTTGATGGATATTGCCATGCCCCTGCTCAACGGATTGGAAGCCGCCCGGCAGATCCATCAGACCATTCCGGAGACGCGTGTGCTCATTCTCTCCGCCCACAGCGACGACGCGTATGTCGAACAGGCGATCGCGAATGGCGCGACGGGATTTCTGCTCAAGCAGGCCTCCTCGCACGAACTCTCCAGCACGATTCGGAAAATCCACGCCGGCGAGACGGTCTACAGTCCCTCCATCGCCAAGCGGCTCCGCCGTCAGCAGCAGGAGTCGCTGGAACGCACGGGGCAGTCCAAGGCCGGCCCCGGGCGTCTGAGTTCCCGCGAGGTGGAGGTGCTCCAATTGATCGCCGAAGGCGATGCCAACAAGAAGATCGCGGCCGACCTCGGCATCAGCGTCAAGACGGTCGAGAAGCATCGGGACCATCTGATGCGGAAGCTGGACATCCACGACACCGCCAGCCTCACCCGCTACGCCATTGCCTCGGGCATCATCGAAAGCAGCATCCAGTTGACGGTCGTTTAGGACGAGAAATAATCAGACGTTGAATGACTATGCTCAGAGTGGATATCACTATCATTGCCAGAACGATAACTGGTATTATTCGCGCTCGAGGGGATGACTTATGAATCAAGTGAATCAACGCCGTTTCTGTTGTGCCAAATGGACGATGCACCTGCTTGTGGCGGCAACGCTGGGCGGGTGCGTGGTCGCCGACAACACGGGGCAACCGTATGTGCCCGTCGTGGATGCCGGCGCGCCGCCTGCGATACCGGCTCAAGAGCAGATCGAGGTGCTGAGCCGCGGCCCGGTGCATGAGGCCTTTGCGGAACCGGTCAACCTGGAGATTCAAGCGGGGCTCGTCGCAACGGTGCAACCCCCGCCGATCATCGAGGAAGTTCCGCCTGCGGAACGACCCCAGGGCGATCAGTATGTCTGGATTCCGGGGTACTGGTCCTGGGACGCCGAACGGAGCGGCTATGTCTGGGTCAGCGCCTGCTGGCGGGTCGCACCGCCGCGAATGTCGTGGATGCCCGGATACTGGTCCCCGGTGCCGGGCGGCTGGGAATGGATATCCGGGTACTGGGCACCTGCCGGCATTGGGGAGGTCGAGTATCTGCCGGCTCCGCCGATGATCACCGATGTTGAAGCTTTCGGCCCCGCACCCGCCCCCGACATGATCTGGATTCCTCCCTGCATGTACTGGACGCGCGGACAGTATGTCCGGCGGGACGGCTACTGGCTGGCGGCGCAGCCGGACTGGGTTTGGGTGCCTTCCCACTATCTCGTCACCCCGCGCGGCTACATCTTCGCCGACGGGCACTGGGACTACTCGCTGGAGCGACGCGGCGTGTTGTTTGCGCCAGTCTTATTCCCGGTTGCTTACCATGGACGCCCAAGCTTTACGTTCTCGCCCAGCATCGTCCTGGACTTGGGCTTGCTGCATCTCAGCCTGTTCGCGTATCCACGGTACAGCCACTATTACTTCGGCGATTACTACGATGACGCCTACCTAGGCGTCGGAATCTTTCCATGGTTTGAGAGTCGGATGCGCCACTCCTGGTACGACCCGGTCTACGAGCATGCCCGCTGGCGCAACCACCGTTCCGAACCGCGATGGGAAGAGCATGAGCGCGACAATTACAGGCGCTGCCGCGAGGATCGGAACCTCCGCCCGGCGAGAACATACCGCGAGCAGGAATCTCGTCTGGCCAGAATGCCCGAACCCCAGCGACGGTCGCTTCAGATGATCCAACCCATCAGCGTCGCTGTCGCCCGCCGTGCGACACCGATGAAATTCGAGCGGATCAACGCCGATGAACGCGAGAAAATTTCAAGGCAGGCAAAAGACGTGCGTACGTTCCGCGATGAACGGAACCGTAGGGAGGCCACGTCGGCAACGGGGGTGACTCCGCCGCCCATGGATGGCAAGGGTGGCGTGCCGCGACCGATCAGTCGACCGGTCGTCCCCGGCCAGCCGGCCGGAGACAAGGGTCGGGATTCCGCCGCGCAGCCGCCGATCCAACGCCCCGTCGT
>CAZQKI010000109.1:0-15015 GCA_964592855.1 uncultured Lentisphaerales bacterium
CGGTCATTTGGGCGAGGTCGTGGGCGTAGGGGTTGATTTCGATGCCGTGGAGCTGCCACGGCCCCACGCCGGGGAGGTAGGCACCAAGGCCGTTCTCGGTGCCGAAGAGGATGGTTTCCTTTTCCAGGTCCTTCAGCCGGAGCAGGGCGACATAGAGGAAGTTGCCGGAGCCGCAGGCGGGATCGAGGATCTTCACGACGTGCAGCCGGGTCAGAAATTGGTGCAGGATGGAGGCGGCCTCGCCGCGTGCCTTCTTGTGGGCGGCGGCGCCCAGCGGCTTGGCAAGGGTGTTGGCATCGGCCGGCTTCTTTCGTCCGGTCGTCAGCAGGGTGGTGATGATGTCCCGCGTCTCTTCCCACTCGCGCCGGAGCGGGGCCATGACCACGGCGCCAACCACGAGTTCGATGTCGGCCATGCCGGTGAAGTGCGCGCCGAGTTGCGAACGCTTGGCCGGGTCGAGGCCGCGCTCAAAGAGCGTGCCGAAGATGGAGGGATCGACGGCGCTCCAATCGAGTGTGGCCGCGGCGGCGATCCGCTTCACGTCGTCAGGGGTGAGGTCGGGGACGGTGCGGTCGTCGAACAGGCTGCCGTTGAAGTGCCTGATGGTCTCAAGCCCGAAATCGCCCCCCGTCGCCATCGTCTCGAAGAGCATGGCCAGCGTTTTGCCGAACCGGGCGGGATCGCCGCCCGACTTCTCCACGATCCGGGAAAACACCATGTCGGGCAGGAGGCGGGTGTCTTCGGCGAAGAGGCAGAAGACGATGCGGTCGAGGAAATGGGCGACGGCGGCGGGGTCGAGGCCGCGTTCGCGCATGGCGGCGGCGATTTCGCCGATCCGGGCGGCGGCGTCCAGGGTGACGGCGGCGCTGGTGCGGCCGGGGCGGAGGGCTTCGGGGTTGTGAAAGACCGCCCGCATGATTTCGATGTTGCGGGGCTCGGCTAGGGATTCCAGCGGGATGTCGTAGGTGGCTTCAACGGTGCCGGTGAAGTTCGTGTGGATGACGATGCGGTCCAGGTCGCAGACCAGCAGCAGGGGCGGATTTTCCAAGGCACTGCGGTAGCGGAGGAGCTGGTCGTAGGCGGCGTCGAGATCCTTGTGCCGTCCCTTGTATTCAAAGCCCCAGAAACCCCGTTTCCAGACATCGGCGAAGCCGTCGCCGCCGCCGTGCTTGGCGGCGCCCTTCTCGAAGCAGAAGGTTTCACCGGTGGGGTCGGCAAAGGCGGGCGTGGGATGATCGAAGACGTGGCAGAGATCGAGGAAATGCTCCTGGGCGGCGGAACGCTCCTTCAACTCCACCTTGCGCCATTTGGCGATGAACTCGGTAATAGTCATAATGCATCCGGAGGCAGACCGAGCCGCTTGCCCGGTGTAGCAGGCTCGTGATCAGAGAGCAAGATAGTCGGATTGACGGCCGGTGGCAAGGTGGAAAAGAAGGTGGAAAAGAACGTGAAACAAACGTGTCGAGGGGACGAGTCGCGTCAACTCACTTGACTCGCACCCAAAAAATTCCAGCCAGGGGGGTTGACAGATGCGCGGTGTTTCTGTATAAAGTAACACCGAACAGCGGAACTCCAGCAAATCGGCCTGTTTCGCAATGTTCGAGGCAACATGCAGATCGCTCAGACGAAGCAATATTTTTGGCGCTGGCGGGTTCGCTATTGGCGAAGCCGTTGACGTGTTGCGCACTTGATCGATTTGATTCTGGCAAACGGAGACCAACGGCTTCAACTGAACCTTGGTTTCCGTTTTTGTTTTACCGCACCGCTTGCATCACCTGGAGATTGCCATGCTACTCGACACTTTCCCGTCACGGGATGAATTTCTCAACCACCTGGCCACGGCCTCCGTCGTCCCGGTCGGCGCGAAGATTCTCGCCGACACCGAAACGCCGGTCTCCGTCCTCGCGCGCTTCGCCCGGGACAACCCCGACGTCTTCCTGCTGGAAAGCGCCGAGGGCGGCGAACGGTGGGGCCGCTACAGCTTCATGGGCGTCTCCGCCCGCGCCAACATCACGGTCTACCGCAACGACGTCGTCCTCCGCCAGGGGATCGGCGAAACGCGCATCCCGCACCAGGGCGACCCGCTCGCCGTGCTCCGCGAGCTCATGAAGCCCTACACCCTCGCCGAGCTCCCCGGCCTGCCCCGCTTCTGCGGCGGACTCGTCGGGTACTTTACCTACGAGATGATCCACTTCTTCGAGCCGCGCGTGCCGAACAAGCTTCCCTCCGAACGCCCCATGGCGGAGTTCATCATTCCCGACACGCTGCTGATCTTCGACAACATCGCCCACACGCTCACGGTCCTCGCCCTCGCGTTCAAAGGCGATGACGCCGACGACAAACTCTTCGATACCGCTTTTGCACGCGTGCAGGATCTGCTGGCCACGATCGGCAAGCCCGCCGATGTCGCCCTGCACCTGAACAAGCGCACCGTCAAGGTGCCCGAGCCCGTGCACGGCCCCGAATACTACAAGGGCATGGTGACCCGGGTGAAGGCGCGCATCTACGAAGGCGACATCATCCAGTGCGTGGTCTCGCAAAGCTTCGTCGGCCCCGCGCCCGACGACCTGGTGAGCCTCTACCGCGCCCAGCGCTACGTCAACCCATCCCCCTACCTCTTCTTCCTGAAGTCGCGGGGCTGCACCCTGATCGGCTCCTCGCCCGAAACCATGATCCGCCTCGACAACCGCACCGCCTGCCTGCGCCCCATCGCCGGCACACGGCCGCGCGGCAAGACCGAACAGGAGGACCGCAAGAACGCCGACGCGCTGCTGCAGGACGAAAAGGAACGCGCCGAACACCTCATGCTGGTCGACCTCGGACGCAACGAACTCGGACGCGTCGCCCGGCCCGGCACGGTCCAGGTCACCGACCTCATGACCGTCGAACGCTATTCGCACGTCATGCACCTCGTCTCGAACATCACCGCCGACATCGAGCCGCAGTTCGACGCCTTCGACCTGTTCAAGTCGTCCTTCCCCGCCGGCACCCTCAGCGGCGCGCCGAAGATCCGCGCCATGGAGATCATCGCGGAACTCGAGGATACGCCGCGCGGACCCTACGGCGGCGCCGTCGGCTACTTCTCGTTCGACGGCAACATGGACTTCTGCATCTGCATCCGCACCGCCATCGCCGAGCATGGACGGCTCACCATCCGCGCCGGCGGCGGCATCGTCGCCGACTCGGAGCCGGACTACGAATACCGCGAGACGGTCAACAAGGCGGGCGCGATGTCCCGCTCCATCGAGCTCCTCAAGCAGGTCCAGGAGCGGGAGGCTGCGGTGAGCGGTAAGCAGTGAGCGGTAAGCAGTGAGCGGTAAACAGTAAGCAGTGAACGCTGAAATGGAAACTTCGTTATGATCCTCATGATCGACAACTACGACTCCTTCACCTACAACCTCGTGCAGTACCTGCGCGAGATGTCGTCCGAGGTCACGGTACACCGCAACGACGCGGTCACCGTCGACCAGATCGCAGCCCTGGCTCCGGCCGCCATCGTGATTTCGCCCGGCCCCGGCCGCCCCGAAAATGCCGGCGTCTCGTGCGACGCCATCCGCGCCTTCGCCGGCAAGATCCCGATTCTCGGCGTCTGCCTCGGACACCAGGCGATCGGCCAGACGTTCGGCGCCACGGTCACCTATGCGCAGCGGCTGATGCATGGCAAGACCTCCGACATCACCTGCGACGGCGAAGGCCTCTTCAAAGGCCTCGGCGACCGCACCTTCAAGGCGATGCGCTACCACTCGCTCGTGATCGACCGGGCCTCGCTGCCCGACTGCCTGACCGTCACCGCTACGTCGGAGGACGGCGAAATCATGGGCATCCGGCACAAGGACTGCGCCGTCGCCGGCATCCAGTTCCATCCCGAATCGATCATGACGCCGGTCGGCAAGCGCATTCTCCGCAACTTCCTCAAGCTCGCGAACCTCTAGGAGATCGACCATGACCTATCCGGCCGTTCTGAAAAAACTCATCGCCCGACAGGACCTCACGGAGCACGAGGCCTTCGAATCGCTCACCGCCATTCTCGGCGGCCAGTGGTCCGAAGGACAGATCGGGGCGTTTCTCGCCACGCTCGCGTCCAAGGGCGAAACCACCGACGAGATCTCCGCCGGCGCACGCGCCATGCGCGCCGCAGCCACGCGCATCCAGTCGCTCAACGCCAATACGCTCGACACCGTCGGCACCGGCGGCGATGGCGGCATGACCTTCAACATCTCCACCACCGTGGCCTTCGTCGCCGCCGGCGCCGGCGCGACCGTCGCCAAGCACGGCAACCGTGCCAGCTCGGGAAAGAGCGGCAGCGCCGACTGCCTCGAACAGCTCGGATTCAACCTCGCCGCCGCACCGGAAATCATGGAGCAGGCGCTCAACGAGATCGGCATCACCTTCATGTTCGCCCCCGCCTTCCACCAGGCGATGCGCTTCGCGGGCCCCGTCCGCAAGCAGCTCGGCGTGCGGACCCTCTTCAACCTGCTGGGCCCGCTCACCAACCCCGCCGGCGCCCCCTGCCAGCTCATCGGCGTCTTCGCGCCGGAACTCACCGAGACCTTCGCCCAGGTGTTACAGAAGCTCGGTTCGCGCCGCGTCCTCGTGGTTCACGGCCTCGACGGGATGGACGAAATCACCCTCACGACGACCACGCGCTGCTCGGAACTCAGGGACGGCCGGATCAAGACCTACGACATCGACCCCATGAATTACTTCGAGGACCTCTGCTCCCGTGCCGACCTGGAAGGCGGCACCCCCGCCGACAATGCCGCGATCACGCACGCCATCCTCGCCGGGAAATTGCACGGCCCCAAACGCGACATCGTGCTGATCAACGCCGCCGCCTCCCTGCTCGCCGCCAACCAGGTCGACGACATGAAGGCGGGCATCCGCCGGGCGGGGGAATCGATCAACTCCGGCGCGGCACTCGACAAGCTCGAACGCCTCATCGCTTTTTCACGTCAATAATATCCAGCCAGGATTGCAGGAGTGCCAGGAGTGGATGATGCAAACGGAGCGTTTTTTCACTACAATAATTTCTAGCCAGGATTGCAGGATTGCCAGGAGTGGATGATGCAAGCGGAAACAGATATTGAAGCCCTGACCGGCGCAATCATAGGCTGCGCCATGGAAGTCCACAGAATCCTCGGCCCCGGTTTTCTGGAATCTGTTTACGAAAAGGCACTCGTCATTGAATTGGATCTGCGTGGCCTCAAATGCGAACGGCAAATGCCCATTCAGGCAACCTATAAAGGCCATCCCGTTGGCGACTTCATCTCAGATCTGCTAGTTGAGAAACGTGTGCTCGTCGAGTTGAAAGCGAGTCAAACGCTGCATGACCGGCACGGCATCCAGCTGGTCAACTATCTGACCACCACAGGCATTGACAATGGCCTCTTGTTTAACTTCGGTGCAGACAGTCTTCAATTCAAACGCAAACGTCGGATCTACACTCCCTCTGCCTCATCCAGTCATCTCGGTTCCGAACATCACAACCAATCCCGTTCATCCTGTAATCCTGGCTAACAAACATCACAACCAATCCCGTTCATCCTGTAATCCTGGCTAACAAACATCACAACCAATCCCGTTCATCCTGTAATCCTGGCTAACAAACATCACTACCAATCCCGTTCATCCTGTAATCCTGGCTAAAATGTCCTTTCTCAATAACATTCTTGCCGCCAAACACGAAGAGATCACCGCCGCCAAGGCTCGGCTGCCGCAAGCGCGCCTCGAATGGCAGGCCTCCGCCCGCCGCGACTACCGCGGCTTCGCGGCCGCGCTTGCCCAGCCCGGCGTCCGCATCGTCGCGGAGATCAAGCGCGCCTCGCCCTCGCTGGGCATGATCCGTCCGAACCTCGACCCCGCCGCCCTCGCGCGGTCGTATGCCGAGGGTGCGGCGGCGGCGATTTCGGTCCTGACCGAACCCGCCTTCTTCAAAGGTTCGGTCGCCGACTTGCATCAGGCCCGCGCGGCCGCCGACCTGCCTGTGCTCCGCAAGGATTTCATCATCGACCCCTACCAGGTCTATGAAACGGCGGCCATGGGGGCGGACGCGATGCTGCTGATCGTCCGGATCCTCGACGACGAACGCCTGCACACGCTGTACACGTTGGCGCGCTCGCTGGGACTCGATGTCCTGACCGAGATCTACGACGAACAGGACGCCGCCCGCGCCCACGCACTCGGCGCGACGCTGGTCGGCATCAACAACCGCGATCTGGCGCAGTTCAAGACTGACATCACGCAGGCGACGCGCCTCGCCTCCCTGCTGCCCCCCGACACCCTGACCGTCGCCCTGAGCGGCATCCACTCGGCCGACGACATCCGGCAGACGCTGGCCGGCGGCATCCGGCGCTTCCTCATCGGCGAGGCCCTGGTCCGCCAGGACGACCCCGCCGCAACGCTGCGCGAATGGACCGCCATCGTTCCCGAAGCCGCACCCCCCACGCCTCACGCCTCACGTCTCACGCCTCACGTTTCACGTTTAACGCCTCACGCTTCGCAGCTTAAAATCTGCGGCATCACGTCGCGGGCTACGGCCCAGTTCTGTGCGGAACTGGGCGTCGGCGCGCTGGGCGCTGTTTTTTACGAAAAGAGCCCCCGGCACGTCTCGCCCGCGCAGGCCCGCGCGCTGTTCGACGGGCTGCCGCGGCGTGTAGCGCGCGTCGGCGTCTTCGTCGACAGGCCGGTGGATGAGCTGCTCGCCATCGCCCGGGAGGCGGCGCTCGACACTGTTCAGCTTCACGGCCATGAACCGGTCGAGACGATCCTCGCGGTACAGCAGGCCGGGTTTCACGTCATCAAGGTGCTGAAGGTCACGGGCGGGCAGCTGCTGCAAGCGGCGCAGGCCCTGCCCCGCGATTGCGGCATTCTTGTCGAGTGCGGTCAAGGCACGCTTCCCGGGGGCAACGGCGCGGCGTGGAACTGGATGGACGCCGAGCCACTGGCCGGCGTGCGGCCCTTTGCCCTGGCCGGCGGGTTGACCCCCGACAATCTGCTGGAAGCGATCCGCCTTTCCCGAGCGGTCGCCTGGGATGTCAGCTCCGGTGTCGAGCGGTCGCCCGGCGTCAAGGACCACGAAGCGATCACGCGACTGATGGACGCCCTCGGCCGATATCTTCGCGAACTTACACCCGCACCGCAGAACATGTTATTCTGGGCAGGCGACATCCGGTCGCAAGACGCCGCACCACAACCCTGAGAATGCCATGAGCCATCCCCAACTCGAAAACATCAACATCAAATCGGTGGTCCTGCTGGCGACACCGCGCCAGATGCGGGAGGCCGTGCCGCTGACCGCGGGTTCGGCCAAGACCGTTCTGCGTGGCCGCGAAGCCATCGAACGCATCCTGGACGACGAAGATCGGCGGATGATCGCGATCGTCGGCCCCTGTTCAATCCACAACATCGACAGCGCCATGGAATACGCCCGGCGGCTGAAGCGGCTGGCCGACGAAACCGCCGATACCCTCTGCGTCGTCATGCGTGTCTATTTCGAAAAGCCGCGGTCCTCCCTCGGCTGGAAGGGATTCATCAACGATCCCCTGATTAACGACACCTTCCACATCGAGGAGGGCATCCGGCAGGCGCGCCGGTTTCTGGTGGAAGTCGCTGAACTGGGCCTGCCGGCGGCCACCGAGGTGCTCGATACGCTCATGCCGCAGTACATCGGCGACCTGGTCGCCTGGTCGGTGATCGGCGCGCGCACATCCGAGGCGCAGACGCATCGCGAAATCGCCAGCGGTCTCTCCACCCCCGTCGGCTTCAAAAACGCCACCGACGGCTCGCTCGCCGCCGCCGTCAACGGCATGCGTGCCGCCATGGGGCCGCACCACTTCCTCGGCGTGACGGAGGACGGCTTGCCGGCCATTTTCAGCACGACCGGCAACGCCTACCCCCATATTGTGCTGCGGGGTGGAAAGGGTCCGAATTACGACGCGGCCAACATCGCCGCGTGCGAAGCGGCGCTGCGGCAGGCACATCTGCCGGAGAAGATCATCGTCGACTGCAGCCACGGCAACTCCAACAAGAACCACGAACTGCAGGGCTTGGTGCTGAAGGATCTGCTGACGCAGATCGAGAACGGCAACCGCTCCATCTGCGGCTTCATGCTCGAAAGCCACATCGAAGGCGGCTCGCAGCCTATGCAGCGGGATCCGAAGGACCTTCGCCCCGGATGTTCCTTGACCGACGCCTGCATCGACTGGGACACGACCGAAGCCCTCCTGCGCGAAGCTCACGACCGCTACAAGCCAATGATTGAAAAACGCAAGGCCCCCCGCGCCCAATGAACGGGCAGGATGCATTAGGCCCGCTTGAGGAAAGTCCACACCATGAAACCCACCCCTCTCATCGGCCAATACCCCGACGCCACCGGCCACTTCGGCGGCTATGGCGGACGCTACGTCGGGGAGACGCTGATCGCAGCCCTGACGGATCTCGAGCAAGCCTGGAACGAGGCCCGTAACGACCCCGGCTTCCTGGCCGCATTCCACGCCATGTTGAAGAACTACGCGGGGCGGCCGACGCCGCTGGACTTTGCCGAACGTCTTTCGGACCACATCGGCGGCGCCCGCATCTACCTCAAGCGCGAGGACTGCGCCCACACCGGCGCGCACAAGATCAACAACGTCGTGGGGCAGGGACTTCTCGCCCGCCGCATGGGCAAGAAGAAGGTCATCGCCGAGACCGGCGCAGGGCAGCACGGCGTCGCGACCGCGACGATCGCCGCCCGCTTCGGCATGGCCTGCAAGGTCTTCATGGGGGCGGAGGATGTCCGCCGCCAGGCTCCCAATGTCCTCCGCATGCGTCTGCTCGGGGCGGAGGTCGTCCCCGTCACGGCGGGGACCAGCACCCTCAAGGATGCGATGAACGAGGCGCTCCGCTACTGGGTCGCCGAAGTCGAGGAGACCTTCTACGTCATCGGCACCGTTTCGGGGCCCCACCCCTACCCCGTCATGGTCCGCGACCTCCAGCGGATCATCGGCGACGAAGCGCGCCGGCAGATGCTGGAGCAGGTGGGCCGGCTCCCCGACCTGCTTGTCGCCTGCGTGGGCGGCGGCAGCAACGCGATGGGGCTCTTCTATCCCTTCCTCGATGATCCGTGCGAAATGCTCGGCGCGGAGGCCGCCGGCGAGGGGCTCGACACGCCCCATCACGCCGCGTCCATCACCGGCGGCTCGCCCGGCGCGCTCCATGGCGCCATGACCTATCTGCTGCAAAACGACCAGGGGCAGATCCAGGAGGCGTGGTCGATCTCCGCCGGCCTGGACTACCCGGGCGTCGGCCCCGAGCACGCCTTGCTGCACGACCTCGGGCGCGTCCGCTACGCGGGCGTCACCGACCGTGAAGCGGTCGATGCCTTCAAGCTGCTCTGCAAATACGAGGGGATCATTCCGGCCCTCGAAAGCTCCCACGCGCTGGCCGCCGCCCTGAAGGAGGCCGCCCGGCGGCCGAAGGATCAGGCCATCCTCGTCTGCGTCTCCGGACGTGGCGACAAGGACCTCGACCACATCATCGCCTACATGAAGACCCACGGGCTGCTCACCGCTCCTGCATGATTGCGCTTGCCGTAACCGGGCGACGCACGTATCATTTAATTAATTCACACGTAGTGGAGTTCGCCATGCCATTAACCAAACTGACATTGAGTGTCGATCCGCTGATTGTCGCCCAGGCTCGCCGACTGTCGGCCGAACAGAAAACCAGCATCTCCGCTTTATTCTCTAGATTCATTGCAACCATGGTTGCCCCCGCACAGTTACCCCGCGCCCATTCACCCATCACACGCCGCGCGTTGCGTTTAGCTGCGGGAGCGAAGGTCCCGCCGAAGCATTGGGATTACCGAACCGAACTGGCTGACCTGCTATCGGATGACCTGGACGCAAAATGAAACTCTTTCTCGATACCAACATCCTCCTAGACGTTCTTCTGGCGCGTCCTGAATTCTGCGGAGACTCCGCCATCGTCTGGGATTTGTGCGAGAGCAATCGGGCACAAGGATTCGTGTCGTCCGTCAGTGTGAGCAATGCCCACTACAACATCGGCAAACGTCTCGGGAAAGACAAAGCGCTCGCCGGTGTCAAACTGGCACTCAGCATCTTTGATGTCGTCCCTGCGGACAAGGACCTGCTCATTCACGCGACATCATTCCCTCGACCCGACTTCGAGGATGTCATCCAGATGCTGTCGGCGAAACGGACCGCGGCCGAATACCTCCTCACCCGCGACCCCCAGCACTTCAAGTCATCCCCCGTCCCCGCTCTTTCTCCCGCCGAATATGTTCGCAAGCTTTCCGCCTGACAGCCTGAGAGACACTCCCTGAGGATGAGTATTCTATGAATCGCATCGATCAAACTTTTCAGACGCTCGCCGCCGCCAACCGCAAGGCTTTCGTGGCCTTCCTGACGGCGGGCGATCCCGGCTTCGACGCCAGCCTGCAGATTCTCAAGACAGCCTGCGCCTCCGGCGTCGACATCCTCGAACTCGGCGTTCCCTTTTCCGACCCCACGTGCGACGGACCGGTGATCCAGGTGGCGTCGGAGCGGGCGTTGAAGTCCGGCATGTCGCTCTCCGAAAGCATCCGCCTTGCGGCGGAGTTGCGGAAGACGGTGCAGACCCCCATCGTCCTATTCAGCTACTACAACCCGCTCTTCAAATACGGCCTGGACCGCGTGGCGAAGGAGGCTCATGCGGCAGGGGTGGACGGGCTGCTCGTGGTGGATCTGCCGCCCGAGGAAGCCGGACCGCTCACCACCGCCATCCAGGGGATGAACATCCACCTGATCCGCCTCGCCGCGCCCACGACGCGGCCCGAGCGGATCCGGATGCTGGCCGACGGCGCGGGCGGCTTCCTCTATCTCATCAGCCGAACGGGAGTGACGGGAACCGGTGGGCTCGACTACGCCGACATCGCCCGGCATGCGGCGGCGGTGAAGGCGGTCTGCCCGCATCCGGTCTGCATCGGCTTCGGCATCAGCACGGGGGCCGATGCCAAAGCCCTGGCGCCGCTGGCCGACGGACTGGTCGTCGGCTCCGCGCTGGTACGCATCATCGAGCAATTCCCTTCCGCCCCCGACCTTCCCGCCCGCGTCGCCGCCAAGATCCGCGAAATCCGCGCCGGTATGGACACACTTGAGCGTTGAGCATTGAACGTCAGCGTTGCGCGTTCTTCACGCCTCCTGCATTCCCCACTTCGCGCCCAGCACTGTACGCCGTGCGCGTTTCCGCCACAGCCAAGTCGCCATTCGCAGCATCCCGATGATGATTGAAGTGGGGACGGAGTCGGCAAGCGGCATCTCACTCATCAGCCGCGGTGCGGAAGGTGAAATGTCGTTGACGCATTCTCCGGGGCCGGTTACAGTCCGGACATGTCAGCGCAGGGTGCGCAATGCACTCGCAATGACGCGCGGAGGGTGAGGATGCTGTACCGACGATTGGGACGGACGGGATTGCAGGTCTCGGAACTGAGCTACGGCGCGGCGCGCGGCGCGACGCCGGACCCGGCCCCGTTCATCGCCACCGTGCAGGCGGCGATCGACGGCGGGGTCAACTTCATCGACACCGCGGCCGATTATGGCCGGGGCGACTGCGAGCGCGCCCTCGGCGAGGCCCTGCGCGGGCACGATGACGTCCTGGTCGAGACGAAGTACCAGCCCTACGATGGCTGGGGCGGCGAAGCCAACTACACCGGAGCGCCGGAGCGGCTGGTCGCCTCCGCCGAAGAGAGCCTGCGGCGGTTGCGCCGCGACCGGCTCGATATCCTGCTGGGACATGCGATCCGGTCGACCGAGACGCTGGACCGTTTCATGCACGACGGTTGCTACGAGGCGATGGTCCGGCTGCGCGATCAGGGCAAGGTCCGCTTCATCGGGATCAGCGAACTCTCCACCGTGGACGGCACGCACGAGGTCCTGAAGCGCGCAATTCCCTCCGGCGCCTTCGATGCGGTCATGCTGACGATGAATTTCCTGCTGCAAACCGCGGCGGAATCGGTTCTGCCGCTGTGCGCGGTGCACGATGTCGGCACGACGGTCATGATGCCGCTGAACCAGGCGACGCCGGAGTCGGGACTGGTCAGCGTGGCGGCGGCGCTGGAATGCGTGCGGCGGCATATCACAGCCGGCTTCCTGCCGGACGAGCCGCCCTACACCGATCCCGATCTGTTCGCTTTTCTCGCCCCCTACCCTGTTCCCGCGGCGGCGCTGCGCTTCGTGCTCGCGCACGACGTCAGCTCCTGCTGCGTCGGGGCGCGCTCGCCCGAGCGGTTCCGCGAGAACCTCCTCGCAATCGACCCGCCTTACCTCGATCCGCAGCGCCTGGAGCGGCTGCGGGAATTGTTCGGTCGGATCCGGGGGCAGGTCCGATAGGGATCGGCCCGGGCCTGTTCACGGGGTTTCGGAGTTACACCATGAAGATACTGCAAGTCACCGCGCCGGATGCATGCACGGTGCTCGACGTCCCGGTTCCCAAGCCCGGCCCCGGAGAGGTGCTGATCCGGGTTGACGCCGTCACGACCTGTCCGCAATGGGACCTGCACCTGCGACACAACGAGCCGATGTTCATCGGCCACGCGTTCAAGTATCCCTACACGCCGGGCAAGCCCGGCCACGAGGCGGTCGGTCGCATCGAGGCGATCGGGGCGGGTGTGTCGGGGTTGGCTGTTGGCGACCGCGTGTGCACCTGGCGCGCGATCCCGGAGGATCGGTTCGGCTGCTATGCCCAGTATGTGGCGCATGACGCGGAGCGGGTCATCCGCGTTCCCGAGGCGCTGCCGGACGAGGCGCTGGCGCCGCTCGAGCTGGCCATGTGCGTCGCCGCCTGCTTCCGCATGCTGCGCGACATGGATGCCATCCGCGGACGCTGTTTCGGCATCGGCGGACTGGGCGCGGCCGGACTGGTCGCCGTGCAGATGGCTAGGGCCGAAGGCGCCGGCGAGGTGATCGGGTTCGACCTCATGCCCGACCGGCGCGACCTGGCCCTGCGTCTCGGCGCGGCCGGCTGCCACGATCCGCAAGCCGATTTGTCGGGGGCATTTCCCGCCCGGCCCGCCTGGCCGAAGATCGATTCGTCCGTAGACTGCGTCGGCGCCAGGGCTTCGGTCGAGTTCCTCATGGACCGGACCCGCGACGTCGTGGCGCTGTTCGGGGTGCAGCGGGAGGAGTACACGTTCAAGCCACGCCATTTCGGCGGGCTGAGGCTGTGCGGATACAAGGGCCACTCGCGCGAATCGGCCGAGTACGCGCTCGATCTCATCCGCCAGGGCAAGCTCGACCTGGCGCCGCTGGTCACGCACAAGCTCCCGCTTGAGCGCTACGGCGAGGGGATCGATCTGCTGGAGAAACGCCAGGCCATCAAGGTCTGTTTCCTGCCGTGGAAAAACGAAAACCGAGAGAGGACATCGCCATGACCGCATGCGCCAGCCCCGCCACGCTGCCACACGCCGACGTCTTCGTCGCCGGAACGGACGGCGTGCATACCTACCGGATTCCCGCCCTGCTCGTCGCGCCGGGCGGAAGCCTGCTGGCCTTCTGCGAGGCCCGCAAAGTGGCACTGCGCGACGCCAGCCCGACGGACCTGGTGCTCAAACGAAGCACGGACGGCGGGCACTCCTGGGGGCCACTGCAGCGGGTCGTCGTCGGGCAGGGCGACGAGGCCATCATGAATCCGTGCCCCGTGGTCGATGGCAAGACCGTTCTCCTCTTCTGCATGAACGCTCACAAGACGGAGGCCGGGCGCCACCGCCATCTGCTGGTGCGCAGCGCGGACGACGGTGCAACCTGGTCCGCGCCCGTGGATATCACGGAGGCGATTGGCAACGACACGTTCATTTCGGGCCCGGGGGTGGGTATCCGCATGCAAAACGGGCGGCTGGTCATTCCCGGCTACACGAACGTCTACGCACCGGACCGGACGCGGCTCGCTTCCTATTCGGGCGTGGTGTTCAGCGACGACGGCGGCCGCTCCTGGCGCGTGGGACAGCCGGTCGACTACCCGATGTCGAACGAATCGCAGGTGGTCGAGTTGGACGACGGCTCGCTGATGCTGAGCTGGCGGGTCCAGAAGAAAGGCGACGACCATCCCGGTTTCCGGGGCAAGGTCATCAGCCTTGACGGCGGCGCAACCTGGTCCGCCCCGACGCTGGATCGCGGCCTCCCTGAGTGGCCCTGCCAGGCTGGACTCGCGCGGGTTCGGCCCGACGGCGGGAGCGGACGCAGCCGCTTGATCTTCTCCAACCCCGAGCCCAATCCCGGCAAGGGGCGTAGCCGGATGACGGTGCGGGCGAGCGAGGACGACGGCCGCACCTGGCCCTTTGCCCGTTTGATTCACGAGGGACCGGCGGCCTATTCCACGCCCGCCGTGTTGCCGGACGGCCGCCTCGGTCTCCTCTACGAATGCGGCGAGCAGATCCCCTATGAACGGATTCGTTTCGCGTGCTTTCCCTGGGACTGGCTCCGGCAAGCTAAAGGAGAGCCCCATCATGCCGACACGAATTAACGTACGCAGCCTGCTGACGCCCACGCCGGTCACCGCGCGGACCCTCACCATCCTGAAGCGCCAGATCGAGTCGCGCTGTCCCGCCAGGGTCGAACCGGGATTGCCGGCCCCCGACTTCACCGTCGAGTTGTACCGTGACGAAAGCCTGCCACCCGAATCGTACAGCGTCGCGACGCTCGACGACCGGACGGTCCGCATTGCCGGCGCCGACGACCGCGGCATCCTCTTGGCATAACCGGCGCCAGTACCGCTTCTGGCGCGGCACCCTGGGTCAGGACGGCAGCACGCAGAAGGCCGTCGATCTGCTCATGTCCGCCGAAGCGAAGATGCAGCCGCCGGCGCGCCAGGCCTGGCGCTGGCGGATTCTGCTGCTGCGCGCCCTGATCGACCGGGAACTCGGCACGACCGAGGGTCTGCTGGCCACCGAAGCCTGCGAACGCCACTTCATGGAACTGACGGACATCTTTTACGCCCAGCAGTCGGAATACAAATGCGCCCCGCCGACCCGGCAGTCGATTCTGG
>CAZQKI010000110.1:0-14983 GCA_964592855.1 uncultured Lentisphaerales bacterium
CGGGCCAGCAGGGAGGCGGCCTCGGCACATCCGTACAGGGTCATCGTATAGCTCTTCCCCTGGCCGGGCTTCGGCGCCGTGGCGGACAGATCGTGGAACGCGGCATTCCAGGCGACTTTCAGAATGCGCCGCTGCTCCGCATTCCCCGACAGCCGGACGCCATTGGCCAGCGCCAGGAGGGTGACGCCCATCCGGCCCGCGAACACGCTCGCCGGGCAGGACGTATAGCGCCAGCCCTGGCGCTGCGCGATCCACGTGTCGTCGTTCAGGAAGGTCACGCCGCGTTCGACCGCGCCGGGAATGCGTGCGTCCAGGGTCAGGTCGTAATAGCGGCTGAGCCCGTTGATGAGAATGGAGGTGATGAACCCCGCCATGCCCACGTGTTTCCGGGTCGTGCAGAGGCAATGACCCGGATACAGCGGGTAGAGCCAGCCGCCGCAGACGGGATCCTGCTTCGCCAGGGCCAGCTCGACGATGTACTTCATCGCCGCGAGGTAACGCTCCCGGCCGGCGATCTCGTAAGCGCCCGCCAGCGCCAGCAGCGACCACCCCGCGGTCCGGCCGAAATGCGGATCGTCGTTGCTGAACGCATAGCCGTCTTCGGCCAGCTTGGCCACGTTGTCCCCGATGGCCGCGACAGTCTCCCGGATGAAGGGGTCGCCCGTGAGAAAATAGAAGCGGGCCAGCCCCTGCGTCCAGATGTGGCCCAGATTGAAGGGATCCAGGCAGAGATAGGGGCGATCGGTCCCGGGGGCAACCTCCTCCCGGATGAACAGCTCGCGGATGGTCTCGATGGGATAGAAGGCGCCGACGTGGCCGACACAATGCTCGTGCACCATGCCGGGGCGCGGTTCAAACTTCTCGTGCCGCCAATTCGCGTTGAAGTAGTCGGACAGGTCGGGGTTGACGGCATGCACGACGTCGACTTCCGCGCTGTGGTGCGCCGCGGCGGAGGCCACTTGGAAATACGCCGGATCGGCCGTCCGGGCATACTGGATCAGCAACTGGTTGACGGTGTCGTATTCGTGGTTGCCCCAGTTGACCTTGCGCTCGCCGAACCAGTCGCCCCAGTTCATCGCGCCGTAGTCGCGAAGCGTCTCCAGAGATTCGGCGTAAGCGTTGAACCAGGTGTGAGCCCAGGCGTCGTAGCCGGCCATGCGGGGATGCCCCGCCGCCGCGATCCCGCCCCAGGCGCCGGTGCCGAGGGCGGCTTCGGGCTGTGCCGTGAGCAGCGGTGGGTGGTTCGCAAACTCGCACAGCGACGGGCCGTCGCCGTCCGCCACATCGACCCAGATCGTCCAACTGCGCGACTGGCCGATCCGCAGGCGGTAGCGGTTCTCCGCAAACAGGTACTGATGCTTGTACCACGGCTCCATGTGCGCAAACCGGCCGGAGGCGAAGGCCGGCAGCAGTCCCAGCGCCACGCCGTCCGCCCGTTGTTCGATGGACTTCGGCCATTGCTGCCAGAATTCGGTCATGGCCAGCGCCACCCCGCCGGTCTGCACCCAGCCGCTGATGCGGCCGGCGCGACGCTCGCCACCCTCCCGATCCGCACAGGTCTGGTCGTCGACCTGCAGCAGATAAGGCGACGCGCAGACGCCCGTGTCGATGCCCGCCGTGCAGGGGGATCGGCCGCCCGGTAGTTGAACCCGGATGTCCAGCTTTTGAATTTCGCGGATGATGCCGTGCTCCGAATCGACCAGAATCATCGGTTCGACCTTGAACCTGCGACCGTCGCGGAAGGCGCTGACGCGGAGCCGGAACTGAAAGACGCGGCTGCCGTCGGGACGGATGAAATCGCCGCGGTAGAGCACGGTCGACCGGAGCGGCCCGGCGGTCTCGACCTCGACGGCCAACACGCGCGTCGTACAGGCCGCGCCGTCGCCATCGGTCAGTTCCAGATGAAGCTCGCATGCGCCAATCTGCGGCGGGCGCGTGGTGCAGAGAGCGGGCAACGGCAGGTCCCGGGGCGCGTTGGGGGCGTGCCCCCCGGCTTTTGCCAGCGTGCACGGAATGGGTGCGGCGGCGCTCCCCGCCGGACACACGGTGTCCAACAGGAGCCAGCGGACGCTGCCGTCGGGCCAATAGCCAAGCGGCTGCGTCTGCAGCGGCAGCGTTTCGCCATCCGCTGTGCATAAAGACAGGGGAGTCGCCGCGGTTGCCCAGGCGCAGGGAAGCGGAAGGCCTCCACCGACCGGACACCCGGAGCGGCCTGCCGTGATCGGCTGGATCAGGAGCGGGAACGTGCTCGTTTTCTTCGATTTCATTACAAAGCGTCGCATTGAAGTCCTTACACGGAGCATCCGAAAAATCCTGCAAATCCTGCAATCCTGGCAAAAACAATTTTGAGACTCTTGGTAAGGGCCGTTCGGAGCGTGTTCAAAGAATCAGTTTATCAGTCGTGGCGTCGAACAGGTGCGCCTTGTCGACCATGATCGGCAATTCCAGCGACGTGCCGACCGAAACGCGGCGGTGGGCCTCGATGCGGGCGATGAACGCCGTCTGCTTCGTCCGCAGGTGGAGGTTGGTTTCCGAACCCATGGGCTCAACGACCTCGACCGTGGCCTTGACGGTCGGCAGGGAACGGGCCCCTTCGGTCTGCCGGGAGCCGATATCTTCCGGCCGGACGCCGAAAACCACCGGCCGGCCGGCATAGGGCACCGCCGCCGACTGCCAGGCCGGGGGCAGCGCGACGACCGTGTCTCCGTCGCTGAATTGCAACCGGCCGTCGTGCGCGTCGATCCGCCCGCGGAAGAAGTTCATCGGCGGCGTTCCGATGAAACCGGCGACGAAGAGGTTGGCCGGGCGGTCGTAGAGCGTCAGCGGCTCGTCGACCTGCTGGATCAAGCCGTCTTTCATCACGCAGATGCGGTCGCCCATGGTCATGGCTTCGACCTGGTCGTGCGTGACGTAAATCATGGTGGAGGCGAGGCGGTGATGCAGCTTGCTGATCTCCGCCCGCATCTGCACGCGCATCTTCGCGTCGAGATTGCTCAAGGGCTCGTCGAAGAGAAAGGCCTTGGGCTTCCGGACGATCGCGCGACCCACCGCCACGCGCTGTCGCTGGCCGCCCGACAGCGCCTTGGGCTTGCGCTCAAGATAGTCGGTGATGCCGAGGATTTCGGCCGCCTCGGCGACCAGGCGCTTGATCTCGTCCCGGGGATACTTCCGCAACTTCAGGCCGAAGGCCATGTTGTCGTAGACGCTCATGTGCGGATAGAGGGCGTAGTTCTGGAAGACCATCGCAATGTCGCGGTCCTTGGGCGGTACCTCGTTCACGACGCGGTCGCCGATCGTCACGGTGCCGCTGGAAATCTCCTCGAGTCCGGCGATCATCCGCAGCGTCGTCGACTTGCCGCACCCGGAGGGGCCGACCAGGACCATGAACTCCTTGTCCCGGATCTCCAGGTTGATGTGGTCGACGGCCAGCGTGGTCGCGTCGAAGCGCTTGGTCAAATCCTGGAGGGTTACGTGTGCCATGGCTGCAAGTTCCTGTGTTCAATAGAGCAGATCGCCGGCCGTCTCCTGCAGAAACGACGCGCTTTCCGCGCGGGCGCGGGCGAGGAGGTTGGCGAGCGATTCCGTGCCGCGCAGGAGCGCGTCGTCGCCGAAAAGGTGGTTCAGGTGGGCGGGGGAGGTGATCGCCAGTTCCGGCGTTTCGTCGCGGAGCAACTGGAAGAGCGTCACGCCCGCCTCGAAGCCGTTGAAGGCTTCGGCGTCGGTGATGTGCAGTTGAACCCCGCGGCAGAGGACGCCGGCATGCTTGTTGAAGGTGGGGGTGAAGCAGCAGGGGCGGAAGCGGACGCCGGGAAGACGGCGGTCGTTCAGAATCGCGGTGATGCGGTCGTGGTGGATGAACGGGGCGCCGATGATTTCGTAGGGGCGGGTTGTACCGCGACCTTCGGAGATGTTCGTCCCCTCGAAGAGACAGGTTCCATTGTAGACCCGGGCGGTTGCCGGCGAAGGCATGTTGGGCGAGGGGTTCAGCCAGGAGCCGCCGGGCGGGAAGGGACTCCGGTCCCAGGCGGGGCAGGGGAGGACCGTGAGGTCGCAGCCGAGCGTGTTGATCCGGTTGATGCGCCGGGCCATTTCGCCGATCGTCAGCGGATGCCGCACGGGAAGTCCGTAGTTGCCGACAAAGGAATGGAACGCCGGACGGATGAGGGTGCCCTCCGCCTTGCGGCCGCCAAGGGGGTTGGGCCGGTCCATCACGACGAAGGGGACCCCCGCCTTCGCGCAGTCCTCCATGGCGTGGCCCAGCGTATAGATGTAGGTGTAGAAGCGGGAGCCGATGTCCTGGATGTCGAAGAGCATCATCTCGACGCCATTCAGCATCTCCGCTGTCAGGCGGGGCGTCGTGCCGTAGAGGCTGAATTCGGGGACTCCGAGCCGTTCGTTCCGGGCCACCGCGACGGCTTCGCCCGCCTGGACATTGCCGTGGACGCCATGCTCGGGGCCGTAGAGCGCGACGAGCTTGAACGATTCGCCGATCAGGGAGGCCGTGCTGATGAAATCGGCGTTGACGCCCGAAGGGTTGGTGATCAGCCCCAAACGCTTGCCGCGGAGGATGCCGGCGTGGCCGGCGAGATTGTCTATGGCGCAAAGGTGCATGGACAGATGTTCGGCGATGATTGTACGGTCCGCGAAGTTATCCTCCATCGGAGGTTCGATATCATATAGCGTTATCAGCCGCGTGTCGATGGCCAACCGTTTTACTGAGGCTGGTTTACTGAGGCTGCTGGTGCATCGCTCGGTTCGCTAGTTCTTCATTGAAGTCCGGAGTCGCTTATTGGGAATTTCTCGTGTCGTGGATTTTCCCGGCGAACGTTCACCTTCTCCGGCGGCGAGTTGGCGAGCCGTACGGAGCGAGGTGAGGTTCGCTTAAAATGTAATTTCTCCGTCCTGAATCTTGCTGAGAATCTTACCGAACGCTTGACCTGCTTCCGTCTTCAGACTCTCTGCCATCAGCCACTTTCCATTCTGTCTGAGGTATATCTGGCCTGCTGTGTAGTCGGGAGTCTTCACCACCAGCATGACCGACTCACCGAGGGTCAGTTCAGCCAAGACGGTGTTCTTGCTGGTAAAGTAGGCGGCCATCTCCTTCTTGAACTCCTCGGCACCGACACGCTGCTTGTACTTCTCCCATTTCTCGGCTGTCGCATTTGGGTCCGTGGAGAGGGCGACCACCTGCGCAAGGTCACCCTTGGCAAGAAGGGTATAGTAGAGGAGCGAGCAGCCAAGCGGACTCTTCTGGTCGCCTGCACCGAGGTCTTTCGCCACGATCTCCCGGCTCGTAGTGGTCGATTTGACGATGACTGCCTTTCCTTCCACCTCAATCGTGATGTCCTTCGCCAGTGCCAGGGACGCAACCAGTCCCAGTAACAAAGCAGCCATGATTCTTTTCATCTCGTCTCCTTCATTGAGCGAACGAATAGCGTTTCATCCCTCGCGCGGTAAGTGTAGGTCGGCCGCGGCTTGGCGACAAGCGGTTTTTTGCCGCATGGGGGATAAAATGTTGTTGAACGGAGCCGCCTTCGCCTGCGGCTACGGCGCGCCACGGACCGCGCCGGGCCAGTGACAACGCTATGGGGTTTGAAAGTCGCTCGGCAGCCCGTTCGTTTGCGCGACAGGCTCCCTCGACAGGCGTGGCTGGATATTTTGCAGGTCTTGATGAGGGCTTCTCGGCGGCGAAGATGGGCCGTGGGCGTCCGTTTTGCGATGGCGGGGCATGGCTCCGCCGCCGCGTCCGGGCCGGACGCGTTGACGAAGGGCATGCGCGGAGGTTGAGCGGTTGTTCATGCGGGGCCGTCGCGGGCTCGATGGAGTTCACGGACGCAGACCAGATGACCCTGGCCGCAGACGGGGCAGCAGGTGACGTGGATGCGTGAAACGTGAAATGTGAAGTGTGAAACGTGATTCGTACACTTTGTCGGTTACGCTTAGTCCAACCGCTTAGTCGATGCAGGATACGGGCGTCCAAATGTTCCGCGGAACTCAGCCCAACATGATCGAGCACGTATCCCCTGACCGCTGCATTTCGGTCCCAAGCGCTTTGGATTCGGCGAGAATGCGGTCCAAGATTCTTTCTGCCGCCTCGCCTTCAGCCACGGTCGGAAACCATCGGTCTACGAAGGGGACATCAGTCCGTCCTTTCCCGTCGGCCAAGATGATCGGCAGGATCCGCAATTCCCGTATGCGTGATTCGGCAAGGCAGCCTGTCACAACAATTTCTTCCCAGATCATCTGCTCGTTCCAGCAATCCAGTCGGGAATGGAAGATGAAATTTCCCATACTGTGGAAAATCGGGCGTTTTCGGTATATCTCAACGGGACATGCCCGAGGAATTCCATGACAAATGACTGCGCATGCTCCGGCTTCAGCCGCTTCAAAAGCGTGGTTATTCGCCAGCGAAAGCAGATTGAAGCCCATCCATTTCAGGCAGTCCAGTGTGACTGCGTCGGAAGGATGATATTCGGAGGGCAATTCAGCGTCCGGGGGTCTGACGGCACCCTCGAAGTTTGTGAAAGCGATGTCCGCAGAACGAACACCTTCAACCACAGAAAGAAATTTCGGGTTCTGACCGTTTCACAGATCGTGGCGTATGAGGGATTGCCCGGTGATTATGAAACGCTTGCTATGCTTGCTCTTGATGTCATCAAGAATTGCCATGTCGAAAGAGTATCCCTATGACCGCCCGCTGTCAATCTGCCCACAAGGTAATGGGTCAGTGAGATGAGCGCGCGACAGAAATGCATGCTGGCGTGGGCAATGAACGGCCGGGGTGAAGCGCAGAAGCGAACCTGTACCGTCGATGCACACGGACAACGTGCGTCACGGTACACCCTTTCAGAGAAAAGAAGCCGTTTCAGCTTGATCTTTGTCTCGATCTTTGTCTCGATCTTCGTCGATCTGAAGCTATGTCCCGATCCTCGTCCCGATCTTTGTCGGTCGACAATGATCGGAACAAGGATCAAGACAAGGATCAGGACAACGATCCGGAGCCCCGATACTGACCGAGAAAGGGCCGAACGACGGTGTACAGGGTAGGCTCGCAAGCTCGCCCCCATGACGCCGGAACGTTATCCGTCTCGCGCAAAGGGACGAAATGGACTCGGCGGTCCTCCGCCGTAGAGAAATGAAAGGTCGGGGCGGCTGCTCTTTTGCCGAATCTCGAGCATCCGACAAAGCTCAAGTCAAAGCTTGCGACAAAGATTTTTGGGAGAATCTGGCGGCAAGGGCGCGGCTGCTCAGCAAGTCTCTCTCTCGATCCAACTGGCGGCCCCTGGCTGCCAGAGGCCTCACTGCACCCTGAACTGCAGCTTGCGGAGTATTAATCGGCGAGGTTCATCCATGCGCGGCGCCCTTGCCGTCCGCGACACCGATCCTTCCGCCCCGGCATCGGACGGGTTGCAAACCGAAACGCCGTGCGGTATCGTTCTGGCATGTCGATGAATCGTCTCTGCGAAAAACTGTATGCCCGCCGCCGCTTCGGCATGCGTCCCGGACTGGAACGCATGGAGGCGCTGCTCGCCAATCTGGGCCATCCCGAGCGTGAACTGCTCGCCATCCATGTCGCCGGCACCAACGGCAAGGGCTCGGTGGTCGCCCTGGCGGCCGGAATCCTGCAGGCCGCGGGCCTCGGCCGCGTGGGCCGCTACACCTCGCCTCATCTCCTTCTCCTGAATGAGCGCATCTGCATCGACGGCCAGCCGGTTTCCGACGCGCTGCTCCGGCCGGTACTCGAGGAGGTGGAGGCGGCCGCCGCGGCTTTGGATGCGCGATCAGAGGCCGGCGAACTGACCTTTTTCGAATGCATCACCGCCGCCGCCTTCACGCTGTTCCGCCACCAGGGGATACGGTTGGCAGTCATCGAGACGGGGCTGGGCGGACGCCTCGACGCGACAAACGTGCTGCTGCCGGTCCTCTCGGTGATCACCCGCATCGGCCTGGAGCACTGCGAATATCTCGGCCACACCCTGGCGGCCGTGGCCGGCGAGAAGGCGGGCATCATCAAGACGGGACGCCCCGTGGTCGTCGGGGCCATGGACGGCGAAGCGCTGGACAAGATTGCCGCGGTGGCCCGGAGCCTGGGCTCGGTGCTGATTCAGGCGAATGACGCGGTGACCGTCGCCGTCCGGCAGCAGGGCTTTGACGGACTGGCGGCAACCGTCGCCACGGAACAGCGCGAACTGGGCCGGATCCGCCTGGCCCTCGCGGGAAGTTTCCAGGCGGAGAACCTCGCTACCGCTATCGCCGCCGTTGAGACCTTCGCGCAGGTCACGGGTTTGGAGATTCCCGACGCGGCCTTCAAGGAGGGTCTTGCAGGGGTCCGCTGGCCCGGCCGATTCCAGGTGGTGAAGCGCGAACCGGTCGTCATCGTCGATGGCGCGCACAATCCCGATGCGGCGCGGAGCCTCAAGGAGGCCTTGCATCGGTCGCGCTTCAAGGGCCCCGTGGCCCTGGTGGCCGGCTTTTGCGACGACAAGGATGTCGCCGGCGTGCTGAAGCTCCTGGCCGGCAGCGTGCGGTTGGGGTGGGCGGTGGACATCCCGTCGGGCCGCTCCCTGCCGGCGGCGGAAACGGCCGCGGCCATGAAACGGGCGGGCATCGAGGCGCGCATCGCACCGTCGTTGGAAGCCGCCGCGGGCGAGGCCGAGGCGTGGGCGGCCGCGGCGCAGGGCCTGGTCGTGATCTGCGGTTCGCTTTTCCTGGCCGGGGAGGCGCTGCGGCACTATGATGCCTTTCCCTGGTCGGTGTCGTGCGAAGCCGACCCGAATGAACAATTGAAGGCGTGAGGCCGGCGGCCTTTGCGGAAAAATGAAAACGGGGATGCGAATGAAGACGAGGCAAGGAATCGAAACGCTGGCGCGGGGCGTCTGCGTGATGGATGGCAGCATCCTCCTCTGCCGGAACCGCAAGGCTGGCAATGTCTATCTTCCCGGCGGGCATGTCGAATTCGGCGAGACGGGGGCCGTCGCCCTCGCGCGCGAGATCCGGGAGGAGATGGGCTGCGCCGCGAAGGTCGGCGCGTTCCTGGGATGCGTGGAGCATGGCTTCATGCAGCGGAATCAAGCCCATGCCGAGATCAATCTGCTTTACACCATGCGCATCACGGGCCTCTCGCCGGACCGGCCGCCTCCCTGCTGCGAAGCGTGGATCACGTTCTTCTGGCATCCGTTCGGGCGTCTGGCGAGTTCGAATCTGGAGCCGGCCGTGCTGCGCCGCAAGCTGCCGAAGTGGTTGAACGCGCCGCCGCCCGGCAATCTTGCGACGACCCCGGCGGGGCGCGTGCCGGAATGAACATGCGCCAGCCTTTCGATCTGCTGTTTCTGGGAACGGGGACCTCGACCGGCGTGCCGATGATCGGGTGCTCCTGCCCCGTCTGCACCTCGCCGGACGAGCGGAACCGGCGGTTGCGTTCGAGCATCTATCTGCGCGTCGGCGAGGTCAGTGTGCTGATCGACACCTCCACCGACTTTCGCGAACAGGCGATCCGGCATCGGATCACCCGGCTGGATGCGGTCCTCTTCACCCATGCGCACGCCGACCATATCTTCGGCTTCGACGACCTCCGCCGGTTCAACACGCTGCAGAACAACCAGGTGATCCCGGCCTATGCGGCGACGGAGACCGCAGAGGAGATCCGCCGCGTCTTCCGATACCTGTTCTGTCCCAGCAAGGTTGGGCTGTATCGCGCGAAGGTCGACCTCCGCGTCGCGGAGGCTCCCTTCCGCCTGGCGCCGTTGGGCCAGCCGGCAACTGAGGCCTCGCCCGAGGTCATTCCCGTCGACGTGATGCACGACGATGGACGCACGGTGGGATACCGCATCAATTTCGACGGGCGGAGCATCGGCTACGCGCCCGATTGCGTCTCCATGCCGGAGGCCGGCGCCGACGCGTTCCGCGGCGTCGATGTCATGATCATCGATGCACTCCGCTATCGTCCGCATCTCACCCACATGCACATTGCCGCAAGCCTGGAGGCGATCGCCAAGATCGGCCCGTCGAGTGCCTATCTGACGCACATCTGCCACGACATCGACCATGCGGAACTCGCGCTCGCGCTCCCCGAAGGGGTCCAGCTCGCCTACGACGGTCTGCAGGTGCACCTCTGACGCCACGCGCGGTAGCGGCCGGTTCCTTCATGCAGGACGAACGGCAGCATCAGCCCCCAGAATAGCAGGCGGAGCGGATCCTGCAAGGCGGCGCCCAGGGCCGAATCGGCGGCGGCGAAGCGGACGATGGCAAGCGCCGCCACCCAGAGGCGCAGGAGGTCGAAGCGCAACGTGGCCGCGGGATGCGAGACGATGGGCCGGGAGCGCCGGAACGGCCGCCACAAGCCCGGTGCGGGCGAGCCTCTCCCGGCGCGGGCCGCGAGCGGCGAAAGCATGGCGATCGCCGCCACGCCGCTCAGCCGCGGGTCGACCAGCGCCAGCATCAGCGTCAGGAGCATGGCCGGGAGGAGGCTTTGCGCGACAGGGTCGGTGGCGCACTGGGAAAGCCGGATCTGGGGTTCTGCCGCGGCTGGCATGCGTTCGAAAAGAAGTGCCACGGGCTCCCCGCCGACGGTGATCGGCAGGGGGAGGCGGGGGCGCAGAACAAACGGGAGACGCTGTTCAACCGCGCGGTGGGTGCCGTGTTCATGAATCGACAGGATTTGCCGTTTGGGAAGCAGGTCGACGACGTAGGGACGGGGCGAACCGTCCGGCCGGCAGAACGACGCCAGGTGGAGCGTCAGGGGTTGGCTTTCGGCAACGACGCGCTGGCAGGCGTCGGCGATGGCCCGGCCCAGTTGCCGCCAGTCGGGAGCGAGTGGGTCGGGAACGAATTGCAGCGTCGGGCGCTGCCGGTACGCGTTGCGGAGGCGGTCGGCCCAGCGGGGCCAGAGGACGAAAACAGGAACCAGCGGCAGAACGGGCGTTGCGGCGGGGATCAGGGTGGCGCCGGCCAACGCCACCAGCACGTCGGCCCAGGCCGACAGGGTGGGGGTCGTCTGGCGTGCGGGCGGGAATGCAGGCTTCGCAGTCATAAGTGATGCATCCATTTTATCCGGTGGTCACTCCGCATGCGAGTAAAAGCGGAAAAAGTAGGTCTTGTTTTCGTGGCGTCAAGTTGCTAACATCACCGCTGAATTTTGAAGGACGAAAGGCTCTTCGAACCATGAAGCAAGACATCCACCCGAGTTATGAAACGGCCACCATCACCTGTGCCTGCGGCAACGTGATCGAAACGCGCTCCACAGTGAAGACGATGACCGTCAACACCTGCGCCGCTTGCCATCCCTTCTTCACCGGCCAGCAGACGCTGGTGGACACGGAAGGCCGCATCGACATGTTCCGTAAACGCTACGGCACGCCGAAAAAGTAGCTTTTTCGCTGAAAATCGGGTTGGGTCGCGGCGTCAGGCCGGTCGATCCGACCCGTTTTGTTTTTCCGGGGCACGCATGTTCATGAACGCCATCATCAATCGGGAGTCCGCGCCATGATTGAGCGGCAGCGCATTGCCAAGGTGCTCGAACGTCTGGCCGATCTGGAGGCCAGTCTCGGCGATCCCGCGACGCTTGCGAACCCCGCCCTGTTCCGGAAGAAGGTTCGCGAGCATGCTTCGCTCAAGCATCTCGAGGTGGACGTCAAACGCTATTTCCGGCTGCTCGACGAACGCGAGCAGAACCTTCACCTGATCGAGGATCCGAAATGCGACGAAGCGCTCCGCGAAATGGCCCGCGAGGAACTGGAAACATTTGACGTCCAGATTCCCGCCGCCGAACAGGCGGTCCTGCTCGCCATGCTTCCGCCTGATCCCGCCGATACCCGCAACGCCCTCATCGAAATCCGCGCCGGCACCGGGGGCGACGAGGCCGGCCTGTTCGCCGGCGATCTCTTCCGCATGTACAGCCGCTACTGCGACCGCCGCGGCTGGAAAGTCTCCATCCTCGACGCCAATGCCGCCGAAATCGGCGGCTACAAGGAAGTGGTCGCATCGATCACGGGCGAGGGCGTCTATGGCACCCTCCGTTTCGAGAGCGGCACCCATCGCGTCCAGCGCGTGCCGACAACCGAGTCGCAAGGGCGCATCCATACCTCGGCCGCCACCGTGCTTGTCCTCCCCGAAGCCGACGCGGAGGATGAGATCGAGATTCCCCCCGATGAACTCCGCATCGATATATTCTGCGCGGGCGGCCACGGCGGGCAGGGCGTCAACACCACCTACTCGGCCATCCGCATCACGCACTTGCCCACCGGCCTGGTGGCGCAATGTCAGGACGAGCGCTCGCAGCACCGCAACAAGGACAAGGCGATGACGGTCCTCCGTTCGCGCCTGCTGGACCAGCGGCGGAGCGCCGAAGAGGCCAAGTCGGGGAAGAACCGGCGCGATTTGACGGGCTCCGGCGACCGCAGTCAGAAGATCCGCACCTACAACTATCCGCAGAACCGGCTGACCGATCATCGGATCAATCTCACCTTGCACAGTTTGAGCAGCATCCTGGAAGGCGACCTGGAGGATCTGATGACAGCCTTGCGGCTGCATGACTTCAACCAGCGCCTGGCAACCGAAATCAAATAATCGTTCTCTTGCATCGGAACTCGATCCTTGTGATGGCGGAACCCAACTGGCAGAAGATCGGCCCGTACCGGGGGCTGGTGTGCGACGCGGCGCGATATCCGGAAATGGCCGGAGTCCTGGCCGGGCTGGCCGTGCGTCTGGAATCCGGCCCCTGCGACCTCCTCCAGGGGGGGCGCCACCAGACCTTCCGTCTCGCGCTCGCCTGCGGCGGCGAGACGCTGGACATCGTTGTGAAACGCTTCGGCCGCCAGTCGGCGGCCAAGGACCGCTGGGACGAAGCTCGCGGTACAAAGGCCTCCCGCACCTATTTCACGGCCGCCTTTCTGGCCGGGCACGGCATCGGCACGACGCTCCCCGTGGCTTTTCTCGAACGCTGGGAGCGACACCGGCTGGTCGAGAGCTACTTCATCTCCTTCTTTCTGGCGGACGCCGTCAGCTTCAAGGACGTCCTGCTGCACCTGTTCTTCGAAACCACCGAGGCGCCGGAGGCGGCCGATTGCCTCGCGGTGATGAAGCGCGTCGCCTGCGGGATCCGCCGGCTTCACGATGCAGGCTGCCGGCACAACGATCTCGGCAACCAGAACATTCTCGTCTGCGGCGGTTCCCGGCCGCAGGACGACGGGAAATCGGTTGCGATCATCGACCTCGGCCGCGCCCGTTGCGGACGGCCGCTTTCGATCCGGGCGCGTGCGCGCGATGTTTCCCGCGTGACCCTCCCCTCGGGCTTCCTGCGGATCTTCTTCGAAATGTACTGGCGGGGTCCCGTCCCGTGGACGTTCGTGGTGACGGAGCAACTGATCCGCGCAGGCTTTGCCTTGCATACGCTGACCCGGCTTGCGCGGCATCCGGTCCGCGAGCTGCGCTACCGCAGGCGGCGGACGACGAACGACGCGCCGCAATGCGCGGTCTATCCCCGCGGCCGGGAGCACTGGATCTGGGACTCGCAAGCCGGACAGCCCCTTTTGCCCCTGACGCCGATCGACCGACGGCTGCACACCCCCCTGCTGCGGGGTGCCTATCGCTTGCTGGTGAACCTGGGCGCGCACGGGCCGATCAGGCGCCAGCGGACGTTGCTGCGCCGGGATGCTGTGGCGTCCGTCAGGCCTGCCGATCCGGGCGTGGCGGTGGTTGTCGGCGGGACGGAGGCCGATTTTCAGCGCGAAGCGCCGCTGCTGCGCTCACTGGGCGTCCGTCAGGTTTTTCTCCGCTTCTATCACCATGAAAGCGCCGGGCGCCGTCAGGCGCGCATCGCGACGGCGCTGGCATGGGCCTCCGCAGGGTGGCAGGTGTCGGGCGGCCTGGTGCAGAGCCGTGCGGCCGTGCGCAATCCGGAAGGCTGGATGCAGTTCTGCGGCGAGGTGTTGGCGGCGCTTGGCCCCCGGCTGGAGTGGATCGAAGTTGGCCATGCCGTGGATGAGGAGCAATGGGGCGTCTGGGGTTTTGACGAGTATCGGCGGCTGATGGCGGGGCTTGATGAACTGGCGCGGCGCCATCCCCGGGTGCGGTTCGTCGGTCCGTCG
Organism: uncultured Lentisphaerales bacterium; assembly: GCA_964592855.1. Lineage (GTDB taxonomy): Bacteria > Verrucomicrobiota > Kiritimatiellia > RFP12 > JAAYLN01 > JAAYLN01. Next base: position 14,085 of record CAZQKI010000110.1, read on the forward strand.
GTTTCGCTCTGCGACCTCGGCTCGCTGCTTCCCTTCTTGCGCCAGCTTCCCCGGTCGATGGCCTGGCACGCGGCGTCGCTGCGTCTCGCGCCGGACGGCGAGGGCCAGTCCGATGCCGCCCTGGTCGATTCGTTGGTCTTCGCGCGCGCCATTGCACGGAGCGCCGCCGCGCAATGCGGGGACGGCGGGATGGTGCTTTCCGCCCGGGGAGATGCCGCGGCGGTCATCCACAGGCTGAAGGTGGCGCTGGACTCGGGTATGGTTCAGACCGGCGTGATTGAAACCGACTTGACGGACGCGGCCCTTGTCGCGGCCCTGCGCGCCTACCGCGTCTAGGCGTTTTCCAGTTTGATCTTGCCGCGCTCCTTCACGGTCAGCACGGGGCAGGGGGCTTTGCGCAGCACCCGCTCGGCGACGCTGCCGATCAGCAGGTGGCTCAGCCCCGAGCGCCCCCGCGAGCCCATCACGATCAGGTCGATGTCATGCTCGTCCGCATAGCGCGAGATTTCCAGGAAGGGAATGCCATTGACGACCTGCGCATCGAGCGCCAGGCTTCCCGCGTTGATCGACTCGACGATCTTGGCCAGCCTTGCCGTGCAGGCCTGGGTGATCTCCTGGATGTCCGCCTGGGGAACGGCCAGCATTCCCGCCTCGCCGGGAAGCGAGGCGATGGGCGGCGCCACGACATGGAGGAGCGTCAGTGCCGCACCGTTCATCCGCGCAAAGGCGACGGCGTAGTGTGTCGCCAGATTGGACGTCTCCGAGAAGTCGACAGGGCAGAGAATCTTTTTCAGTGAAATGTTCATGGTCAACATCCCTTTCCAGAATCGATGCGAAGCTCATCTTCGCCCGACATCTTGATTTTATGCCTTCCGGGCATCGCATGCAATGGCTAACTC
>CAZQKI010000111.1:0-14696 GCA_964592855.1 uncultured Lentisphaerales bacterium
CGGATGCGCTTGCTGGTTCGGACGGCGCAGAAGGCCTTGCCGCACATCGAGCAGTGGTCGTCGTCGTGCGCCTCCTGCGTGCAGTTGCGGGTCAGCTCCCAGCGTGCCCGGGCCCGCTTGCCATCGAGCGCCAACGCGAACTGCTTGTCCCAGTCGAACACCACGCGGGCGCGCGACATCGCATCGTCGCGGTCGCGGGCGCCGGGCAGCTTGCGGGCGACATCGCCGGCGTGGGCCGCGATCCGGAAGGCCATCACCCCCTGGTGGACCTCTTCGCTGTCGGGCAGCCCGAGATGCTCGGCCGGGGTGACATAGCAGAGCAGCGAGGCCCCATGATAGGTCGCGGCCGTCGCACCGATCGAAGCCACCAGATGGTCGTACCCGGCGCCGATGTCCGTGACGACGGGGCCGAGGACGTAGAACGGGGCGCCGTCGCAGATGCGCTGCTGCCGCTCCATGTTCTCCTGGATCTGATCGAAGGGAACATGGCCGGGGCCTTCGACCATCACCTGCACGCCGCGGGCCCGGGTGCGCCGGACCAGTTCGCCCAGAACATCGAGCTCGCTGTACTGCGCCACGTCGCTGGCGTCGGCCAGGCAGCCGGGACGGAGTCCGTCGCCCAGCGAGACGGTGACGTCGTGCTTGACGAGGATGTCGAGCACCTCGTCCCACCGCTCGTAGAGGGGGTTCTCGCGGTTGTTGTTCTGCATCCACTCGGCCATGATGGCGCCGCCGCGGCTGACGATCCCCATGATGCGCTTCATCGCGTGGGGGATGTGGGCCCGCAGCAGGCCGGCGTGGAGCGTCATGAAGTCGACGCCCTGTTCGGCCTGTTCGCGGATGACCGTCAGCAGGAGATCGACGTTCAGCACAGGAATCTCGTCCTGGCCTTCGGCCCGGGCGAGGGCCTCGTAGACCGGGACGGTCCCGAGGGGCAGGGGGGATGCGTTCAGCATCCCCTGCCGGATGGCGGCGAGATCGGGACCGACGCTGAGGTCCATGACGAAGTCGGTTCCCGCCTTCATCGCCACGTGCAGCTTCTGGATTTCGCCGCCGCACTCGGACTGCGTGGGGGAGCGGCCCAGATTGGCGTTGACCTTCGTGCGGAACAGGCGTCCCACGCCAAAGGGAATGGCGCCGCGGTGGGCGGGGTTGAGGGGGATCACGGCGTGGCCGGCGGCAATCGCCTGGCGGACGGTTTCGACGGGCAGATTCTCGTCGTCCGCCACGCGCTTCATCGCTTCGGTACACTGGCCGGCTAGTGCGGCCTGTAGTTGTGTCATCGTTTCCTGCAATTCCTGTGTTTGACGTGGTCGCCTTCGCGGATTTCGACGCGTCGGATTTTGCCGCTGATCGTCTTGGGCAACTCCTTCACAAACTCGATGACCCGCGGATATTTGTAGGGGGCGGTGATCCGCTTGACATGGTCCTGGAGTTCCTGGGCCAGGGCGTCGTCGCCTGCATATCCCTTGGCCAGCACGATGGTGGCCTTGACGACGGTGCCGCGCTCCAGATCGGGAACGCCGGTGACCGCGCATTCCAGAACGGCCGGATGCTCCTGCAGCGCGCTTTCGACTTCGAAGGGCCCGATGCGGTAGCCCGAGCTCTTGATCACGTCGTCGTCCCGTCCGACAAACCAGTAGTAGCCCGCCGCGTCGCGCCAGGCGACATCCCCCGTGTAGTAGAGGCCATCGTGCCAGACCTTGTGCGTCAGCGCGTCGTCGTCATAGTAGCCCTTGAACATGCCGAGCGGCATCCGCTGGCCGGTCCGGACGACGATCTGCCCCTCTTCGCCGACTTCGCAGCTCCGTCCCTGGGGATCGACCAGGTCGACGTCGTAGCCGGGGGCGGGCCGGCCCATCGAGCCGGGATTCGGGTCCATCCAGTTGAAGGTGCCCATGACGACGGTCAGCTCGGTCTGGCCATAGCCCTCGTAAAGCTTCAGCCCCGTCCCGTTCAGGAACTGCGTGTAGACCTCCGGATTGAGGGGCTCGCCGGCGACGGAACAGTGCTTCAGCTTCGACCAGTCCATCGACTTGAGGTCTTCCTTGATGATGTAGCGGAACATGGTGGGCGGCGCGCAGAATGAGGTCACACTCTGGCGGATGATGACGTTCAGGACCGATTTGGCCTGGAAGCGGTCCATGTCGTAGACCATGACGGCCGAACCGGCGATCCACTGCCCGTAGATCTTGCCCCAGGAGGCCTTGGCCCAGCCCGTGTCGGCGAGGGTCAGGTGGAGTCCCCCCGGACGGCACTGCTGCCAGAAGTAGGCGGTCATGATGTGGCCGAGCGGATAGAGGAAGTTGTGCACCACCATCTTCGGCATCCCGGTGGTGCCGGAGGTGAAATAGAGGAGCATGATGTCCTTGGCGGGATCGATGCGGTCTGCGCCGGCAGGCTTGACATAGGCGGCCGGCGCGGCTTCGAGCCCGGCGTCGAAGTCCAGCCACCCCCGCTTGTCGCCCGTGCCGCTCAGCGCGCGGAGGGGCAGGCCGGTCGACTCGGCGGCCGCCTCGACAGCCGTGCGGATGTCGGGCTCGTCGACGGCGACAATCAGCTTAACCTTGGCCGCCCGGATGCGGTAGACCAGATCCTTGACGGTCAGCATGTTCGTGGCGGGGATGGCGATCGCGCCGATCTTGTGCAGACCGACGACGGCGAACCAATAGGCGGCGCGGCGCTTCAGGATCAGCATGACGGCGTCGCCCTTGCGGATGCCCTGGGTCTGGAACCACGCGGCGGCCTGGTCGCTCTTGCGGGCGACGTCGGCCATCGTGTAGACGGCCGTCCCGCCGGCGTCGTTGCACCACACAAGCGCGCGCCGGGTGGGATCCTCGGCGGCGATGGCATCGACGACGTCGGTGCCGAAGTTGAAGCGCTCGGGAATGTTCACCCGATAGTTTGCCGCAAAGTCCTCGTACGAGGCGAAGTCCTTTCGCGGCAGCAGCCGATCCAGCAAGGTCGTGTTCATGGAGGGTTGGGGGTTCAGGTCGTGATGATGGCGAGGAACTTGACGGGCTTGTCGTTCATTGCGCGCATGCCGTGGGGCAGGCTGGAATCAAAGTAGATGCTGTCGCCCGCCTTCAAAACGAGGGTCTTCCCGTCGATCATCAGTTCGAGCTGCCCGTGCATGACCCGGTTGAATTCCTGCCCGGCATGGCTGTTGAGGTGAAAGGACTCGCCCGGCCTGGGAACGACCGTGACGATGTACGGCTCCATTCTGGCTCGCGAAAAGCCCGAGGCGAGATTTTCGTAATGGTAGGCCTTCTGCCGTTCGACGATCGCGCCCTTGCCCTTGCGGGTCACGGAAAAGGCCTTGGCGTGCGAATCGCCCCCGGTCAGGATGGCGGCGGCGTCCATGCCGAACAGCGCGGCGAACTGCGGCAGGGCGCCCATCGGAATGTCCCGGTCGCCCGACTCGTAGGCCTCGTAGAGAGAAGCCGTCAGATTGAGTGCCCGCGCAGTCTCGGCTGCGGAGATCCCCGCCGCGTCGCGCGCGCCTCGCAGGCGCTGCGCAATTTCTGTTCGGTTGTTCTTCATGGTCAGCCTTCAACGGGCGTGCTGTGCGTTCCCTGCGGTTGTACGCGACGCGTTCATTTCAGGTTATCCCTGCACCAGGCGGTGGCCTGATCGAAAATCGTGCGGTTGACCGGAATCAGTTTCGGTTTTTTGGCGAAACTGGCGTCCAGCGCCGACAGCATCTTGTCCTGCGGCAGCCCCATGGCGTTCAGATAGGCCAGCGCCGCCAGCATGACGGTGTTGGCCGCGCGGGGGACGCCCAGCTTCTCCGCCAGTTCGGTTGCGGGAACAATCGCCAGGCGAACGCCCGCGGGTGCCGCTGCGGCGGCGATGCCCACCAGCGTGTCGCAGATGAGCAGGCCGCCGGGACGCACCGTCGCGGCAAACCGCTCGAAGGCGGGACGGTTCATGCAGACCAGCACGTCGGGGTTGGATGTATCGGGCGAGCCGATCGGCTTGCCGCTGATCACAACGGTGCAGGAGGCCGAGCCGCCCCGCTGCTCGGGGCCGTAGCTCGGGAACCACGAGGCGAACTGCCCCGCAAAGCGTCCGGCCTCGGCCATGGCGATACCGAGGCTGAGAATGCCCTGCCCGCCATAGCCGGCGACCTTCATCCGCTTCTCGACGAAATCGGGGTCGCGCTCCGCTTCGGGCTCGGTTTCGCCGCCGCCGAAGAACTGGGTCGGCGTCGGCGCGGGCGCGGGCAGGATGCGCGCGGAAGCCTCAGACGAACGGTCGCGCAGGCAGCCGAGCGGATACTCGGACTCCAGCTTGTCGGTCACGAACTGCGCCGCCTGGACGGAGTCCAGGCCCAGGTTGGTGGGGCAGGGGGCGAGGAACTCGACAAAGGCGTAGCCCTTGCCGTCGCGCTGGATTTCCAGCGCCTTGCGGACGGCCTTCCTGGCCTGCATGATCCGCTGGGTGTCGGCGAGCGAGCAGCGCTCGATGTAGACCGGGGCCTTGAGCTGGTTCAGGATCTCGCAGACGTGCAGCGGGTAGCCCTCGTGCTCCGCCGTCCTGCCGGCGGGCGAAGTGGCCGACTTCTGGCCGATCAGCGTCGTCGGCGCGAGCTGTCCGCCCGTCATGCCGTAGGTGGCGTTGTTGACGAAGAAGGTGGCGAAATGCTCGCCGCGGCTCGCCGCCTGGAAGGTGCAGTTGAAGCCGATCGCGGCGAGGTCGCCGTCGCCTTGATAAGCGATGACGACCTTGCCGGGCAGCGTGCGGTTCAGGGCGGTGGCGATCGCCTGCGCGCGGCCGTGGGCGGCGCCGATGTTGCCGATGTCCCAGTAGTAGTAGCCGAAGACCGCGCAGCCGATGGGGTTGACCATGATCGTCTGGTCCTGGATGCCCAGATCGACCAGGGCCTCGCAAATGAGCTTGTGGAGGATGCCGTGTCCGCAGCCGGCGCAGTAGTGCGTGTCGCGGGTCGGGCTCCCGCTCCGGTCGAAGGTGTCGTAGAAGCCGACGGCTTGCTTGATGTTCATGGCGAATTCCCGGGGAACTAGCTGCGGTTGATGGCCAGGACGCTGGCGACGACCTGATCGACGGTCACGAGGATGCCGCCCATGCGGTTGATGAGTGTCAGCGAGTCGGCCGGGCGGCCCAGTTGAAAGGCGACATCGTCGCGGTACTGGCCGCAGCTGAGTTCGACGACGACGATCCGCCGGCCGGCGGTCGCCCGCTGGAGCGCCTTCACGGGGAAGGGGTAGAGGGTGATCGGGCGGAAGAGGCCGGCTTTGACACCCTGCTGGCGCAGCGCATCGACGGACGAGCGGGCGATGCGGCTCGATATCCCGTAGCCGGTCAGCACGACGTCGGCATCGCCGGTCAGGTAGTCCTCGCTCAGCGCCTCGTCCTGCAGGGCGGCGTACTTGGCCTGCAGGTGGAGGTTGTGCTCCTCCAGCATCGGGGCGTTGAGGAAGATCGAGGTGATGAGGTTCTTGCGCGTCCCGGCGTCGCCCTGCACCGACCAGGCGCGTGTCTCGGGACGGGGCGAATCACGGGCAGGCAGGCGGAGCGTCTCCATCATCTGGCCCAGCACCGCGTCCGCAAGGACGATCACGGGGTTGCGGTGCCGGAAGGCGAAAGCGAAAGCCTGGAGGGTGAGGTCGCACATCTCCTGGACGTTGCCGGGGGCCAGGACGATGCAATGGTAGTTGCCGTGTCCTCCGCCCTTGACGGCCTGGTTGTAGTCGCCCTGCTCGGGGAAGATGTTGCCCAGGCCGGGGCCGGCGCGCTGGATGTTGACGACGACGCCGGGGAGTTCGGCGCCGGCCATGTAGGAGAGGCCCTCCTGCATGAGGCTCATCCCGGGGCCGGAGGTGGCGGTCATCGAAAGCTTGCCGCCTGCCGCCGCGCCGTAGACCATGTTGATCGAGGCGGTCTCGCATTCCGCCTGGAGAAATTCGCGCCCGACGCCGGGAAAATAGGCCGACGCCGCATGCGCGATTTCACTGGCGGGCGTGATGGGGTAGCCGAAGAAGGCGTCGCAGCCGGCGTACAGTGCGCCGATGACGACCGCCTCGTTGCCTTTGACGAACTGGGTCATTACGCAGGTCCTTGCTTGCTTTTCTTGTCGGGAGTGTGCACTTCGACGGCGAACGGCTCGGGGCAGTTGTAGAAGCAGAAGCCGCAGCCGATGCAGCCGGATCCCGTGTACTCGGCGGGCTTGACGCTCCGGCGGTTCAGGGTGGACTTGAAGCGCAGCACCTTTTTCGGACAGGCGGCGATGCAGCGTCCGCAGCCCTTGCAGTGGTCTTCGCTGAACACGGGACGGGGCAGCGTTTCCTTGTCCGTCGATGTCGTTCTATCGCTCATCCGTTTCCTTCCGCCGTTGGAGTTCCGGGAAAACTTAACGTATACCATTATGCCGGCCGAAAATCAAGATTGCACATGAATCTTGCACGATCGGCATGACTCTGACACAATGCACGCATCTCCGGTGGCAGGCTCTGTCGTCATCGAGGCGCTGAGACTGTTTTCACGGGCAATCTACAAGTCGCGAGTAAAGGAATTACGATGAAGAACATTCCGGTTGCTGATGTGCGTAATTTTGCAGTGTTGGGCCATAGTGGAAGTGGCAAGACGACCTTGACGGATGCCTTTGCGTTCAAGCTTGGGCTGACCGATCGGCAGGGTTCCGTCGATGCCGGCTCCAGCGTGTCGGACTACACCGAGGAGGAGAAGAACCGGAAGATATCGATTTTCGCCTCGCCCTTCATCGCGGACTTCCAGGCAACCTCCGGCCGGCACTTCACCCTGAACTTCATCGACACGCCCGGGTACATGGACTTCTACGAGCAAGTGCTGGGGGCTGTGAATGCCACGGATGCCGCGCTCATTGCCGTGGACGCGGTTGGTGGCATCCAAGTGGGCACCAACCGCGCCTGGCAGGCCTGCCGCGCCGGCAACCTTCAGCCCCGCGGGTTCGTCATCACGGGCCTTGACCGGGACAATGCCGATTTCGACAAGACGGTCGCGGCCATCCAAACCGCGTTCGGATCCAACTGCGTCCCCGTCATGCTCCCGCTCGCCGACGGCCAGGTCCTCGACATCCTGGAAGCCGGCGAGTATCCCGCCGATGTTGCCGAACGGGCCAACGCGCTCAAGAACAACTTGACCGAACTGGCGGCGGCGACGGATGACACGCTGATCGAGAAATTCCTGAACGGCGAGGCGATGGGAGCCGACGAAATCGCCAACGGCCTGGTCAACGCCGTGGCCGCCGGCACCCTCTATCCGATCTTCATCTGCCTGCCCCTGAAGGGCGTCGGCGTCGCGCAGACGCTGAATGGCATCTGCCGGTTCTTCCCGTCGCCGGAGAAGCATCTGTTCAAGGACGACGAGGGCCGCGAAATCGCCGCCGACGCCGCCGCGCCGTTTGTCGGCATGGTGTTCCGCACGGCCATCGATACGTTTGTCGGACAGATCAACTATGTCCGCGTGATCGCCGGCACGCTGAAGCCGCAGACCGAAATGCTCAATACCTCGAACGGCACGCGGGAGAATGCCGGCACGCTGATCACCACGGTGGGCAAGAAGCAGTCGCCCCTGGACAGCGCGGGGCCCGGCGACATCGTCGCCATTCCCAAGCTGAAGGACACCCACACGGGGCAGACGCTGGCCGCGCCGGGCAGCACGCGAAAGCTGCCCAGGCTGGTATACCCGCAGCCCGTCCACTTCGCGGCGGTCACCGCCAAGACCCAGGTCGACGAAGACAAGATGGGCGTTGCGCTGACGCGCATCTGCGAGCAGTATCCCTCGATCCAGATCGACCGCAATGTCGAGACCAAGGAGGTCGTCGTCAAAGGGCTGGGCGACGTCCATATCGATGTCGTGGTGCATTTGATGAAATCGCAGTCGAACGCGGCGGTTGACACGAGCGTTCCGAAGGTCGCGTACCGCGAGAGCGTCACTGGCATGGGCGAAGGGCACCACCGGCATAAGAAGCAGACGGGGGGACGCGGGCAGTTCGGCGAGGTCTATCTGCGCGTGCTGCCGATGCCGGAAGGCGAGACGGACTGGTTCGCGAACAAGGTCGTGGGCGGTGCGATTCCCGGCAACTTCATTCCCGCCGTCCAGAAGGGCGTGCACGAGGGGTTGCTGTCCGGTTCCGTGGCGGGCTATCCCGTGCAGAAGGTCCGGGTGGAACTCTACGACGGCTCCTATCACGATGTCGACTCCTCCGAAGTCGCCTTCAAGATCGCGGGCGCGCGGGCCTTCCGCGATGCCATGTCCAAGGCGCGTCCGGTGCTGCTCGAGCCGATCATGACGGTCCAGATCAAGATTCCCGACCATTTCATGGGGGCGATCACCGGCGATCTCAACCACCGTCGCGGACGCATTCTCGGCATGGACATGGCGGACGGCATGCAGATCGTCACGGCGGAGATCCCGATGGCCGAGCTCTTCCAGTACTGCGCGCAGCTCCGCAGCTTGACGGGCGGCCAGGGGAGCTTTGAAATGCAGCTGGCGCGGTACGATGTCGTGCCGTCGCAGATCGCGCAGAAGATCGCGGCCGACTCGGCCAAGAACCGCGTCGACCATGACGAGGGTTGAACAAATCCAAGGATCGGGCATGGCTGTTGAAGTTCGCATCGTGGATCTGGTCAAGCGTTTTGGGCAACTCCATGCGGTCGATCATGTGACGGTCACCATTGCGCCGGGCGAGTTGTTTTTCCTGCTGGGGCCGAGCGGCTGCGGCAAGACGACGCTGCTGCGCTCGGTCGCTGGATTCCACGCGCCCGACGCCGGTGCGATCTTCATCGGCGATCGGGAGGTGACGCATCTGCCGCCGCATCAGCGGGGCACGGGGATGGTTTTCCAAAGCTATGCCCTGTGGCCTCACATGACGGTCGCCGAGAATGTCGCGTTTGGCCTGAAGGTGCGCAACCGGCCGCGTTCCGAGATCAAACGGCGCGTCGCGGAAGCCCTGGAGCGCGTTCACATGGCGGATCGTGCGCAAGCCCGGCCGAACCAGCTCTCCGGCGGTCAGCAGCAGCGCGTAGCCCTGGCCCGCGCCCTGGTGATCGAGCCCCACTGCCTGCTGCTCGACGAACCGCTGTCGAATCTGGATGCCAAGCTGCGTCTCGAAATGCGCGTGGAAATCCGCCGCATCTGCAAGCAGGCGGGGTTGACGGCCATTTATGTGACGCACGACCAGAAGGAGGCCCTTTCGATCGCCGACCGCCTGGCCGTGATGCGCGCGGGAAAAATTGAACAGATCGGCACGCCCCAGGAAGTCTATCGCCAGCCGGCAAACGCCTTTGTCGCGGGATTCATCGGCGAAGCGAACTTTCTGGCCGGGCGTGTGGCCGAGCTTTCCGGAGGCCGCGTTCAGGTGGATACCTCCGTCGGGCGCCTGGAGGCGCTGCTGCCCGCCGGGGCCGTCGCCAAAGGGGCGGAGGTGACGTTGTGCATCCGGCCCGAAGCGGTCCAATTCGGCTCGCCTTCCGCGCAGCGGGAGAACGTGCTCGAAGGCAACCTGACGCAGACCGTCTACCAGGGTGAAGTCGCGCAGCATGAAATCGACATCGATGTGCGCAACGGCGACAAGCCCGTCGCCTTTCGCGCCGTCGAACTGGGGCCCGCCCTGCAAGGCGACGCCTCCCGCGGACAGCGGATGCGATGCTGGATTCCCGTCGAGCAGGTGGTCGTGCTGTGAAGCGGGAGCTTGGAGTGGTTCTCGCCGCGGCGGCCATGGTCGCGCTGCCTTTCATCTTCCGCCGGCCCGCCATGCAGGACAAATGGCAGGAGGGCGATCCCGTCCTCGTCGTCGTGACGCCCCACAACGAGGCGATCCGCCAGGAATTCGGCCTGGCGTTCAGCAGGTGGCACGCCCGGCAGTATGGCCGCCCGTGCAAGCTGGATTGGCGGGTGATCGGCGGAACCACGGAGATCATGCGCTACCTGGGGTCGGAGTGCATCGGCTCGATGCGGGCGTGGTGGGAGCGCGCCGGGAATCAATGGCCAGCCGCAGGTGCGGAGTGGATGCTGGACCGGCGCTTCGACCCGGAGCGTCCGCCGGACGACGCTGACCGCGCCGGCTGGGAGCAGCGCCGCGACTTCTTCCTGGCCTTCCGCACCAACGACACGCCCGGCGCGGCCACGGCGCGCATCGATGTGTTCTTCGGGGGCGGCGTCTACGACCACGAGAAGGCGGAGCGTCAAGGCCTGACCGTTCCGCCCTGGAAAACGGAGTCCGACATCCCCGTCGGCCTCTTCAAGGACGCCGAAGGGCGCGAACTGATCCCGCGTGGAAGCAGCGGGGAGGTTTGGCGCGGCAAGGCCTTTTTCGGCACGGTCCTGAGCACCTTCGGCATTTGCTACAACCCCGAGCGCTTGAAGGATCTGGGGATCGACGAACCGCCGCGCCGGTGGGTGGACCTGACCGATCCGCGCCTCTTCGGGCAAGTCGGCATCACCGACCCGACGAAGAGCGGAAGCGTCGCCAAGGCCTTCGAGATGATCATTCAGCAGGCCTGCTGGGAGACGGTGCGGGCCGATGGCTTCCGCGACGCGGACGTCGCGGCCTGGGAGGCGGCCATCGGTGCGGCGCGGCTGCCTTTCGGCCAGCTTCCCGCAGGCGTGCCTCCCGCCTATCAGCAATCGGTCGCGCGCGGCTGGCTGAACGGGTTGAACCGGGTGCGGTTGATCGGGGCCAACGCCCGCTATTTCACCGACTCGGCGGGCAAGGTGCCGATCGACGTCGGCATGGGCGCGACGGCCGCCGGCATCGCCATCGACTTCTTCGGACGCTTCCAATCGGAATACACCCGCGCGCCGGATGGCACGCCGCGGATGGTCTATGTCACGCCGATCGGCGGTTCGAGCGTCAGCGCCGATCCGATCAGCCTGCTCCGCGGAGCCGGGCACCGTGAACTCGCGGTCCGCTTCATCACCTTCTGCCTGGGCGTGGAGGGTCAGCCGTTGTGGAACTATCGTCCCGGCGAGCCGGGAGGACCGCAGCGGTATGCGTTGCGCCGGCTGCCGATCCGCCGCGATTTCTATCCCGCCGAAGACCCCGCGTTCGAGGCGGTGGCGCACGAGCATGGCACGCACGCCAGCGACGACCTTGCGGATCGGACGGTCGATCCCTACAATCTGGCGCGCGCCTTCAATTACCAGCCGCGTTGGTCGGGGGCGCACTTCGGCATTCAGCGCGACCTCGTCCGTGCGCTCTGCCTCGATTCGGGCGATGAACTGCGGGCCGCCTGGAGGCGGATTCAGGATCACGGCGGCCCCGCCGCGCAGCCGGAGGCGATGGCCTGGCTGCTGAAGCTGCCGCAGGCGCCGTTCCCCGTGAACTGGTCGAGTGCCGTCACCGACTACGACAGCCACCCCAACCGCCTGGAGTACATGCGGTTGTGGACGGCCGAAATGCGCGCCAACTACCGCCGGGCCTATGCGATCGTGGATACGACCCGGCGTTGAAAGGATCCCATGCCTGCCGAACTTCCGAGCCTGTTTCGCTTTGACGACGGACGCCCCGTTCGTGACGCAGCCGATTGGCCGCAGCGGCGCATCGAGGTCGCCAGGCACGTCGTCGACCTTCAGTACGGCCGCTTGCCTGCGATTCCGGCGGCGGTGCTTATCGAACGCCTGAACGCATCGGCGGTGAACTGGATCGCAGGCGCATCGTACCTGACGCTGCGCCTGGTCACGGAAGCGCCCGATTTTTCCTTCCTGCTGAACCTCGTCATTCCTCCGGGCGAAGGGCCCTTTCCCGTATTGCTGCACGGTGACGGCTGCTGGCGCACGGCGACCGATTCGATTACGCAGGAGGTGGCGGGACGCGGTTTTATTTTCGCGCAGTTCAACCGGACCGAGATTGTCCCCGACCTGGCCGCGTCGGAACGCAGCGTGGGCTTGTACCGCGAGGTTCCCGACGGGAAATTCGGGGCGCTGGCGGCCTGGGCCTGGGGCTACCACCGATGCATCGATGCGCTGGTGCAGCTGCCGGAGGTCGATGCGGCGAAAATCGTCATCACGGGCCATTCCCGGGGCGGCAAGACGGTGCTGCTGGCCGGGGCGACGGACGAGCGCGTCGCCGTCACGGTGGGCAACTGCTCCGGCTGCGGCGGGGCGGGCTGCTATCGTCGCCAGGGGCCCCAGTCCGAAACGCTCGGCGCGATTGTCCGTGGCTTTCCGCACTGGTTTTCCCGCGACTTGAACGCCTACATCGGCCGCGAGGAGGCGCTGCCGTTCGATCAGCATTTCCTGAAGGCGCTCGTCGCGCCGCGGGCGTTGCTCACCTGCGAGGCGCTGGGCGATCTCTGGGCGAATCCATCGGGCACGCACGTCACTTACGAGGCCGCGCGCGAACTGTACCGTTTCCTGGGCGTGGAGACGCGAATCGGCCTGCGCACCCGTGAGGGCGGGCATGCGCATAGCCATGCGGACTGGTGCGCCGGACTGGATTTTGCGACGGAGCAATTACGCGGTATCCCCGCGCGTTCGCGGTTCAACGACTGACCTGCAACGTGTCGTTGCGCCGGATGCAGCGGCGATCCGCAAGTCCGGCGCGCTACTCGGGCTTGGCGTTGCGCAATTTGTAGATGCGCTCCATCTTCGCTCCGATGTCCCGGTAGCCGATGTCGGCGCCGTAGATCTCGCGGTAGATGGTGAATGCCTTCTCGGTGTTGTCCGTCTCCTCAGCCAGTTCGCCGAGTTCGAAGAGCACCTGCTTGCGCATGTCGTTCATGACCGGCAGCTGTTCAAGGGCGGTCTCCAACTGCATCACCGCCATGTCGCGCTGCCCCTTCATGCGGAAGCAGCGGGCCAGGCCGTAGAGCGACTCGTTGCGTTCCTTCGGGCTCTTCTGCGCAAGCTGGAACTGCTGGATCGCATCGTCAAACGATTCATACTGCAGGTACTGCTGCCCCAGTTCAAAGCGCAGGCGCAGGTCGTTGGGATAGCGTTCGACGCGCTGGACGAGGTCGTCGAAGACGAACTGGTTGCGCTCGTGCGCGAGGACATCGGCCTGGGCGGCATTGCCGCCGTCCTTGGCCTCCTGGATGCGGGCGTCGTAGGCCTGGATGCGCAAAGCCGACAGCGTGCGGTCCAGCTCGGGATCGGTAGGGTTGAGCACGCGTGCGGCTTCGACGGTCTCGACGGCCTCGTCGAAGCGCTTCTGCTGCTGCAGCAGGCGGGCCAGCGAGCGGTAGTAGTTGAGATTCTTCGGATCCGCGGCGATCTTCGCCCGCTGCTCGGCAATCAGAATCTCGGCATCGGAACCTTCGACGACCGCCTTGTTCTGAATGTCGAGCTTGCCGGAGGTGTCCTGATCCTTGATGAGGTTCCGGAAATCGCCGCCGCCCGCGGCCTTGTCCCAGGAGCCGGCCATGGCCATGCGCGCGTCGGTGTCTTTCAGCAGGTTGAGGATGCGGGCGTCCAGCGGCTTGAGGTTGACCAGCACATTGAGCACCTCGCGGGCCTTCACCCACTGTGAGTCGCTGCGATAGGCGTTAGCGAGGCTGAGCATCAGCACGGGATTCTGCATGTCGACTTGAAGGCCGGTCTCAAGGTACATGATGGCGCTCTCGACCTGATTCGCCGCCAGCGCGCAGTCGGCGGCGAGACAAACGTACTTGTCGCAAAGCGGAGCCTGCTCGATCATCCGTTCGCCGGCCAGCAGCGCGGCGTCGAATTTCTTGCTCTGCAGCAGGGCTTTCGTCTTGATCAGCATGGGAAGAGCGATGAGCTCCGCCAGCTTGAGCCGGAGCGCGCTCGGCTTCGTCCGTGTGAAGCGCTGCATGCTGGCGGCGCGGAGGAACTTGCGTGCGCGGATGAACCCCGGCGACAATTCCACGCAGGTGTAAAGAAGATCGATCGCCATGTCGAGATTGCCGCGCTCGAATGCCGAAAAACCCTTGCTGAATAGGTTCTGCAGTCTTTTCTGCGCTTGTGGGTCGTTTTCGTTCTGAGGGGTCGTAGCTTCTGCCATGTAATGAATCCTCTGGGGTGCGCGAGAGCTGAAAATGCGTGCGAGGGATCCGGTAAGCAATCACGCTCAATGTACTACCCGCACCCTGATTCGTCAACTCAAAGTGCACACTCAACGGCACGGCTTTTTCTTTTACCTCTTCTTCAACCGGAGTGATCGCGTGACGAGTGCGATGGCTTTGGCAGGGTAGTGCGCGTTGTTCTCCAGTTGCACGGGAACTGGCGTTCGGTGTTCGGCACGGACGGTGTTGGCGATGAAAGCGGCGGCGTTGACGAGGAGGGCGAGGTTCAGGACGATGCGCGGGTTACGGGAGCGGCCGTCGTCCTCGCGGAAGAACGTGTCCCTGATCCAGTGATTGGCGATCTCGCAGGCCTTCCAATGCGTTCGGACGATGGCATCGATTTCATCGGCGGGGATCTGCGTGAGGTCGCGGTTGGCGACGTAGTACCTGACAACGGTCGTGGTCACGCCCCTGCGGGTCGTTTTGCATGCGATGCGGACGAGGCAGCGGCAGAAGGGGATGTTGGTGGCGGCGGGTGTCGCCGGACGGGCCATGACGCGACATCAGATCGTGCTCCGCATTGAGTAGCGCGTCAACCCGCAGCCTGTCCGCCGCACTCTCCACGGCCGCAACGCGAAGCAACTTTACCGATGTGCCTGCCCCGTGCTCTTTTATGTCCATGAGTGTAGCATTGCAAAAACAGGACCCTCCTGTTTAGCTCAAAAACAT
>CAZQKI010000112.1:0-9867 GCA_964592855.1 uncultured Lentisphaerales bacterium
CACCTACTCGTACACGCGAATCTCCTGAGATGGGGCAAGATGTGAGTGTACGAGTCGGTTTACGAGTAGGGGGTGGCGGTTCACCCACAGGAAAAAGGGAAGCGGGGACGCACTCGACGTAGGACGGTCCTCCGGGCCGTCCCGGCTAATGCGCAGTTACCGGACGGCGCAGGAGCACCGTCCTACTCCGGATCGCCATGCGAGGCGGCCGGCGCGAAAGCCCGGCCCTGTCGGCAGGAGTACGGCAACGGCGAACATCGTGAAACGACCCACTTGAAACGGGCGAGGCCGCCCATTCCTCTGGGCGTGCGTAAAGGACACGAGCGTATGGATGATGGACAGGCGTTGGGGGAACGGGCGGCCTCGCCCGTTGAAGCAGCGTAAAGAAGGCAACCCACTCGTGTGCAACGGGCGGCTCAACCTGCCTTGTCGTACACTTTGTCGACAAAGCTCAAGACAAAGCTCGCGACAAAGCTTTGGGACTAGCCGGGCGGCATGGGTGCGGCTGCTCAGCAAGTCTCCTACTCGATCCAACTGGCCCGGCGCAGCCGGGCCAGCGGCGCCACTGAACCCTGAACCCTGGCCCCTGAACCCTTAGTGCGCGGCAACGAAGTTGACGCGCACCCGGGCGTTGTTCCTTGAATGTGGCCCCGCATTCCTCTACACTACGCCTCGATTCTACCCCTGTAGCTCAGTTGGACAGAGCAGCAGCCTTCTAAGCTGCGGGTCGCGCGTTCGAACCGCGCCAGGGGTGCCATTTTTTGTGCAATGCGATCATTCACGCGTTCCGATGCACCCATGAACGAGCCACGCAAGGCACTATGGTTGATCTCGCCTGCGGCAGGCTCCCTTGCATCGCGCTGCGGGTCCCCTGACCGGTCCATCAGGTGTAAAACCGGTCGAGGACGCTCTTCACCGTTGCCGCCCACTGCGTCAGGTTGCCGGGGTTGTTGGCGATCGTGCTGATGTCCTTCAGCACGAACTCCACGGTGGTGCCGTGCGCTTGGCAGGCCTCGCAGTAGCGCGTGATCTCCTGCTCGACCGGCCCGGGTGTGAACTGGGGCATCGCCACAAACGCGGGATTGGGTTTGGCCGCCATCACGTAGTCGCCGCCCATGTTTTCCGCCGCCCGTTGCGGATCGGCCCAGGGTGTTATGGATATTTTACGCAGGTTCTTGAAACGCTTGCGCAGAATGTCGATCTTGAGGTCCATCGGCTCGCAGCAGCCGTAATAGAGCAGTCCGCAGTCCTGGAAAAGCTCCTGGTTGTAGACCAGGTCAAACTCGTCGTGCATGTCGGGGGAGACCGCGCTGAAGATCTGGGCGGCACACCGTCCCCAGACATCCTTGGGGCGGACATGCCCGTCGAAATCGTCAGCCGGTAGTTCCCGTGTGCAGGCCGGCGTGCAATGCAGAAGGTATGAGTGAGGACTGAGCAGGCCCTGCGCCTCAAGCTGTCTGAACTCCGATTTGGCG
The DNA here is from genome assembly GCA_964592855.1 of uncultured Lentisphaerales bacterium. GTDB lineage: Bacteria > Verrucomicrobiota > Kiritimatiellia > RFP12 > JAAYLN01 > JAAYLN01. Next base: position 1,476 of record CAZQKI010000112.1, read on the forward strand.
ATCTTCATGAAACACCGGGCGGTCTGATGCATGAAGCCGGGACGCATGCCCAGGTCCAGAAGCATGTTCTCGACGCCGCGGAACATGGAGATCCGGTCCCAGATGCTGTATTGCAGGGCGCCGGAGCCAACCAGTTCCACGTTCAGGAGTCCGGCAAACACCTCCTCGGCCACCGCCAGCGCCTCATCGGAGGCCGCCGGGTCGTAGGCGATCACCGGTTCATGCAACTGGGCGAGATCGTCCTCCGTCTGGAGTTGATCCGTGTAGGCGTGGGCGGAAATGTACGCCCCGGTGTTGCCTTTGATCTGCTGGTCCTTCACCTGCAAGCCGATGTCCTGGAGGCAGCGGGATCGCTTGCCCACGCGAAAGACGGGCGGGACCACGAGATCGACCTGGAAATGCTCCCACTGGTAGAGGACGCGCCGCAGGTGGACCTCGAGCCAGGCCAGCTCGGGTGCACAGACTGGCGTCAGCGCCTCGTCCCGGATCTCGCCCCAGGGAACTTCGTCGATCAAGACCACCGGACGGACCTTCTCCAAGGCGTTGGTCTTGTAGTAGCGTTCAATCCTCCGCTGCTGGATATCCAGGTGGGCAATTTCGCTGTAGCGCTCCGCCAGCCGCCGCAACGCGTGCCTGTCCTTCGTGCTGATGTGCATGTCAGTTTGCCTCGTCAATTGGGTGAAATCGTTTGGCGACGGACGGCCGGTGGCAAAAAGCCGAGAGCCCAAGGCTTGGGACGGCAGCGGAAAAGGATCGGAAAAAGGTGGAGCGGGCGACGGGAATCGGACCCGTGTGACCAGCTTGGAAGGCTGGAGTTCTACCATTGAACTACGCCCGCGCTAAGTGGCGGAAACGGGTTGTTTTATAGTACAAAACACCCGCTTCGTCAAGACTGCTCTCCGTTGCCACTGTTTTTGATTGCGCGAATGGCGGAAATGCACTAGCGTTAACGACACTCAAGGGGAAATCATGACTATCAAGCAAATCTCGTTGTTTCTTGAAAACAAGCCAGGCCATCTGAGCGCCATTTGCCGCACGCTGGCCGACGCCAAGATCAACATTGTCACCCTTTCGCTGGCGGACACGCAGCAGTTCGGCATTGTCCGGCTGATCGTCGAGGAGTGGAAGCGGGCGCAGACGATCCTCGAGACGGCGGGCTATGTGGTCAATGTGCGCGATGTGGTGGCGGCCACGGTGTGCGACAAGCCTGGCGGCATGGCCAAACTGCTGGATGTCATCCAGGAGGCGGGCGTGAACATCGAGTATATGTACGCCTTCGCCAACCGCCGCGGCGAGGAGGCAATCCTGGTATTCCGCTTCGATGATCCTGAGAAGGCGGTCGTGGCGCTCAAGGCCGCCGGGCACAACGTTCTGGGCAGCGTCGACCTCTTTGAATCGGTCAAAAGCAAATAAAGGCCTGCAATCTGCGCATCACGGTGCCTTCCCGACCCGCATCGCCAGGACAGACTGAAGGGTCGGAGGGGCTCATTTGTACCCGGTCTCTGGACCGCTCCCGGCATGCCCGTTCATTTTTTTTTCACCAGCCTCTTGACAAGTGCGGCGGAACGGCGTATTAGCGTTATCAACAGCAGAAATTATCCCGGGGCAGGATGCTTCGGGAAGCTATGCGGGTCAGGGAGGCGGCATCTGTATCTTGGGATACAGAGCCAAACGGTGTCTAAGACGGCGCGCCGGAACAACCAGTCGTCTGATACGAACAGAGGAGTGTGCGGTGAACGCAGTGTCACAGCACCCGAGCGAAATACCTTCCCTGCTTGAGCAGGAAGAAGAGCCCCCGAGTACGAAGTCGTTGGAGGACACGGGTGTCACCACCCTGGCTCCTCCAACGCGAATCTTCAACGGCATTGCCGTTGAGAAATTGCCCGCGCGTCGCGTGATGCGCATGAATCCGCAGGGCCGGCGGTTCCGCTGTGCCTTCTTTCCCGAGGCGACGGATCGCGAGTGGAGCGATTGGAAGTGGCAGCTCCGGAATCGGATCCAGTCCATCGATCTGCTTCGCCAGATGGTCGGCCTTTCGATCGAGGAGGAGAAGGCGCTGGAACTCGGGGGCGGGTTGCTGCCGATGGCCGTGACGCCGCATTACATGGGCCTCGTCGATCCGCTGAATCCCGAGCAGGCGATCCGCCGCGCGATGATTCCGACGGTCTACGAGCTGCGCAAGTGTCCGGGTGAGGCCGACGATCCCCTGGGCGAGGAGCACCAGAGCCCGGTCGAGGGGATGGTGCACCGCTATCCGGATCGCGTCCTCCTGCTGGCCACGGACTTCTGTTCGGCCTATTGCCGGTACTGCACGCGGTCGCGCGTGGTCGGGCATGGATCGCTGACGCCCAGCACGCAGCGTCTGCAGGCGGCGTTTGACTACATCGCCCGCAACACGCAGATCCGCGACGTCGTCATTTCGGGAGGCGATCCGCTCACCCTGAGCGACGAGCGGCTGGAATGGATACTGAAGAGTCTCCGTGCCATCCGCCATGTCGAAGTGATCCGGATCGGCACCAAGATTCCCGCCGTGCTGCCGCAGCGCATCACGCCGCAGCTGGTCCGCATGCTGCGGCGCTACCATCCGCTCTGGATGAGCCTCCACTTCATGCACCCGGATGAATGCTGCTACGAGACCGCCAAGGCCTGCAACATGCTGGCCGATGCCGGCATGCCGCTGGGTTCGCAGACGGTGCTGCTGAAGGGGATCAACGACTCCGTCGATACCATGAAGCTGCTGGTCCAGCGCCTGATGAAGATGCGGGTGCGGCCCTACTACCTCTACCAGTGCGATCCGATCACGGGCTCGGCCCACTTCCGGACGCCGGTCTCGAAGGGGATTGAAATCATCCAGGGGCTCCGCGGCTTCATCAGCGGCTACGCGATTCCGCAGTATGTTATCGATGCCCCCGGCGGCGGCGGCAAGATTCCCGTCATGGCGAACAATGTCGTCGGCCGGGACAAGGACGACCTGCTGCTGCGCAACTACGAGGGGCGCGACTACCGCTACCCCGATACGTGCGAATAGCCTCCGTTAGAGGACCAGGCGTTCGCTCACGCCATCGCGATGCGTCGGCAGAATGGAAATGCCGGCGCATCCTTTTTTTTGGAGCAGCTCGCGCAAGGCGAAAGCCGCGCAATCGGGCGTGTTGCAGTCCTCGCTGAGATGGGCGGGGAAAACGGCCCGCAGCCGGTCCGTCATGACCGCTTCCAGCAGCTCGGCGGCCTGCTCGTTGGAGAGATGCCCCTGACGGCCCAAGATCCGCTGCACGAGCGACCAGGGCCGCCCGCTCTGCTTGAGCATCTCGACGTCGTGATTGGTCTCGATCACCAGCGCGTCGCAATCCCGCAAATGCCGTTTGACGACGGGGGTCACGGTGCCGCAGTCGGTGACCACGCCGATCCGATGGACCCCGTCGCAGACGACAAAGGCCACGGGATCGCCCGTGTCGTGCGGGACGGCGAAGCTTTGGACGTGGAGTTCGCCGATATCAAAGGCCGACCCCGTCTCGAAGATGTTCCACGGGGTGCTCAACGCGGCCTTGGCGACAAGTTCGACGCCTGCCGCCGTACTTTCATTGGCATAGAGCTGGAGCGCGGGATGGCTCCGGGTCAGGCTGGCCAGCCCCCGGCAATGGTCGATGTGCTCGTGGGTCACCAGTATGGCCGTCAGCTCACCCGCTTCGCGATCGATGGCGGCCAGACGCTCCCGCAGCCTGCGGAGACTGAGTCCGGCATCGATCAGAATGCGGGTGGCGCCGACGGCAATGTAGATGGCGTTGCCGTTGCTGCCGCTGTTGAGTACGCAAATTTCCATGGGTAGGGCGGGGTTGGGGGGAACAAAGCTGTTGCTCATTATGGACGCGGGGCACCAGTATGTCCATGATGAAACGTGAAAACGTGAAAACGTGAGGCCTTGCCGTTATGCGATTCGCCGGGTAATATCATATTTTGACGATGCGGCGAAAGCGGTGTCGCGCTTCGCTTGCCACCGCAATCCAGGATGGTCGCATTGAGACGTGCTGCCATGCGCATAAACGCCGAAGGCCGGTTCAAGCGGGTCGATTAAGCGTATCCGTTATGCCGAGCTCGGCATAACGGATACGCTTACCCGACCCGCTTACTCAATTGGACCAAGGCCCTGTCCCCAGCACCTGCTTGTACTCGGCGATCAGGTTCTGGACGAGGGTCCGCTGGCGGAGCGCAAGCGGCAGCACGGCGAAGGTGTAGGTCTCGATCTCGAAGTGCGTCACCCCGCACCGCCGCGCCATGGCGTAGAAGCCGGGGGTCAGCAGGGAGGCCGTCGAGACGAGACCGTCCGCTCCGGCAAAATCAAGCGGCACATGAAAATGGATGCGGCAGGGCTGCGCGGGTGTTGCGGCTGTCCAGCTGGTCAGCCGTTCGGGGGTGAGGTCGCGCCAGGCCTGGAGTGTTCCGTCCGTCTGCAGGATCTTCGTCTGATGCAGGTAGACGGGGTCGCGGGCAAACGGGAAGAGGGCGTAGACGGCCTGCTGGGTGGTTTCGGCTTGCAGGGCGGCGCTGAGCTGAATCTTGGAGATCCGGATGCCTTGCCGGTGCAGGGCGCTGAGACTGTCCGGCAGCGATTCGAACTGCACGGCGAGATGACAGGTGTCGAAACAGATGCCGATGTGACGGTACAGCACCGCCTCGGCCTGTTGTACCGTGAGCCCCTGGTGCAGCCGGAGCCACGCCGTCCCGAGGGGGAGCAGCGAACGCTTGAAAAAGGCGATGCTTTCGGGAGTGGTCTCGATCAGGCAGTCGGGCTCGGGCTCGAGCCCGAGGTGGATGAGGCGGCCGGTCCGCCGTTCGATTTCCCGCAAGGCGAAGGCGACGTCGGCCAGGTGTGCGCAGGCGCGTGCGAGCGCCTCGGCCGCGAGCCCCGGATACTTGTAGGCGACGGGTACGGTGCTGATGCTGCCTTCGATTCCTTCGGGCAGGAGCGCCGCCAGCCGTTCCGCGATGCGCAGCGTGTAAACGAGGCGTTCGCGATGCGACCAGTCGGGGTCGTACACCGCAGTCTTGACGGGCTGTCCGTGAAAGGTGCCGTAGGGGAAGGCGTTGACCGTGAAGACATAGAGGCCGCGGTCCTGCAGCAGGTGCCGGAGGTCGTCGAGCGCTTCAGGCGTCGACAGCGAATCGAGTGCGCGGCAGCCGATCCGCAGGCCGAGTCCGAAGGGGCGGTCGGGGGCGATCGCCGCCTTGACCGCGCAGGCCTCGTGCGCAATGGCCGCGCGCTGTTCCTCCCAGGTTTCGCCGGGATGGATGTTGAGGCAATAGGTGAGATGGCTGGAATCCTGCAGGCGCATGCGGAGGGCTTTCTGCCGCGGCTAGGGCGTCACGACGGTGCTGGCCAGCGCCGTGCCGCCCGCGCGGTCGGTGTTCAGGGTGCGGTCGTAGAAGATCACGTTAAGCGTGGCGATCAGGGCTTGATCCTTCGACGGCTTCGGAATCATCGGGATCTGGAAGGCCATCAGCATGTCCAGATGCGGTCGCGTCAGCGTGTCATCGGCGACAAGGATGATGGGCATGCGCGCCGTCCGGCGGTCGTTGCGGATCTGGAGAATCAGGTCCAGACCGGAGGCGTCGGGAAGCGCCTGGTCCAGCACGAGGATGTCGGGCGGGTTCTGGCGGCATTCCTGAAGGAGGGCGTGCGCGTTGCGGAGTCCGCTGGTCGGGTAGCCCTGGCCGGTGCAGACGGAGCCGATCTGGTCGTAGAGCGAAGCTTCGGCCGACACGACCAGGACGCGGGGTGCGGGCGTCAGCGGCAGGACCATGCTGACTTGCGTGCCGTGGTCGGTGCCCGGCACCGGACTGTCGATGAGCAGCTTGCCGCCATGCAGTTCGATGAGTTCGCGCGAGATGGCGAGGCCCAGCCCCGAGCCGATGGGCTGGTCGCCGACTTTGAAATAGCGGACGGCGATCTGATCGAGGGCTTCGGGGGGAATGCCGATGCCCGTGTCGCACACGCGGACGATGATCTGGTTCGGGTCGGCGGCATTGATCTCGATCGTGACGGCGATCGAGCCGCCGTCGGGCGTGAACTTGATGGCGTTGCCGACGATGTTGAGGATGACGCGTTCCAGCTTGTGGGTGTCGCAGAGGACAAAGCCCGACTGCTCGGGTTTGCACATCAGCAACTGGATATGCTTTTCCTCGGCTTGCACGCGGAGCGATTCCACGCCGATCTCGACCATGCGCGCCAGGGGAATGCGCGAGCGGGTCAGGGTGAGCGTGTGATTCTCGATCTGGCGCAGGTCGAGGATGTCGTTCACGGTGCTCAGCAGACGCCGGCAGTCGGCGTTCAGCCGGTCCAGGTACTGCATGGCCTTGTCGGGCAGCGGACCGGCCACGCCGCGCTGCATGTTCTTGACCGCATAGATCATCGAGGTGAGGGGCGTGCGAAGTTCATGCGAGACGTTCGAGACGAATTCGAGGCGGGCCCGGTTCAGGGCCTCGAGGCGTTCGACGGCGTTCTCGAGATCCTGCCGCGCGCGGGTGCGCGCGGTGATGTCGCGGATGAAGAAGCAGAGCTGACCCTCGGCGTCGAGGTTGACGCGGTTGATGGCGATTTCCGAGGGGAAGACCGAACCATCGGCACGCGAGCAGGAGGCTTCGACGACGGTGTATTGATACGTGGCGAGGTTGTGTTCGATCGTCGCCAGCAGGCTGGCGTTGGCGCCGGAGATGAAGTCGATCACGGAACGGCCCAGGACGCTCTTTTCGTCGATCTGCAAAAACTCAAGGGCTCGGTCGTTGAAGTCGAGCACCCGTCCCGTGCTGTCCGTGATCAGCACGGCGTCGTACACGCTGGCGAGGAGCTTGTCATAGGGGGTGTTGCGGTCGGTGCGCGCTTCGCGTCGTGCGATGAAGGTCGTCGCCCGGGCGCGCGCGTGGCGCGCCCCCGAGGCGCGTGGACGCGGCGGGGACTGAGGGGGGATGTCGATGCGCATCGTCCGCCCGGGATTCAAGGATTGGGTCATGATTGACAAACAGTCTCGGTTATTCGGCGCTTCCGGTCAATGGGAATCATCAACCCGCAGGATGATCTTCAGGGAGGGCCGAAGCCGGCGCCGTGTTGTCGGCGGGATGTTCAGGTGCGACAGACGCGACGGGACTGCGGGGGAGGTGAATCTGGAACCCGGAGCCCTTGTGATTGGTGATGTCGATGGTGTAGCCCGCCAACAGGGTCTTCCCGTCCCGGGTGATCGGAAACTTGATCGTGGTGAAGTGGCGGCCGTTGAATTCCTCGTCCAACTTCAGCACCTCGCCCCTGGCTACGACGGCCTGGTCGTCGGCGGTGATCTTGGCAGCGAACTCGGGAGGGAACAGTTCCTCCATAGTCATGTTCTCCAGCTCCGCCCCTGAAATTCCGATCATTTCGCTGAAATTATCGCTGGCCATCAAGACCCGGCTCTTGCTGGCCGAGACTTCCTTGATGTAGGTGTAGATGGGGGAGTGACGCATGAACAGCACAAGCAGCGCATGGTTTTCCCAGAGCGCCTCTTCCGTTTTCCTTTGCGCGGCCAGGCTTTGCCGGACATCTTCCAAGTCCTTGTGCAGTTCAAGGGTCTTGGCGCTCACGCGGCGCCCGAGGATCACGTTGCCGATCACCAGCGCCAGAATGGCGGCGAGCCCGCCGAGCAGCCAGGGACCCCATTGGCGGATGAGCGCGCCGAGCAGGAAGGGTGTGCCTAGCCATTTTCGATCAATGGCACGGTATTCGCTCCGCGAAATCGTTCCGAAACCACTCTGCAACAGGAGCAGCAGATCGGAGCGGTTCTGCGGCACGGCCCGGTGGAATTGCCCCGTATAGAGGACAAACGCCTGGCGGAAATCGTCCGCGATGTCGTGCTTGCAGAGGAAATGGACGGCGGCGGGTTGATCCACGGAGAACACCTTGATCTCTTCCTGCTTGGCGGCCAGGATGACGGCTTCATAGCTGGGGTACTCCTTCAAGGTGTCAATGCCCCGGCGGGTCAGGTGCCCGATGACGGCGTCCCCGGCCTTGACGCCGATCGTGAAGCCCTTCAGGGAGGCGATGTCGCTGATGCCCCCGAGGGCCCGATGGGCATAGACGGGCACCTCGATGTGGGCGTAGGGCGGCGTAAAGGCGTAGGCCTTGGCGCGCTCTTCCGTGTAGAAGAGCGTGTCGATGACGTCCGCCCGGCCCTCCTGCATGAAGCGCTGGGCCTCGGCCCATTCCATGGCCTTCAAGTCAACCGCGACCCCCGTCTTGCGTGCCCACAGGGCCCATTGGTCGGGCAGGATGCCCCGCAAATCCCCGTTTGCATCGCGGAAGATATACGGTGGATAGTTGTCGTCGAGCACCACAACGAGCGGGGATCGCCCCGTCGGCTTCGGCGCTTCCGCC
>CAZQKI010000112.1:9967-14510 GCA_964592855.1 uncultured Lentisphaerales bacterium
GCTATTTCATCGCAAAGGTGTCCTTGAGACGGATCTTGAAGGGCTTGGAAGGCTTCGAGGGCTTCTTGTTGACCCCGGTGTAGGTGACGTAAAGGTAGAAGTCCATATCGGGACGGAAGCCCCGGACACGGCGGGGCGAGGCCGTGATGGTGCGCGCCATCTGGACGGCGCCGCGGCCGTCGGGGTAGGGGCTGGCCCAGATCTCGTAGCTGGACGCCTCGGTTGTGGTGGTGAAGACGACACTGCACTGGGTGCCATCCGACTCCTGCAGCGGCACTTCGATGCCCGTGATCTCGACGGGCTCGCCCACGCCGGCCGCCTGCATCTTGAGAATCGGGTTGCCCATTTCCGCTTCGCCCGCCGGCACGGGCATGCGCAATGCCGACAAACGGACGGCCTCGGGCGTGCGATCCTCCGGCTTCTCGTATTCGACGTCGAGCCCCGCGAGCAGCACGTCATTGGTCGAGGCGGGCTGCGGATCGTTGACATACATGGCATGGGTCCGCCGTTCCACCAGGATCTTCTCCAGCTTCAGCGGCAGGTCGGGTACCGAATCGCCCGGGCCATAGGCACCCCACCAGGTGCTGCCCGCCTCGCGGTAGCCGTCATAGGGGCTGCAGGCGGGCAGTTCGAAGCGCAGATAGCGCCAGCCGTCGAAGTTGAAGGAACTCCAGGCGTGGATGTCGTCGCAGTTCCACGCCCCCTGCTTGCCGACGCTCAGCCAGCGCTCGCCCTTGGCGTCGCGCAACGCGTAGACCACCCGGCCCCAGTCGCTGGCGCCCTTCACCCACAAGCCCAGATGACTCCCCTTGCCGGGGATTTCAATGGGGTTGGCGGGAAGCAAAGTGGTGTAATAGGGCATGGTCCGGCATTCGCGCGCGGGCTTCTCCAAATGGACGGCCAGGGCGCCGCCGCCCTTGTCGGCATCCGCGCCAACCGTTGCGATGCGCATGGCGGACGGATAGCGGCGGACGAAATCCTTGAAGCTCTCCTCGTATTGCAGATCGCGGTCGGGGGAGAGTTTCCAGGTGCCGTCGCCGGGATTGGCCAGCCGGAGCGCATCCCGGGCGGGAGCCGCATCGGAGTGATCGGGTGCGCCCAGGGCGATGCCCGACGCGGCGGGGAGCCCGGTGACGTAGCAGGGGGCCTGCCCGACCGTGAAGGTTACGGAGCCGTCACGAACCGGAAGCTCCGTGGCATTGTCCATGGCGTCGTAGACGGTCACCGCCGCACCGGCAGGCACGGCCGCCATCACGGGGCGCTTGCCGCGGATCGTCCAGAAGACGTGGACCCGGCTGCCGTTCTGGTGATGGGCGAACTGCAGGGCGTAGGTCGAGAGGCTGCCGGTGGGGATCCACGTGTCGAAGTTGCGACGGTTCAGGTGGCGCGTCATCGTGGCGTAGGCCGCGAAGCTGGCCCGCGGCGTGGCCAGCGGCAGCGGGTCGCACGAGCCGCCGCCATAGTGCTGTTCGCCCCAGTAGCTGCCGGCGTCGAAGGGCGACCAGCCGCCGGTCTGGATGTCCACGCCGTAGGCCAGGAGGATCAGCGAGTTGCGGACGGAGAGGGCCGCATGCTCGGCGGGCGTGAGCGAGCCGGGCCGCGTGGGCAGGCAGGGACCCTCGTACATGGGCAGCCACGGATTGGGGTTGCCCGCCTTGCGGAACGCGTCGCGGGCGATGTAGAGCCGGTGCAGGGCCACCTGGTGCATCTGGTATTCGGGGAGCTTCTCGAAGACCGGGATGTCCACCGTCGCGCCGTCGATCAGCTCGCGGGCCTCCTTGCTGCGGAGCAGGAAGGGGGCCGCAAAAGTCGGGTCGCCATGCGGCAGCAGGTTTTTGACGTCGGGGTAGTGCTTCTTGACCAGGCGCGCCCCCTCGATGAAACCTCTTAGAAACGACTGGAAGCGCTTCTCCTCCGCCTCGTTGAAGACGAAGTCATTGGTCTCCGAAAGTCCGTCGTAACTGAGGGGCACGCCGTGCGTATGGATTCCGATGCCGGGTTCCGGATAGAACGAGAGGAACAACGGCCGGTTGAGATCGTCGGGTTTGACATAACGTGCAGCCAGCGTGTTCAGGAAATTGGAGGTGGCGCCGATCGGCCCGACCGTCTCGAGCTCTCCGGCAAAGCGCGAGGTGATGTAGTGGTCGCCGGCACCGAAGGCCTTGTAGCTTTTGATGCCGTGCTGGCGGGCAACTTCCTTGGCCTCGGGATTTGATTTCTCTTCAAAATTCCCGGGGGCGCACTCGGCGCCGGCCATGGCCATGAGGCGCATCGGAATCGGCTCCGGCGGCGTGCCGTGTCCGCCGCGCCAGTTCCAGAACCCGAAAAGCGGCCCCAGTCCGCGCTCCCACCCGCCGCGCTCGCGCGTGTCGACGTGCAGCAGCACGAAACTGCGTCTTTCGGTCTGGATGGTCTGGCCGCCAACCTTGAGCGCCAGCAGCATCGCGTGATAGCCGTACCGGCGCGGCGCCAGCTCGAAGCGAACCTGGCCCTCCCGGTCCGGCTTGAGGGTGATCGCCTGCGTCTGGCGGAGGGTTTCCGATCCGTCCTCGCTGGTGGTGGTCAGTTCAAGCGTCACGGGGGACTGGAGCGGACGTTCCGCGCGGAGTGTCGCCGTGTAGGCCGGCTTGGCGGGAGCGGTCCAGACGTGGAGGCCGTTGTCGGCCTGAAGGTCGAGCGCGACCGGAGGCCTTTGCAGGGTCATCCCGTAGACATGCACCGCGCTGGGCAGGCCGGCCGCGTGAAAGCTGTAGTACATGGGATCGGGCCACGCCCGGTAGAGCCGGACCTCCTTGGCGAGTTCCAGTTCCATTGCGGCGCCGAAGCAGGCCAGGTCGCCGGGCTCGATCGGAATGGTGACCAGATAAAGGTTGCCGACCTTGCCGTTGGCCAACGTCGCCGGCAGGTGGGGGGACGGGCCGGCGGGCGCGTCGAAGCGGCTGACCGTCGCACTGCGGATCTGCACCGGCCGCCCCGCGGAGGGGATGTAGAACTGGGCCGTGACAAAGGGGACGCTGTCGGCGGCCGAATCGGCGGCGGCCAGGAGATGGATGGCCGAGTAGCGGCCGGGAGGGAGCGTGAATTGAAGGCGCGAGGGGTTCAGCGACCAGGCACCTTCCCAGCGTCCGCCGAAGGTTCCCGACCGCCCCGAATCGCGGCTGCCCAGAAACCCGCTCTGCAGCCAGCTGGGGCCGACATCCACGTGGTCATTGCCCCGGGCGTCCGGCGGCGGCAGGACAAAGGGGATGCCGCCCACGTCGACGGCGGCCGTGTCGGCCGCGGGGAGGGAGTCGCGCTTCAGCGCCGCATCGTCAAGTTTGGATGCGTTGAGGTAGCCCGTCAGCGCAAGAGTCTCGAACCCGGGCTGGTCCGCTGCAAGCGGCCGGACCTGCCAGGTGGCCAGTTCAACTCCCGGGGTAAGATCGAGACGGAAACGCCCCGCCGAGGTCAGATCGCCCTCCCAGAGGAGGCGGTCGTCGACATAGACCCGCGTGCCGTCGGCGCGGATCTGCCAGCGCAGCTGCAGCCACCGCTCCCGGAGATGCGGCAGCGACGCGATCTGGTGTTCGACCTGCCGCCGGATATCCTCCGGCAGGCCGAGCCCGCGGTCCGTGATCCAGCGGGCCGCGAAGGACCGCTGCGCCAGATAGTCCCGCGGCCCCTGTCCCACCTTCTGCAGCATGGCAGTCGCGGCCTCGGTGTCCGGCCGTGCGGCCAGCGAAACGACCAGTCCGTTGGTGGCATTCGGGGAACTGTCAAGACCCCCCGTCATGGCGAAACGGACGTTGACGCCTTCATTGACCAGGCGCAGTACGGCAACGACCTCGGAGCCGACGGCGTGGTCGACGGTACACTGGCCGGTCAGGGCGGCGACCGTGGTCTTGAGCACCATCCGCTCGCCGCTGGCCTGCAGCTCCACGCCTCCCGGCTTCCCCCGCTTGTCCGCAAAGCTCCAGGCCGAAGCGGAGTCGCCGAAGACGGGGGTGAGATCCGGTGGCGCGGCGGGCGTCGCCGCGGCTCCCGCCGCTGCCGCTGCCGCTGCCGTATGGACGACCCCCAACAGTGCCGCGGCAAGGAGCGCGACGCAACGGGGGGATCTCGAAAGGACGGAAGGTCTTGTCATGGAAGTCATTCCTATTCACGCGATCACGTTCCGCCACCGTCAGGGTGAACGCCAAAACGCTTGCCATAAAGTGTAGCATGCGGGCGGCAACCCATGCAAACGCATCGACCGTTTCTTACGGGTCGGGTCGCTTCACCCCGCTTCTGGTCTGAGACAACACACGCGGTTTGTTTGCGTATTACGCCAAAGTCCCGTCATTTACGTTCATTTTGCGCTCGATCGACTTTGAGCGATCAGACACGTCCCGCTCCACCGCTCACGCCCGGATCGATGCGTCCGCAAAGTAGCGCGGGACGTATCGAAACCGCGCAGACGCATGCGACGGTGGACGGTCCCAGCTCACGTATTCGTACACCTACTCGTACACGCGAATCTCCTGAGATGGGCTAAGATTTGAGTGTACGAGTAGGTGTACGAGTA
>CAZQKI010000113.1:0-14501 GCA_964592855.1 uncultured Lentisphaerales bacterium
GGAGTCCACGAGACAACGGAATGGCGCGCGGTCCGCGCGGGCGCACGCCGCTGTTGCCGAATGCCGCCTGATCGCCTAGAATACGCCGCATGGAGAAACCACTTGCGGTGAAATGTCTGGCTTGTCTTCTCGTGTTGGCGGCAGCGTGCGCCGCATCCCCCGCCGCCGACAACGCCGCCACGGGACGCGTGCTGCGGTGCATCTTCAAGGCCGTGCCGCCCGTGTTCCGTGGCATTGCCGTCTTCGATGCGCTGGCCATCGGGCACGACGGCTCCCTCTACATGGGCACGTCGACGTACGGCATCCCCGCCAAGCTCATCCGCTACAACCGATCCAACGAGCAGGTCACCGCCGTCTGCGATGTCAGCCTCGCGATCGGCGAGAACCCGGATCAGATCATCCCCTCCGGCAAGATCCACTCGCAACTCCAGGTGGCTGCCGACGGACGCATCTTCTTCGGCTCCCACCTCGGCTGCGACCGCGGCATGACCGGCGAACACCCGGCGCCCTACGGCGGCGGTCATTTTCTCGTCTACGATCCCGCGACCGGCCGGTGCCAGGATCTCGGACGCGCCTACTACAACGACTCCGTCATGCGGGTCGAGCTCGACGAACTGCGGCAGAAGCTCTATGGCATCACCTATCCCTCGGGCCACTTGATCGTCAAAGACCTCAAGACCGGCGTCATTTCCGACAAGGGACAAGGCTCGCATCACGGCTACGCGATGCCGATGCTGTTCGCCGACGGGCGCGCCTACTACTTCAGCCGCGCCGGACGGATCGCCCGCTACGATCCCGACGCCGACACCATCGAGGAGGTGCTTACGCATCCCGCCCCCCCGCAGGCCGACGGCCCTCTGGTCGACAACTGGTTCTACTATACCTCCATGATCCGCGGACTCTCGAAGGACCGCCGCGAAATGATCGGCACGATCGGTTATGGCAAGCGCCAGTTCCTCTACCGGTTCCGCATCGCCGCCGGCCTGCTGCGCAACCCGAAGTTCGAATGGCTGGCCGAACTGCCGCCCGAGGCAACCGCCTCCGTCCGGGCGCCGAACGACGACATCTACCTTTACGCCTGGAACAAGAACAGGGTCTACTTCTACGACGCCAAGCGGCGTACGACGCTCGACCTCGGCATTCCGACCGACGAGAAAGGCCAGCAGGCGCGCATTCTCTGGCCAGCCTGTTTCGCGGCGGATGGCACGCTGCACTTTGGTGGCGTGTTGAACACGCCCGACGACCGTTTTGCGGCCAGCGGGTACAGCTACGGTGCCCTCGGCTTCTTCACCCTTGCGCCCGAAGTCCTCGCACAGGCCATCCAGGAGGCGAAATAACATGAACGCCATTCCCTGTCCATTTTTCCTCCGCGCCGGGTTGTTGCTGCTGTGTTGTACCGCGACGCTGTCCGGACAGCAGCTGGCTAACGAAACGATGACCGATCTCAACGACGTCATCCCCTTCGGTGAAAGCGAGGTCACCGCGATGACACCGCTCCCGTCGGGCGAACTGCTGCTCACCTGCGGCGGGTCCCGCGCGCATCTCGTCGTCGTCCACCCCACCAACGGCACGACGCACATTGTGAAAAGCTGGCCCGATGCCAGGCTGGCACACAGCCTCGTCATGCACCAGGACCGTTTCTGGCTGATCGTCGGCGATGATCCCGACGCCATCATCGACGAGACCTTGCCCGCGCCGAAGGAACGGCTCATCGGCGGCAGTTGGAACAAGGGCAAGATCACCCTGACGGATCTCGGTGCGCCGACGTCCGGCCTGGGCCTCGCCACGCTGGCCGTCGATGCCGACGGCGCGAACCTCTATCTGGTCACCCGGCCAACCCCAGTCCTGCACCAGTACGCAGTCGCCGAAAGAACCTTCGCACCGCTTGCGGCATTGGGCAAGGCCGAGTCGCATGAGCGGTCGATCACCTGGCAGGCGCCGTGCGAACGGATCACCAGCGTGCCGCGGCGTCTGCTCATCACCGCGACCAACCGCGTCAGCGGCTTTTACAACGGCACCTTGTTCCACTGGTCGCCGCCTCCGGAATCCACCGACAGCAGGAAGCGCCCCGGCAACGGCCTGATCAAGACGGCGCTGGCCGTGCCGGCGGCCAGCGATCGCCGCGGCACCGAAGGCGTCCGTGTCGAATCATTCATTCAAACGCGAAGCGGCACCTGTTATGGCGGAACGCACGACGGCTACCTGTTCGCGATGGCGCCCGGCCTGGAGAAGATCGTCAACCTCGGGAAGCCCTTCCGCCAAGGCGGCATCCGCGCGCTGGCGGAGACAACCGACGGCATGCTGATCGGCATCTGCGGCGATCCGGGTTTCCGCAACCGCATCTTCGCTTTTGCGCCGGCGGAAGGCTATCGCGAAATCACGATGAAGCACAACAAGCTCGAGTTCCCCTACGAGACACTCTCCGCATTCATCCTGTTTCCTGACGGCCGGATCTGCCTGGGCGGCCGCGGCCGTATGACGGCAATTCTCTCCGCCCAACTGCCCGCTTTTTAAGGAGCACAAACAATGACACGTCCGACAGGCTATCCCCCCCTCAATCCCCGCTTCCCCTTTTTCTGGCATGGCGGCGATTACAACCCCGACCAGTGGCTGCACGTTCCCGGCACGCTGGACGAGGATTTCCGGCTCTTTCCGCTGGCGCACATCAATTCGGTCTCGATCGCGATCTTCGCCTGGACGGCGCTCGAACCGGAGGAGGGCCAGTACGAATTCGGCTGGCTGGACGACGTGATGGACCGCTGCGCCGCGCGCAAGATGGCGGTCGTGCTGGCGACGCCCTCCGGCGCCAAGCCCAACTGGATGGCCAGCAAATATCCCGAGATCCTGCGTCAGGTTCCGGCGGCCCCGGGACATGAACCGACTCGGATGACGCAGCACACGCGCCACAACCACTGTCCGACCTCCCCCGTCTACCGGCAGAAATGCGTGGCGATCAATTCGCGCCTGGCCGAACGCTACGCCAATCATCCCGCCTTGGCGCTGTGGCATGTCTCGAACGAATATGGCGGCGAGTGCCAGTGTCCCCTCTGCATCCGCGCTTTCCGCAAGTGGCTCCAGGCGCGCTACGCCACCCTGGACCGTCTCAATGAAGCCTGGTGGACGGGATTCTGGGCGCACACTTACACCGACTGGGACCAGATCGTCGGCCTGGACCCGTCGATCGAAAGCCTGATGCTCGACTGGAATCGCTTCACGACCGATCAGACGGTCGATTTCTTCCTTGCCGAGTCGGCGCCGCTGCGCACCATCACGCCGGCCATCCCCATCACCGTCAACATGATGGGAGTCTACGAAGGGCTCGACTACTGGCGGTTTGCCCCCCATGTCGACGTCATTTCCTGGGACAGCTACCCGCCCTACCATGACCGCCCCGGCGAGACGGAAGAACTGGCCAGCCGCTTTGGCATGAAGCACGACCTCAACCGGTCGATGAAGAGCGGCAAGCCATTCCTGCTGATGGAGTCGTCCCCGGGCCCCGTCAACTGGATGAAGACCAACCGCCTGCTCCGTCCCGGCATGCACCGCATGAAGTCGCTGCAGGCCGTGGCCCACGGATCCGACTCCGTGCAGTATTTCCAGCTACGCAAAGGCCGCGGCGGGAGCGAGAAGTTCCACGGAGCGGTCATCGACCACGTGGGCAACGAATCGCCCCGCATGTTCGCGGAAGTCGTCCAGGTCGGACAGGATTTACAAGCCCTGCAGCCGGTCCTGGGCGGCGCGACGCCCGCGAAGGTCGGATTGATCTACGACTGGAACGTCAAGTGGTCGCTGGGCCACTGGAACGGGCCATCCGCCTTTGCTCGTGCCTACTTCGAGAATTGCAGCGAGCATTACCGTCCTTTCTGGAAGGCCGGTGTCGCCGTCGACATCCTCAACGGCGACAGTCCGCTGGAAGGCTACGACGTGGTGATCGCCCCCACCCTGTTCCTGCTGCGCAACGGCTTTGCCGGGCGTGCGGAGGCCTTTGTCCGATCGGGTGGCACCTTCGTGACGACTTATCTGACTGGCATTGTCAACGAAGACGGCCTGGCCCACACCGGCGGCTTTCCCGGCCCCCTGCGCCGCCTGCTCGGCATCTGGGCGGAAGAGGTCGACTACCTCTACGACGATGAAGTCAACCGCATGACCTTCCGGGCCGGCAACCGCCTGGGGCTGACCGGGTCCGCCAGGCTGGCCCACATCTGCGACCGTATTCATGCCGAGGGTGCGGATGTCGCCGCCACCTACGACGCCGACTTCTATGCGGGCGAGCCCGCCCTGACGGTCAACACCTTCGGCAAGGGGGAGGCGTGGTATCTGGCGGCCGAGGGCGGCCACGATTTTCTGAAGGACTTCTACGCCCGCCTCATCGCCCGCCTCGGCCTCCCGCGCGCCCTGGAGGTCGACCAGCCCGAAGGGATCGCCGCACAGCGCCGCATCCATGGCGACAAGGCCTTCACCTTCGTCACCAACTTCGCCAGCGAACCGCGCGAGGCCGACCTGGGGGCCACGCCGCGCACCGACCTGCTGACGGGGCAGACCCTGGCCGGCAAGGTCCCGATGAACCCCTATGGCGTCCTGGTGCTCGCCTGACCTGCGGGAAGCGAACTTCAGCCGCGGACTTTCATCGCCTTCTCGCGCAGGACGAGCAGGCGCTCGCCGGCGGCGCGCAGCGTCGCGGTCTGCTTGGCGAAGTGGAACCGGATCAGGTGCCGGACCGGCTCGCGGAAGAAGCTCGAGCCCGGCACCGCCGCGACGCCGACGTCCCGCGCGAGCCATTCGCAGAACGCCGTGTCGTCGGCCCAGCCGAACTCGGAGATGTCCACCATGACGTAGTACGCGCCTTGCGGGCGGGTATAGCTCAGCCCGGCCTGATCCAGATACTTCAGAAACACGTCGCGCTTCTCCGTGTAGCTCGCCTGAAGTTCCCGGTAGTAGCTGTCGGGCAGTTCCAGCCCCGCCACGGCGGCTTCCTGCAACGGCGCCGCCGCGCCCACCGTGAGAAAATCATGAACCTTGCGCACCGAGTCGATCACGGCCGCCGGAGCAATCACATAGCCGAGCCGCCAGCCGGTGATCGAATACGTCTTGGAGAGCGAACTGCATGAGATCGTCCGCTCGAACATGCCGGGCAGGGACGCGAAATAGACGTGTGCATGCGGCGCATAGAGGATGTGCTCATACACTTCGTCGGTGATGACGAAGACATCGTGCTTCTCAGCCAATTCCGCGATAAAGAGCAGTTCATCCCGCGTGAAGACCTTGCCGGAGGGGTTGGATGGGTTGCACAGAATCAGCGCCTTGGGCTTCTGCTCGAAAGCCCGGCGCAGTTCGTCCGGATCGAAGGCAAAATCGGGCGGACGCAATGCCACATAGATCGGCTTGGCTCCGGTCAGAATCATGTCTGCGACATAATTTTCATAGAACGGCGAGAAGACGATCACCTTGTCACCCGGGTTGCAGGCGGTCATGACCGCCGCCATCATCGCCTCGGTGCTGCCGCAGGTGACGACGAAGTGTGCGTCGGGGTCGAGCGGCAGCCCCATGAAGCGCGACTGCTTGCGGGCCAGCGCCTGCCGGAACCGCGGTGCGCCCCACGTGACCGAATATTGGTGCGGCCCCTGTCGGCCGACGCGTTCCGCCGCCTTGAGCAAGGCTTCCGGCGGATCGAAATCGGGGAAACCCTGGGACAGATTGATCGCCTGGTGTTCATTCGCCACCCGCGTCATGCGCCGGATCACGGATTCACTGAAATGGCTGGTGCGTTCACTGGTTTTGGGCATAGCGATCTTCCTCAAACCTTTTTCTTCATCCAGCGTCCGGTCAAGAACCAACCGACCGACAGGAACACATGGAGCGTGGTTGCGATGTTCATCGCCCACCAGACGCCATGCACGGCAGGGTCGAACAGGTGGGAAAGGACGATGGCCAGCGGCACCTGCAGCCCCCACAGCGTGGTCATGGTGAAGAGCATGGTGGAGAGCGTGCAACCGGCGCCGTTCAGGGCGCGATCCAGCACGATCGAGATTCCCGCCAGCAGATAGAAGGGCGTGACGATCCGGAGGAAGCCCGAACCGACGGCGATCACCGCGGGATTCGCGTCGAAGAAGCGAACGGCTTCCACGGCAAACACGAACGTCAGTCCGGCCGCCACCGTCATGATCCCCGCGACCATCGCCACGCAGCACCAGGCCGACCGCTTGGCGCGCTGCGGCTGACCGGCCCCGAGGTTCTGCCCAACCAGCGTAGCAGCGGCATTGGCCAGGACGAAGCACGGCATGAGGAGGACCATGTGCCAGCGCATGCCGATGCCATAGCCCGCGACGACCGGGGTGCCGAAGCGTGCAATGATCTTGAAAAACACCAGGCCCATGAGACTGCGCGACGACATCTGTGCGATGCTCGGCAGGCCGATGCGCAACAGACGCAGGCTGTCCGGCCACGTCGGACGGCAGTCCCGCAGATTCAACCGGAGCTGCGTCCGGCCGCTCGTCATCAGCAGGAGCAAGCCCAGGGCGGCAATGCCCTGCGCCAGCACCGTTGCCCAGGCCGCCCCGGCCACGCCCATTGCGGGCATGGGTCCCCAGCCGAAGATGAACAGCGGATCGAGAATCAAATTCAGCACGTTGGCCATGAGCATGGCGAACATCGGCGCCATCGTGTTGCCCGCGCCTTGCAGGGCGCTGTTGGCGATGAACAGAACCAGGCCGACCGCCATTCCGTACATGCAGATGCGCAGATACTGGACGGCCAGGGCCACGACTTCGGCCTCGGCCCCCAGGAGCCTGCAGATGGGGCCGAGAAACGGCAGGCTGGCGAACCCCAGCAGGAGGCCGACCGCGACGCCCAGGGCGAGCGACTGCGCCGCCAGATGCGAAGCGCGCCGGAGATCGCCCGCACCAAAGGCGCGGGAGACCAGCGCAACGGTGCCCGTCGCCAGCCCCATTTGAATGGGAAACATCGCCATCAGCACGGCGCCCGACAAGGCGAGCGCGGCAACGGAGACCGATCCCAGCCGCCCGACCCAGAAGAGGTCGATCAGGCTTTGTGCATTCTGAAGCACCGCGCTGACGAACATCGGCCCGGCCAGCAGCAGGACGGAACGGGGAATGCTGCCGGAGAGCAGCGACCGCGAATCGCTATTCAAGGTCTTCAATTTTTAAAACGTCCAGTTCGGGTACAATGCGAATCTCAGGCAGCGGATCCTGTTCCGACCGTATGCCCCGGAAGAGAACCGCACGCGCGGCAAACTGGTTCTGGCCGTCATCGGCCATCCGCCAGCGGCAAACCTCCAGCCGCCAGGGCTGTGTCCGGGCGCCGCCCAGCGTGGTTTGTCCCTCGCGCGTGAACAGCACCAGCGACAGCACCGTCTCCGCCGGCGCGTTCGTTGAAACGCCCAGCAGGCGGCGTCCGTCGAAGAAATCGCGCAGATCATTCTTCAGGGCATCCGCCACACGCTGCTTCAATTCCGGCGTCGCCGCGTCTTTCCACCCTACCGTTATCGCGGCGCCCTCGCGGATCGCCCAGATGCACGTCTCGCCGGAAATTTCAGCCAAAAAGCTCTGATCGCGCTGAGGGCTGATCGGCATCGAGGTCGTTGCCGGCAAGGCCGTGACCAGCGCCAGTTCCGCCGTTTGATTCGTCACGCCAGCCAGCGTGACCCGGCACTTGCGCCTGGCCAGCACACTGGGCGCGGCGAAGACCAGGCGGACGGGGTGGTCGATGTCCGCGACCGTCTCGCCCTCCTTGCCGCGCAGCTTCTTCTTGATGATGACTTTTCGCGTCAGATCATCCTGATCCAGATAGAATACGGTTGTCAGAAGATGGCCCGTCTTCACGCTGCCGTCCAGCAAGGTCGCGGTACATTCCACCTCGAGTGTGGGATAGGACTCGCCGGTGAACTCCTTGGCGGTCTGACCGGCCTCCAGAAAACGCCACGCGCGTTCCATCCGCTGCGTCGTCGGGTGCCAGGCCAGGGAGGACAGCATGTCGAGGCGCCAATTCCACAGACGGACGCCGTCATGGAGACGGAGGTCGCCCTGGCCCGACAACTGGAGCTTCCCCTCCCAGACCTCGCCGTTCGACCAGATAACCTGATCGCCCATAGCGGCGCCCGCAGCCATCAGCGCCCAACCCAGCAGTAGAGCCAAACGCCTCATGTTGAAGGTTTGTCGTTCCGAGTTGACCGTGCTTCCTCATAGCCTGAACTGTCTTCCGCAACCCTAGCCCACTTGCTAGCCTGAGCACGCCAAGCGGTTTCGTTGTCTGGCCAATCGTGCAGCGTGGCCGGATCGAAGTCAGCCCCATTGGGCCAGACAACCGTATGTGCCTCCGGATCCACACGCACTTGGTTGAACAGGTCCTCGTCCCGCAGCGGGCCGAACAGTTCGCCAACCAAGACATGACTTAGGTCAACGACACGCTCGCTTCCGTCACCGAAAGCGAGCCAAAGGGTCAACGACCCTACGACCCTCGCTTGAACAATCTTGTGGATCGCATGTTTCATACTCACGCTCCCTACTGCAAGGGTAAGATCGGCAAAGGTCCCCGACCTTGCTCCAGGCGGTGCCAATCCGCAAGCAGCTCTTCCTGATGCAATTCAGCCCACGCTTCTACCAGCCGCTGCTGCCGTTTGGGCATTTCGCCCGCCAGTAGTTCGATCGGGGCTATGCCGAACACTGCGTCCCACTCCTGATAATGAGCGTGAAAATGCGGTGTATGGTGCTGCACTTCCGGCTCCGCAAACATCCGGATAAGAATTCCAAAGAATCGACATAATTCAGGCATAACGGTGCTATGTTAAACGAATGCGGCCGAACCTGCAAGAAACGCGGCGTATCACGCCTCACGTTTCACGCCTCACGTTTCACGCCTCACGTTTTACGCCTCACGTTTCACGTTTCACGTATCACGCCTCCGTCGTCCGCGGCGGAGGAGGAGGCGGCGGCTGCAGCACATGGCCGCCGAGGATTTCGCACAGCGGATCGGTGCCGGCTTCGCAGAAGCCCAGGTGGTTGTGCCGCCGCCACCCCTCGCCGAAGATGCAGCGGCCCGACCGGGCGCCCATTTCGCGGCTGAGGTCCTGCATGGTCTGCAGATAGGCGTTCATGGACTGGCTGGCGTCGAGCCACGCCTGCTGGCTCTTGTGCTCCCCCAGCGCCTCGGTCTTCTCGTCGATCACCGAATCGATGTCGACGAAGAAATCGGGCTCGCAGAAGCGGTTCATGCCGTCGCGGTGGCCATGCGGCTGCGCATGGTAGACGGTGATGGGGTGATCGATGGCCGGCCGCGACGGATTCACGGGGAAGTTGGGCATGCCGCGGCAGAAGGCCGCCATCACCGCGAGACGGCAGGTGTTGGTGTGGTCTTCCATGTAGTCGAACGGCGAAGGGACCAGAAGGATGTCCGGAGTCACCTCCCGGATGATGGCGGTCAGCCTGGCCAGCAGCGGCTTCTCGTAGAAGACCTCGAGGTCGAAGGCGATGGGGTTGTGAAAGACGGCACCCAGCCGCCGGGCGGCGTTCCCGGCCTCCTTCAAGCGGACGCGCACCGTCGTCTCGGCATCCATGACCGCCGAACCGCAGGAGCCGTTCGCCACGTTCATGTAATGGAGTTCGCACCCCGCGCGCCCCAGGAGGATGAACGTTCCCGCCATCCCGAACTCGATGTCGTCGGGGTGCGCCCCAATGGCCATGACACGACAGCTCATCTTAGTGCATCTCCACTTCACACGTTCCAAATCCCGGGCGCAGGAAGCTGAAGCGCACATTGGGATGGTCGGCCAGGAGCGACATCGGCACTGCGGTGTCGGGCATATGCTTCGCGATCATGAGCGATGTGAGGCGCATGCCGAAGGGATTGTCATGATGCCCGGGATGCCAGATGGAGACCGTCTCCGCGCGCCAGGTTTCGGCGGGGCCCACAGTCAGCGCCTGGCTCGGGACATTCTGCACCGTGCCGCCGCCGGAGGTGCGGGCATTCTGCATCAGCGTCATCGGATGCAGATCGACGATGCGCGTTGTCAAGCGTCGGATGGCTTCGGGCGGCGGCGGCGCATCGACGTAGGCGCCCTCGCGCTTGGGTGGATCGTTGAAGGCCCAGTGCTTCACTTCGCCCTGGCCGCCCTGCATAAGCACACAGCGGGCCGCGTCCCAGCTCTTGATGTAGACCGACGTATCCTCCGTCGGGAAATGGATCTGCGCCTGCGGCATGCACAATTTCGGACAGATCCGGTCGAAGCACAGATCGTAGGCCGTGCGGGCGAAACCCAGCGGAAAATCGCGTGCAACCGCCTTGCCGTTCACGACCCATTCGTCCATGCCCCAGTAGTGGCAGTTGTGCAATTTGAGTCCCAGGGCGTTGACCAGCTGGGCCACCAGCGGGAGCTGTTCGGTGGGACCGATCGGACCGCAAAGACCCGCGGGGCTGGCAGGGGTGGCCTGTTTCCAGGCCTCGATGTATTCAAGCGCCTCGGCGAGGTAGAACTCCTGGACCGAATCATAGAACTTGACCTGAAAGCCCGGCCGGGCCAGCCCGAGAACGTCCTGCTCCGTCAAGCGTGCGGCATCATCCAGCAGACCCTTGTCCAGCGTGGTGTAATCCCACCAGCCCGGCGCAACCTTGCTAATACTACGCATCATCATTCTCCCATAGGAATTGACAGATTACGGCTCCATACCTCGTTGCCGAAGAGCGATGAAAGGACTATAGCAGATGAACGGACCGATACAAAGTGTGAAACGCAGCTTGTCCGGCAACCGGGACTTTGCTATAACAAGCGCGTATTACGGTACTTGCCTGACGCCATTTTGAATACGATTTCTTCGATTGCACTCTGTATTTTACTACTCGGGACACGCTCGGTGTCTGCCGATGAAGTGCGTTCTGCCGTGCCTTCCCGGGGACCGGTTGAAGTCGCGGTGGAAGATGAGATCCCCGAGACGCTTCCCGCACCGCTGAACGCGGCGGAAGTGCTGGAGGGTACCCTGGCGCGCCTGCCGGAGGAACCGCTCACGCTCACGGGCACGCTCGCCGTACGCCGCCAGCGCGGGCTTGTGCTGCATGAGGTCCCCTTCTCCATCGATCTGGCCTGGGGGGAGAGCCCCCCGCGCGCCACCTATCGCATGCAGGACGGCTTTGGACGGGCGCAAGAGAGCCTGACGATCACCCGTCATCCCGACGGCGCGTCTGAACTGACGTGGCGCGATGCCGCAGGGACGATCAGCACCAACCCGCCCGCACTGACAGATGATGTCCAGGGCACCGACATCACCTGGATGGACCTCTCCCTGGCGTTCCTCTGGTGGCCCGACGCCCAACTGGATGGCGAACAGCGTTTCCGCGGAAGTCTGTGCGACATCGTCCGCGTCGCCCCCCCCATCCCGATCATCGGCTGTTCATCCATGAAGCTGTGGGTGGACCGACGGTTGCGTTTTTTGCGCCAGGTGGAGCAGCTTGACGAAACGGGCAAGAGCGTGCGCAAGATGTGGGTCAGCAGCGTCGGCCGGACCGGTGATCGCTGGATGATCCGCAATATGGAAGTCGAGCGCCCGGGCCGCGGACAGCGCACCAAGCTCCATGTCGAAAATCTGGACACCCCCTGATGACAACGCTCGTTATCATCGCGCAAGGTGCGTCACTGCTCCTGCTGCTGTCGCTATCGGCCTTTTTCTCAAGCGCCGAAACGGCCGTCTTCTCGCTCAACGCCGTGCAGGTGCAACGGCTTAAGGACCGCCACTCCAAACGGGGCCTGTGGATCGCGGCGCAGCTAAGCCAGCCCGCGCGCATCCTTTCGACGCTGCTGATCGGCAACACGTTGGTGAATGTGGCCATTTCCAGCCTGGGCTATGCGATGATCGACGAAATCCCGGCTGTTGGTAAATACAGCGCCGCCGTGGCGATTCCGGTGATGACGGTCCTCCTGCTGATCTTCGGCGAGGTCGCCCCCAAGCGCTATGCCATTGCACATGCCGAGCGCCTGACCGCCCTTTACACCGCGTTGCTGCAGTTCTGGATGCACCTGCTCAGCCCGCTCGGCCTGTTCCTTTCCGCCATTTCAAACCACGTCCGGCAGTCGTTGAAACCCGAACGCAAGTCACTTTCGGACGAGGAACTGCTGACCGCCGTTGAGCTGGGCGCCGAAACGGGCGTTCTCGACGAAGAGGAACGCTCCATGGTCGACGGCATCATGCGCCTCTCCGAAATGACCGCCAGTGACGTCATGACGCCACGCGTCGACATCGAAGGCCTTGATGTGGAAGGTTCGCCGGACGAACATCTGCAGACGGCCAGGAACGCGCATCACTACTACCTGCCCGTGTTCCGCGGGACGCCCGACGCGATCGAAGGATTTCTCGATGTCCCACGCTTTCTGCTCGACGCCGAGCACAATCTTCGCAAGGCGACGTTTGCGGCGCTGTTCGTGCCCGAAACCATTGCCCTCGACGACCTGCTGATCACGCTGCAGCGCAGCCATCTTCACATCGCCTGCGTCCTCGATGAGTTTGGCGGCACGGCGGGGCTCATCGGACGGGGAGACATTCTGGAGACGGTCACCGGCGAAATCCTCCTCGGCACCGAGCAGGAGGCGCCCGAAATCCAGAAGCTGGACGCCAACCGCTGGATGATCGACGGCAGCACCAGCCTGGATGAAATCAACCATGAAATCGACGTCGACCTCGAGGCGGACGGCGTCGACCGCATCGGCGGATGGGTCACTGCCCAGGCGGGACGTTTTCTCCGCGCGGGCGAGGCCGTCGAAGCGCAAGGTTGCCGCGTCCAGGTGCGGCGCTTGCGGAAGCTCCGCATCGAACAGGTCATTCTGGAACGTCTTCCCCGCCCGACGGCGGATCAAATCGGCGACGAGGAAAGCGGCAAGAACGACGACGAGGAAAGCGACAGCGATATCTACGCGGAGGGGAATTCGTGATGCTCCTCCTCGTTCAAATTGCGATCATCGCACTCTGCCTGACGGCCGTGGCCTTTTTTGCGGGCATCGAGACGGGCATCATCTCCATCAACCGGCTCCGGCTGATGCACCGGGCACGCAATGGCTCGAAGTCGGCCAGAATCATCGAGGGATTCCTTCGCGAGACGGATCGTCTGCTGGGAACTACACTGGTCGGCAGCAATCTGGCCAATGTCGTTGTCGCAACGCTCTCCGCCGCCATTGCCGAGGCGTATTGGGGGCGTGACGCGCAGTTCCTGTCCGGGTTCGTCGTGGCCATGACCATCCTCATCTTCGGCGAGTATCTCCCCAAGGCCTGGTTCGCCAGCCGGCCACTCGAGCGCTGCCTGCCGTTGGCCCGCATGTTGCGTCTAGTGGAAATCCTGCTGAAGCCCCTGGCGACCTCCATCATGCTGCTCACGCAGTGGTCGGCGCCAAAAAGCCGCAAGAGCAAAGGCACGCAGTTTGTCACGCGCGAACATCTGCATCTGCTGACACGCGACAGCGAAGCCGGCGGGCAGATCTCGACCTTCGAACGGCTCATGATCAGCCGCGTGCTGGACATGCAGGTCAAGACAGCCGCCGAAGTCATGACGCCCATCAGCAAGGTGGCGCATATCTTCGACGATGCGACCACCGCCGATGCGATCGACTGCGTCCGCACCAAGGGCCACATGAAAATTCCCGTGTTCACCGCCGACTACACCCGTTGCACCGGCGTGATCTACATGCAGGATGTCCTGGCCAACATGCTGGAATCGAACCAGGAGCCGATTGCGCGGCATTTGAAACCGCCCTTCTTCATCGCCGACACGACGCGCGCCGACGATGTCCTCCCGCTGCTGCGCCGCAACCGGCAACACCTGGCGTTGATCCGGAATGCCGACGGGCGCATTCTCGGCATCGTCACCCTTGAGAACATCCTCAAGATTCTGGTGGGCAACCTCCCGGCAACTGCAACGGGTGATCGCAAGGCCGATCGGACGGCGGCCATCGTGGCCACCCCCCAGCCGCTGCAACCCACCGGCTCATGAAAGCAACATGCACAGCCTGCGACCGCCCCGTCGGCCTTGCCAGCCGGCAATGCCCCTACTGTGGTGAAAGTATGTCCGAACCGACCTGGCGCCGTTGGGCCAGCGCCACGCTTCCCGGAGTGATTCCCCTGTTGCTCGGAGCGGCCCTGTTTCACGCACGGCACACGGGGTCCGCATTCCAGCAAGAAGCCCGGCAGGTGCTGCACGATCCGGCTGCGGCAGTCGTGTTGGCTATTGCCTTGGCGCTGACCCTTCTCCCTTGTGTGAAATGCCCCGCAAGGCCAGGGGCCGCTTCCGCCGCGGCAGGCCGGGAGACGGTCGCGGGCCTGGCGAACGTCCTGTTCTTCGGCATGGACCTGCTCCTGTGCGCGATCCTCATGAGCCGCCCGGCACTGTCCGCCTGGGCGATCCCCGCGCTCATCGCCCTGCTGTTCTATCCGCGAATCATGCGGGTCCCCGCCTATCCGCTGCTGGCGATGCCCCTCGTCGTGCTGGCCTGGCGGATCGGCATCGGCTGAATC
>CAZQKI010000114.1:0-14062 GCA_964592855.1 uncultured Lentisphaerales bacterium
CCGATGGCTTCGACGATGCCGTCGCAAACCCGGAGCGCATGGCCTGCGCGAATGCCGAAGGCGCTGGTCTTGGCCGGCAGGAGTTCCAACAGCAACTTCAATTCCTCCCAGCCGTCGGACTCGCCATGCACATCGCAGTAGATCGGCGCAAAACCCAGGCAGTCCAGCAAGGCGTTCTTGCTCTTCCCGCCGGGTTCCGCCCAGCGCACCCAGCCGCGCGTCAGCATGATGCTTCCCGCCGAAAGGCCCATGAAGGGGATGCCGGCTTCGAATCGCTCCCGCAGCGTGGCGATGACCCCTTCCCCGGCGCGAAGCACAGACATGCCATCGGCCACGTCGCCGCCGCTGATGAAAATGGCGTCCGCCCGCATCAGCACATGTTGCGCTTCAGCCGCAGACCGTGGCCCGGCGCACAGCGGCACGAGTTCCACCTCGCCCGCGCCGCTCGCCTGCATGGCGGTCCGCATGGCTTCGAAAAACGACCGGTCATCTCCGCTGGCCGCGCCGATGTAGGCCACGGCGGGTGCGGACCGTCCGACCTCGCTGAAAAACGACTGCATGGCCGGATCCGGCTTGACGCCGCGGGCCCGGGGATTACCGGCCAAAAGGTAGATGAACGCGCTCATATCGCAACTCCCGAAACGCAGGGCTCAAGCGACCACCCGCCGTGCCAGGCGGACTTTGCCGGAGGGTTCGTGTTCCAACGCCGCCACCGACGATGTCGTCACGTGGAAATCATACACCTGCGCCAGCGTCTGTTCAATGCGCCGCAGCACGGCGTCATCGGCCCCGGCCGACGGCGCAAGACAGAGCCGCACGTGGATATCGCCCGTTCCCGCCTGAACAAGCTGGAATCCCCGCACCTCCGGGATTGCCGCCAGCAGCGCATCCACGTCGGCCACGGTCATCCGGCCGCCACGCCGGGTCATCGTCACATCGCCGGCACGCCCCGCGATCCGCTCCAGCGTCAGCCCCTCGCGCCGCCCACACGGGCAGAACCGCCGCAGTGCACTTTCGGCGAGGTCGCCCGTGTCGAACCTGACGAAGCATTGCACGGGATGTCCAAACGGCGTGACCAGCAGCCGCCCCAGGACCGTTCCTGAAGGACGGTTTTCAAGGGGCACGAAGTCCACATGACACGACACCGTGTTCTGGTGCATCCGCCCATGCTCGCATTCCACGAACACGTAGCCGGTCTCCGTCGATCCATAGGAACTGACCAACGGCGCATCAAACACCTGTCGGATCACATTCAGGAACACCTGTGCCGGGAAGGAATAGGTAAACGTGATCACATCCGGTTGATGGACCGGCAGTTTCCGATCCAGCGCAAAAGCGGCCAGTGCGGCCAGGTAGAACGGGTCGGCCTCCAAGACCACCGGACGGAACACGGCCAACTCGTCCAGCATGCGGAGCATCTCCGCCTCCTGCCAGCAGCCGGGGTTGACGGTCTGATTCAGAAACAACAGCCGCCCCAGTGTCCGCCTCTCCATCGGCAGCGTTTCGCCGCTCCGCGCGGGCCCGACACACCGCGGCGACGCCAGGATCGCCTCGCGGCGGCTGCCGTCCGCCATGCGCCGGAGATGCGGGTTCAACGTCCAGCTGGCCCGTTCGGATCGGTCCCACCACGCCTGCGACCAGAAGAGCGTCACCTGATCCGCCGTCGTGCCGCTGGTCGAGACATAGGAGATGCGTGCTTGCGCAAGTTCCGCCTCGAAATCGACGCCGGCCGGCACGAAGCCGCGGGGAAAATGGGCGCGGATGTCGGCTTTGGTCAGTTCCGGAAAGCCCGCGTAGCGACAGGCTGCGGACGCGCTCGGTCCGGCATCCGACGCCCGCCACGACCGATAGAACGGGGCTGAACCCAGCGCCAGGTCCAGCGCATTCCGGCACCGCGCCGCATACGTCGCAGCCTCAGCTGCCTGAGACGTACCCATGGCTACTGGACCACCGAATCGACGGAGCCCGCGCCCAGGCGCGTGTGCAGCAGCGTCCCTGACGGAGCCTCCTCCTCCGAACGGACCACCCGGCCGTCTGCCAGCCGGGTGATGCTGTAGCCGCGCGAGAGGACGGCGAGGGGGTTGAGGGCATTGAGCTGACGGGTGGCGGAAGCGAGTTGCTGCCGCGCGCGCTCGACGTCGCGCCGCTGCACTTCCCGAGCCCGCTGGTCCAGCCGCTCGATGCGCAACCGCAATTGGGGCAGGCGGCTGACCCGAAGCTGCGCCAAGGCCGCGCCGGCGCGTTCGCCGCGTCGATGATCCCGCTGAAAGCGCTCCGTCATCGCGTTCCGCAAGCGCAGGTCGAAATGGTCGATGTGCTGCTTGAAGCGGTCGACGGCGTGTTCCGGTTCGCCGAAGACGCGGTTCGCGCGCGCGGAAGCCAGCCGCCCCCGCAAGACCTCCAGGCGATGCGTCATCTGCCGGGTCAAGGCGCGCGACATCGCGGCAACCTGCTCTTCGAAATCGCTCTTCCGTCCGATCACCTGCTCGGCCGCCGCGGAGGGTGTCGGACACCGGAGATCGGCCACCCAGTCGCTGATGGTGAAGTCGATTTCATGTCCAACCGCCGAAATGACGGGCAGTTTCGACGCGGCGATCGCGCGGGCGACGATCTCCTCGTTGAACGGCCAGAGATCCTCCAGACTGCCGCCGCCGCGCGTGACGATGATCACCTCGCGCCGGGGATGGTGCGGCAGGACATCGCCGGCGGGATCGCCGACCGCATTGAGCCGTTCGATTCCCTTGGCGATTTCCGCCGCGGCCTCCGCCCCCTGCACGCGCGCGCCGCGGATGAGGATATCCAAGTTGGGAAAGCGCCGTTCGAGGACATTGAGGATGTCCCGCAAGGCGGCCCCGGTCGGCGAGGTCACGATGCCGATATGGCGTGGCAGCAGGGGAATCGGGCGCTTGGGTCTGTCGAAGAGGCCTTCCGCGGCCAGCTTCCGTTTGAGCGTCTCGAAGCGGGCCATCAATTCGCCCTGCCCGGCCCGCTCCATTTTCCGGACGGAGATCTGATATTTCCCCTGCGGAGCGTAGACCGTCAAGGGGCCGAAGAGGCGTACCGCCAGGCCATCGACCGGTTCGAAGCCGAGCGTGTCGCCGACATTGGCAAAGAGAATCGCGCTCAGTTGCGCGCCGGCGTCCTTGAGCGTGAAATAGGTGATCCCCGAGGCCTGCTTGCGCAGGTTCGAGATTTCCCCGCTCACCCAGACGGTCCCCACGGACGCCTCAAGCTGCTGCTTGATGAGGTGCGTCAACTGGGTGACGGTGTAGGTCAGGACTGGGGCTTCATCCGCCATGTCGGGCTAGTCCACGAGCTGGCAGCCGTCGTCATGCTGCCGGATCCGCACGATCGATGCGACGCGGCCCGATGTCCGGTCGACGTCCAGGATGACGCCTTCCAGCACCGCCGGGCCCGTTGCCACCTCGAAGCGCGCGGGCATTCCCGTCAAAAACTTACGCATCACCGGTTCGACCTCGCGGCCGATCACCGAATGCGATGGCCCCGTCATGCCCAGATCGGTGAGGTAGGCGGTGCCTTTCGGCAGCAGCCGTTCATCGCTGGTCTGGACATGGGTGTGCGACCCCAGCACCGCCGAAACCCGCCCGTCCAGGTGCCAGCCCATCGCGATCTTCTCGGAGGTGGCCTCGGCATGAAAATCAACCAGGACGGGCCCCCCGGCGGGGATCCGCTTCAGCAGGGCGTCCACGCAGACAAAGGGACAGTCGACCGGCGGCAGGAAGACCCGTCCCAGCAGGCTGATCACCGTGATCGGCCCCAGGGCGGTCTGCACCGTGGTCCAGCCATTTCCCGGGCAGCCTTCCGGATAATTGGCCGGCCGGATGATCCGTCGTTCGCGCGCCAGCAGGGCCTCCGTGCCCTTTTGATTCCAGACATGGTCGCCCAGCGTCAGGACATCCGCACCCGCGCCGAGAAGTTCCTCGGCGAGCGCATCGGTGATGCCGCTGCCCGCCGCCGCATTTTCCGCATTGGCGACAACCGCGTGGATTTCATTCGCGGCACGCAGCCGTTTCACAACCAGTTTAAAGATGCGTCGCCCCGGACTGCCGACAATATCACCGACAAAAAGAATTTTCATGATTTACCGTGCATACTCGATACAGCGCTGTTCGCGGATGACGACCACGCGGATTTGCCCCGGATAACGCAGTTCCGCTTCGATCTTCCGGCTGATCTCGCGTGCAATGAGCATGGCTTCATTGTCATTGAGCACCTCGGGATCAACGATGACCCGGACTTCCCGTCCCGCCTGAATGGCGAAGGTGTTCTTCACGCCCTTGAAGGCGTTGGCGATCGCCTCCAACTTCTCCAGGCGCTGGACATAAATTTGCGTATTCTCGGAACGGGCGCCCGGGCGCGAACTGGAAATGGCATCGGCCGCCGAACACAGCACGGCGTAGAGGCTGGTCCCCTCGACATCCTCATGGTGCGCCTCGACGGCGTTGACGACCACGGGGTCCTCGTGCGCATGCCGCAGCATCTCGGCGCCGATGTGGGCATGCCCGCCCTCGGCATCCTGGCTCGCGCCCTTGCCGATGTCATGGAAGAGGCCGACGCGCCGGGCCAGCAAGGTGTCGAGGCCTAGCTCGTCGGCCAGCGTCCCCATCAGGCGCGAGACTTCGATGGAATGCTGGAGCACGTTCTGCGAGTAGCTCGTGCGGAATTTGAGCCGGCCAAGCTGGCGCAGGAGTTCGACATCGACATGCTGCTGCTTGGCCTCGTAGGCGGCCTCGCGCCCCGCTTGAAGAACCGTCTCCTCCAGATTTTCCCGGGCTTTGGCGACGGCCTCCTCGATGCGCGTCGGATGAATGCGGCCATCCGCGACAAGGGCCTCGAGGGCCTGGCGTGCGATTTCCCGGCGCAGGGGGTCGAAGCCCGAGATCACGACGGCTTCGGGGGTGTCGTCGACCAGCAGGGTCATGCCCGTGGCCGCCTCGATGGCGCGGACATTGCGGCCTTCCCGGCCGATGATGCGGCCCTTGATCTCGTCGTTCGGCAGGCTCACGGTACAGGTCATGTTCTCGCTGGCGTGGGGAGCCGCGTAGCGCTGCACCGCGAGGGTGATGAGCTGCTTGGCCTCGGTTTCGGCCGTCTCGCGGGCCTCCTCCTGCAAGCGACGCAGGAGGCTGCCGGTCTCGCCGCGGACTTCGTCCTCGACCTTCTGCCGCAATTCCCGGCGGGCCTCCTCCTGGGTCATTCCCGCCAGCCGCTGCAACCGCACCTGGGCCTCGGCGGTCAGACGCTCGGTTTCGAGTTTGCGCTTCGCCACTTCGTCCGCCTCGGCCTGGATCTCCGCCTGGCGCACCACGGACGCCTCTTCCTTGGCCTCGACGACCTTAAGCTTCCGGTCCATGTTTTCTTCGCGCATCACGAGCCGGTCATCGAAGTCCTGCAATTCCTTGCGCCGGACCTTGGTTGACTGCTCGAACTCTTCCCGCGCCCGGACGACCTCCGCCCGCGCCAGAATCTCGCCCTCCTTGATGCGGTTCTTCACTTCCTGCGCCGCGGCATCCAGCTTCGCCTTCGCCTGCTTTTCGATCGAATCGGCCTGCCAGCGTCCCAACAGGGCGCGGATGCCGTAGCCGATCAAGAGCCCGACCAAGGTTGCTACGCTTCCAATCAAGACATTGTTCATTTTCCGTTATTCTTCCGTTCGGCCTTCAGCTTGCGCCTCGGGACAAGCCGCCGTGCGGCTGTGCGCCGGGCGCCACCCGCATCATTCCGGGCGATGGCGGATGCGCCCTTCCAGCGCGCCGCCCCACCCCAGCTTGTGGCGGAGCACGGCATAGGGATCGCTGTCGCACAAGGAGGCGATGCCGACGACGACCGGGCTCCGGACGACCTCCACGCGGTCCCCCTCGTCCAGCACGCCGCATTCCCGGCCGTCCAACGCCAGGAGGAGCGGGGCCGTGGTCGATTCACAGCACAGAACAACCGATGCGGTGGCGGAAATCACAAGCGGGCGGGCGCCGAGCGCATGCGGGCAGATGACGTTGATCGTCAGTGCGGGGGTTTCCGGCATCAGGATCGGACCGCCCGCCGCCAGCGAAT
Source organism: uncultured Lentisphaerales bacterium (assembly GCA_964592855.1). GTDB lineage: Bacteria > Verrucomicrobiota > Kiritimatiellia > RFP12 > JAAYLN01 > JAAYLN01. Next base: position 6,073 of record CAZQKI010000114.1, read on the forward strand.
AGGCGGTCGAGCCCGTGGCGGTGGCCACGATGACGCCATCGCACGCATAGGTGGTGACCGGCGTGCCGTTCAATTCGAGACCGATGTGCACCAGCCTCGCCGAAGCGCCACGCGAGACGACGACATCGTTGAGGGCGTTCAGCTTGACTTCCGTGACGGCGCCGTCGGGTCGGACGATCCGGGCGGCGAGGGTGGCGCGCGCGCTCACGTGAAAGCGGTCTTCGCGCAGGGCCCGCAAGGCATCTTCGAAATGCGCTTCGTCCACGCTGGTGAGATACCCCAGCGAGCCGATATTGAGTCCCATCAGGGGGATCTGCGCCCCTTCAAGGGCATGCGCCGCCTGGAGCAAGGTGCCGTCGCCGCCCAGGGCGACGACGGCGTCCACGCGGCCGTTGAAGTCGTGAACGGAGGCCACGGGATGCATGAACCGGCCGTCGGCCTGCGCGCAGGTCGGCGCATCCGCAAACAGCGTCAGCCCCAAACGCCCGGCGTAGTCGACCACACGGTCCAGCGCCTCGGAGGCCCGCGGATTCGCCGTGTTTACGATTATGCCGATGTTCTGCATATCACCCTCTATTGGGCGGGAGGCGCGGTCTTGGCCGCAGCGCCGCTGGCGCCGGGGGCGCCGCGCAGCTGGATATGGAGTTCGCGCAACTGCTTCTCGTTCACGGCCGCCGGCGCCTGCATCATCAGGTCCTGGGCCTTCTGATTCATCGGGAAGGCAATCACTTCGCGGATGTTCTCCTCCTCGGCCAACAGCATCACCATGCGGTCCACGCCGGGGGCGATGCCGCCATGGGGCGGCGCCCCGAAACGGAAGGCGTTCAGCAGGCAGCCGAAGCGCGATTCAACATCTTCCCTGCTGTAGCCGGCCAGGGCAAAGGCCTGGTACATGATCTCGGGACTGTGGTTGCGGATGGCCCCGCTCGAGAGTTCGACGCCGTTGCAGACCACGTCGTACTGGTAGGCCAGGATATCCAACGGATTGGGATTCGCCAACGCCTCCAGGCCACCTTGCGGCATCGAGAAGGGGTTGTGCGAAAAGGCAACGGCCCCGCTCTCGCTGTCCAGCTCGTACATGGGAAAATCGACGATCCAGCAGAAACGGAAGACACCCGGCTCGACGAGCCCCAGATCCCGGCCCAGCTTGAGGCGGATGTCGCCGCCGACGCGGGCCGCTGCCGGGGCTGCATCGCAGAAGAAGAACATGACGTCGCCGTCCTTCATCGTCCCCGCGACGGCCAGCGCGGCGATCTCGTCCGGGGTCAGGAATTTCTGGATCGGCCCCTTGACGCCGTCGCCATCCCAGACCAGATAGGCCAGGCCCTTGGCGCCCAGGCTCTTGGCGTGCTCCACAAGCTTGTCGAAGAAGCTGCGCGGCTGCGTCTTGATGCCGCGCACCGGCAGCGCCCGGACGACGGCTCCGGTAGCGATGGCTCCGGCGAACGCCTTGAAGCCCGAGTTGCGGAAGATCTCCGTGACGTCGCACATTTCCAGCGGAATGCGCAGGTCCGGCTTGTCGCTGCCATACTTCAGGATGGATTCGCGGTAGGGGATGCGACGCCATGGCGTGGCATCGACCTGCTTGGCCGAAAACCGGGTGAACGTGCTGTGGAGCACCGCCTCGACGACCGCGAAGATCTCGTCCTGGGTGACATAGGACATCTCCATGTCGAGCTGGTAGAACTCGCCGGGCGAACGGTCGGCCCGCGCATCCTCGTCGCGGAAACAGGGCGCGATCTGGAAGTAGCGGTCGAAGCCCGCGACCATCAGGAGTTGCTTGAACATCTGCGGCGCCTGCGGCAGCGCGTAGAACTTGCCGGGGTGGACGCGGCTGGGCACGAGGTAGTCGCGCGCGCCTTCGGGGGAGCTGCTTGTCAGGATGGGCGTCTGGTATTCGTTGAATCCCAGGCTCTCCATTTGATGGCGCAAGTGCGCGATGACCTTCGAGCGGAACACGATATTCCGGTGGACGCCTTCGCGGCGCAGGTCCAGAAAGCGGTACTTGAGGCGCGGTTCCTCTCCCAGTTCCCCCTCGGCAGCCAGCGAAAACGGCAGCGGGTCGGCCACCGACTCGACAGCGCAGGCTTCCGCGACGAGTTCGACCTCGCCGGTCGGCATGTCGGGGTTGATGGTCGTTGCCTCGCGGAGCGTGACGGTCCCGGTGACGGTGATCACGCTTTCGAGATGGAGCCGGGAAAGCTCCTCGAAGAAGCTCCGGCTGGGATGAACCACGATCTGCGTCACGCCATAGTGGTCGCGCAGGTCGATGAACAGAATGCCTCCGTGATCGCGTTTGCGGTAGACCCACCCGGAAAGGCGGGCCGTTTCACCGGCGTGCGAGGCACGAAGATCGTTACAGGTGTGCGAGCGGTAAATATGCATGTAATATTCCAAACCTTCAACCCGAGAAGCAGACGTTGAATTGTATCAGTAAGCGTGCACGGGGGGAACGCCAAAAAACTGCGGGGCGGGCTTCAGCGCGATTTGTGCTTCGCGCTCTGCTTGACCGCCTTGTCCAGCGCATCGCCCAGCGTGTTCACCATGGGCGACGAAACGGAATCGATTGTCTTGCGCTGCTCCAGGATCACGGGCCCCGCCGCATCGGAGCGGACGAGGGTGGTCAGCAGAACATCCCGTGAGGTCTGATGATAGACCGTCAGGTGCGTTTCACCTTCCAGCTTCAGCTCGGGCTTCTTCACGCGGACGATCGGGCCCAGATCCAGCGTCGTCCACGTTTCATTCGCGGGTTGATCGACAATCCGCAGAAAAGCATCTTCGCGATCCCCCCGGGCCCAATAGACCAGCGTAAAATTCCGCTCGATCACCCCCGGGCCGCGGATCACCTGCGTCACACGCGACAGTTCGATGCCGGGAACCACCTCGAACACCTGGTCATCGGACGCATAGCGCCGTTGATTATGGATCAGAACGGCGTTGATATAATAGCGGCCATAGGCCAGCAGGGGGTACCACTCCGCCAGATCAATCTCGACGGACATCGCCTCTCCGTGCTCCAGATCGATGTCCGCGACGATCTTGCTCTGGCGCATGAGGGGCAGAAACTCATCCGGGGCCTTGCGAATCTCGAAAAATACGCGATTGTCCTTGAAGGCCTCATGATCGCCGATCACGATGGGCTGAGCACCGTGGTTTTCAAGCGTCAGCCGGATCATCAACGGCTCCCCCGAAACGAACGAGGGATGCTTGGGCTTGATTTCGATGACGGCCAACTGGGCCGGCGCCTGCGTGGCGAGCAGGGCGGCGGATGCCAGTCCGGTCATCCAGCGCCACGTCCGTGCGCCGAGAGGTGAACCCCGGCGGCAACTCGTTGATTTTGACAGCATGTGCTTTCCCGTTGATTGTTCCGCGTGCATGGTAAAGTGGCCTAGGCCTGCGCTGCAAAACGCTGTTCGACACCTTCCAGCAAAATGTGCATCACGAGCTGGTGCGCCTCCTGTATCCGCTCGGTTCCCTTTCCCTGCACCAGCACCTCGCAATCCCCCTGCCCGGCGAGCGGGCCGCCATCGCGTCCCAGGATCAGCAGGATCCGCATGTTTTTCGCCCGCGCGGAACTGACCGCTTGCGCGAGATTCGCGGCGCGTCCGCTGGTGGAGAAGAGCACCAGGAGGTCGCCCTTCACCCCCAATCCTTCGACCTGGCGGCTGAACACATAGTCGAAGCCGAAATCATTGCCGATGCAGGTCAGCGCCGTCCCATCCGCCGTCAACGCCACCGCAGGCAGACTGCAACGATCCGAGCGGAACCGCCCCACCAATTCCTCGGACATGTGCATGGCGTCCGCCGCACTGCCGCCATTCCCGGCGGCGAGCACTTTTCCGCCGGCCAGCAGCGTGCCAACCAAAAGGTCAACCGCCGCACCGATGGCCTGGCCCTGCTGCCGAAGCCCGCCGATGCAATCGAGACTGTCCACGATGCAGCGGTCTATCCAAGCATGTTGCTTTGAAGCCATGAGCCACTCCATTCATCAACCCCGAGAAAAAAGGTGTGCTTCCGTGCTCGTCCGGCCGAGCCGGGCGCACGCACGACCCGGTGCGTTCATCAGGGATCGATGGCTTTCTCTTCCCATTGCCAATTATTAACCCAGACGCCATTTTCGCGGGCGATCGCCAGGATTCCGCGCCGATTCGCCTCTTCCAACACCGCGGTGACGATGATCCCCGTGATCGCGTACTCCTTGATCAGTGCTGGGACATCCGATGGGGTTCCCAGGACCGGACAGCCATCGATGACCCGGCCATTGAGCGCGATATTGTCGTCGATGATGCCGACAATGTTGCGGGACTTCCAGCCCTTCGACAGATTGTACACGCGCAGGTAACAGGAGAAGCTCCGTCCGCCCCCATAGGCCAGAACCTGCTCGCGAGGCTCCGCATCGCGCATCTTGTCGCGCTCGATCACCAGGAGCCCTTCGGCGATCATTTCGCGGATCATGCGGACGCCGACGATGGGAAAAGGCATGCTCAGTGCAAAGACGATTGCCTGCCGCCCCCACCCGGGAAACCGCAAGCCAAAAAGGATCACGACGATGCAACCGATCAACCAGCCCGACAAAAGCGTGGCGGCGAGGTAGACATAGTCGCGAATACGGACATGGTGCCAGGAACGCTGATAGGTTTTTGTCAACACCAGCAGGATCACAATGGGGACGACGAAAAGCGGCATGGGCAGTAACAGATGCATGCGCGTGGCGGGTATGTGGACCAGCCGGTTGCTGAAAAACCAGCAGGCGACCAGGGCCCCGATGTCAAACGCCAGGTAGATCGGCAGAATCAGACGGCTCAAGGTCGGCGTCCTGACGACGTGCAGGATCGCGCGTCCCGTGTCCCAGAGTTCCACCTTCGAAAGATGGCGGGACAGTACGAACGTGACGGCGAGGAAACCGATCAGTACAATGCCAGTGGCTCGATTCTGAAATAAAGAGGCGAAAACTGCCGTCACCACCATCAGTCCGCTGATGCCGTAAAGGATCCAGGCCGCATGCCGCTGGCTGATGCCCAGCGCCAGGACGCGATGATGCAGATGTTCTTTGTCGGGCTGCATGACGCGAACGGCCTTCCCGCCATTGTCAACCAGCGTGGGCAAAGCCGACCGGACCGAGCGGCGCCAGATGGCCAAGATCGTGTCGAACAGCGGTACGCCCATGACCAGCAGCGGTACACCCACGGCTGCCAGGAAAGCGGATTTGCCGCCCGTATGAAGCGGGATGGTTGCCAGCACGACCCCGAGAAACATGCTGCCGCTGTCGCCCAGAAAGATGGAAGCCGGGTGGAAGTTGTAGCGGAGAAATCCCAGGCACGCGCCGCAGAGGGCGATCAACGGCAAGGCTTCATTCGCCTGATGCCGGGTCGCCAGACAAACCGCCAATCCCAGGGAGCCAATCATGGTCAGGCCGGAGGCCAGACCGTCCATGCCGTCGATCAGGTTGAAGGCATTGATGATGCCGATGTACCAGACCATCGTCAGCCCGTAGTTCACGACATCCGGCATGCCGGGCCAGAACAATTGTCCGATTCTCGCCCCCGCCCCATACAACAGCGAGGCGACCACGACCTGTCCGGCCAACTTCAACCAGGGCCGGAGTTCCAGCAAATCATCCAGGAGTCCAACGGCCAACAGGACCAGCGTGGCAATGAAGAAGAACAAATGCCATTGCGGCCCCAGTTGGCCAAGCAGGTGGCCTTCGGTGACGTACTCGGCCACTGCCAGACTGACATGAAACGCGATGAAAACCGCCACGCCGCCGCCCCGCGGAATCGGCAGGGTGTTGATGCGGCGCGCATTGGGCTGGTCCACCATGCCGATGCGCCGCGCGCACCAGCGGACCGCGGGCGTCAGCAACCAGGCCACCACGCAGCTGATGCCGAAAACCAAAGCATAGCGGACAAAATAGAAATCCAGTACAGTTCTCATGGATCGCTCACGTTCGCGCTAAAGCGGATCGTCCGAAGACGGATTCCGTAGCGCAGGATACAACTCGTCGAAAAAGTCATGCATCGCCTCGCGACGATCGGGGGTGTCAAATGGCGGCTCGCTCACGATGGCCACCATCGCCCAGCGTGTCACGCGATTGTAAAGCGCGCGGTCGCGGATGCTGATCAGCATCCGCACATAATGCGAGGCGGTCCGATGGTGTGCGCTCACGAAGAAATAGGCCTGCCCGATCGTCCTGCCCTGACCGCCGGAGCCGATCCGCCGCAGATCAATCACTCTGACGGGCAACACTCCATTCCCGAGCGGCAGGCCGATGCTCTGCGTATGCTCGATGGAAAATCCCTGGGCCGGCAGGCAGAGCTCCGGTCGGTGGATGCTTTGACGCGAGGCGCCGTTGATCACAACCGATACGCGAAACAGATTGCCCTGCGCATCGTAGTAGTTGCTTTTCAGAAAACGCGTGTCGGCCGGCAGAACGGTGCGTTCGCCCAGCGAGACCTCATCCACGGCGCCGCCACAGTCCGGACAGGCCGCAGGACGGACGGATTCCGCCTCCGGTGATTGATTTTCAAAAGTCTTGCGGCACTGTTCATTCTGACAATACCACGGTTTCACCGCCCGGTAGCCGGGCAGATCGAACAATTCCGTGGCGAGGAAGTCCTGCGGCTCCAGTGTCGGCGGCGGCATGCGGCGCAAGGAGACACGCATGGCCACGAGGGCCAGAATCAGAAGCGCAACAGCGAGCCCCTGCCGCCATGGGCAAGGCCCGACGCAGGCCATGATCGGCTCCTCCTGCGCCGGCTCGGCAGGACCGGCTTGGCGCATCTGGGAAATCCACGCCCCGACCTGCATCATCAGCAGCGTCCCCACGATGAACACCAGGTACCCGGAATAATCGTGATAGAACCCCGTACCGACGCTTTGGCCGAAGTATTTCGCCACGAGCGTGATCGTGAAGATGCGCGCCATGTTTCCCAGCACGGCAAGCGGGATTGAACAGGCAAAGAGCAGCCACTTCTGCCAAAGCGTACGCTGAGTCAGATAGGCGTAAGCGGCCGTGATCGCGGTCAGCGCGAAGATGGAGCGCAGTCCGCTGCAGGGATCGGCCACATCCAGCGCGAACCCCGCGCCCGTCAAGCAATGCAGGCCGGTCCCCACACGCGCCACGGGAATGCCGATTCCGTTCAGCAGAAATGAAGAAAAAACCGCCGTCAGCAGGCGGAGCCGTACGGTGAAGAAATCCAGAAAGCCGATCGGGACCGTAAAGGCCAGGAAGAGGACGGGGAACAGCGTCAGCGACGCAAAACGCCGCCCCATGACTGCGTAGGGGATCGACCCGAGCAACCCGAAGACGGCGATCTGGCTCACGCGCGCCTGGTCCCCTCGCTCGCCCAGCCACAGCAACGCCAGCCAAGGGACGCAGAGGAGCAAGCCCTTCCACGAAGGCGATCTGATCGAGGCCAGCAACAGGCTCCGGCGATGCCAGAGCAGATAGAGGCTGAAAACGGGGACCAGCCAGCCATGCCCCATGTCTTCGCTGGGTTCCGCAAAGATGAAGCGCATCCAGCCCAGCATGGGACGGGCCAACCCGTACAACAGAACGAGCGCAAGACACAAAGCTACAAGCTGGCCACGCCGGGTCCAGCCACGGGGGGCTTCCGCCTGATTTGTACATGCTTTCTGCATCAGGGGTCTATCATACAGCGCCCGGCGCCCGGCGACAAGTCTTCATCGCGGGGCGCCCCCTGCCGTCGGGTGCGTGCGCCCGGCAGCCAGAAGGGCGCTCGGCAAACGAGAGCGCGCCACCCATGGCTTGTTGCGCAATCGTTCACGTGTCGCACATTGATCTTTGTCGTGATCGTTGTCGCGATCATCGTCGATCTGAATCTATGTCCCGATCATTGTCGGTCGACAATGATCGGAACAAGGATCAAGACGACGATAGAAAAACGACAAGGATCAAGACACGGATCAGGACAACGATTCGGAGCCTCCGATATTGGCTCGCCTGCCGCCGGGGACGGCGGGGTCCAGT
>CAZQKI010000115.1:0-14044 GCA_964592855.1 uncultured Lentisphaerales bacterium
GCCGGCTTGCGTATGGGGTCGGTCGCCGCCTTCACTTCCTTGCGGGCCAGGCGAACGATCTCGGCTTTCAGGGCGGTCATAATGTCGGGCATGGGTTTTTCCTCTTTCTGTCGATGATGGCGTCTTATGTCTGGGTCAAAGATTGCTACTTGGCGTCACTGGTATGCGAGCAGCCGAGGAACCAGTTTGTGCCGATGATTAGCCGGGACAGCGAGACTCCGCCAATCAGGGTTCTGGGGAAACTATTCATACGTGAGAATAATTTAAGCCGGATAATCGGGGGAGTCAAGGAGGAAGGCGGAAAATGAGTACGCCTTGGCCGTAATCGAGCCCAAGAAGGGCGACTCGGGGAACGTGGCGCGGGAGAAGGCGTCCACGGTCAAGAAGAACGGATTGAGGCGCGGACCGTGTCGCCTGCCGCTGTGGCAGGCGCAGTTTTCCCGCGAACAGGTCGAGTAACGCTGGACAACCCCGGCTTTGTTTTGACACGTGGAATGGCGCATGATAAGCTTCGCCACCATTCCAGTGCTGCGGGGTTTCCGGGCGCTTTTTCTGGAGAGAATACTGTGCGTGAACTGAGATTGATGGATGGCCGTCCGGCCTCGACCGCCTCCCGCCAGCATGCCCGGCGTCCGGCCTGGCTTGCCGTTCTGGGCGTGGTCGTGTTCATCCATCTCCTCATCCTGCTGGTCTGGTCCTGCCGACGCCCGTGCCAGGAGGTTGTCGATGCCGAAGAGACCCCGGCGGTGCAGCCCTCCGCCACCGTGACGAACACCCTCCCGCCCATCCGCGAGCTCCCCGCGAAATTTCCGCCGAACACCACGCTGCCGAACGCGCGCGAGATGGATACCTGCGGCACGATCCGCATGTCAACATTCTCTCCAGGCCGCGATCTGATCCGTTTCGACGACCCCTGCGTCTGGTGGGAAAGCGACCACGATGGCGAGACGGACGACGAATGCGACCACACCATCCACCGGAAGATGGAGGTCCCGCTGCAGCGGGTCATCGCCGCAGTCATCGCCCGCCAGGGCATCCTGAAGGTCCAGGACACCTACCGCCCGACGGGCATTCACAACGGACGATCCCTGCACCGCGAGGGGCGCGCCATCGACCTGACCTGCCAGGGGCTTGAACTCGAAGAACTGGCCAAGATCTGCTGGCAGGCGGGCTTTGACTGGGTCTACTACGAACGGCCCAGGGGCGGGGGCGATCACATCCACGCTTCAGTGCGCCGCTGAAATCTGCTAAGCTCTCATCATGCCTGAAATCTTTCTGAACCCTGATCGCGACTATTCAGTCACGCGTCGCCATCCCTGGATCTTTTCCGGGGCGATCGGACGTGTGGTGGGTGCGCCTGAACCGGGTGAAACGGTTGTGATCCGCGCCATGGACGGCGCCGTGCTGGGGCGCGGCGCCTGGTCGGCCGAGTCGCAAATGCAGGTGCGTGTCTGGAGTTTCAAACCGGACCAGGAGATCGATGCGGCCTTTTTCGAAATGCGCCTGGCGCAGTCCATCGCGGGCCGCGGCGCGCTGCTGGCCGCGAATGCCTCCAACGCCTTCCGCCTGGTCAATGCCGAGGCCGACGGCCTGCCGGGAGTGATCGTGGACCGCTACGACGACTATCTGGTCTGCCAGTTCACCACGGCGGGAGCGGAGCGGTGGAAGTCCACGCTCGTCGAGGCGCTGGCGCAGCTCTGGCCCTGCTCCGGGATCTACGAGCGATCGGATGCCGATGCACGGATGCACGAAGGCCTGGAAGCCTCCTGCGGCCTGCTCCGGGGCGAGGCCCCGCCGGAGCGGATCGAGATCCGGGAGCATGGCTGCCGCTACCTCGTGAACGTCCGCTCCGGGCACAAGACCGGCTTCTACCTGGACCAGCGCGACAACCGCGCCTGCGTGGCGCCCTATGCCACGGGCGGGGACCTGCTGAATGTCTTCGCCTACACGGGCGGCTTCGGCATCCTGGCGCAGATGGCCGGGGCTGCGTCGGTGACGCATATCGACCTTTCGGCGGAAGCCCTGGCCTTGGCGAAGGAGAACGCCCGGCTGAACGTCTGCAAGGTCGTCGACGACGACTTCATGCACGGCAACGCCTTCGAAATCCTCCGCAAGTTCCGCGATTCGCGGCGGAGTTTCGACGTCATCGTGCTGGACCCCCCGAAGTTCGGGGATGCCAAGAAGCATCTGATGGCCGCCTGCCGCGGCTACAAGGACATCAATCTGCTGGCGCTCAAGCTGCTGCGTCCCGGGGGCGTGCTGGCGACCTTCTCCTGCTCGGGGCTGGTGACGCCGGAAATCTTCCACAAGGTCGTCTCGGATGCGGCGGTCGACGCCCGCCGGGACGTCCAGGTCATCCAGCGGCTGCAGCAGGCCTCCGATCATCCGGAGGGCCTCTGCTTTCCGGAAGGGCTCTATTTGAAAGGGCTGCTCTGCCGCGTTCTGGACTAGGGTTGAACGAGGAGGTCGTGAAATGATTCCCGCAATATGGTCGTGCATCTACCATAAGCTGCCGCTGCACGCGGCGGTCCGTGCGCTGGACGCCGATGGGTGGCGGGCCACGGAAATCGGCACGGAGCATCTGGTGGCCCTCGAAGAGGCGGCCGAATCCGAGCAGCAGATCGAGCTGGCGGTTCAGGCGCTGGCGGAAACCCGGATCGCGGCGCCGCAGGCCCACGCCTTTCTGGCGGCGAACGTCGCGCAGGCGGACCTCGGCAAAGGCGTCGAGGACCGCGACCGTCTGTACCGTCACATCCTGCTGGCGAAGCGCCTGGGCGTGCGCAACGTCGTCATGCATCCCGGACGCCGGCGCGAGCTCACGACGCGCGCCGAGCGCGCGGAGGTCCGCCGGCTCAATTGCGAGGCCTTCCGGCGGCTGGGGGACTGCGCGGGCGAGCAGGGGATGATGATCGGGCTGGAGAACCTGATGTCGCGCGACTGCGCGACGCCGGCGGAGCTGTTCGACCTGCTGGAGGCGATCGGCCATCCCGCGATCGGCTTCACGCTGGATTCCTCGCATGCGCATGCGGCGGGGCTCGATGTCGCGGAGGTCGTCCGGGAGTTCGGCAAACACACGGTAGCCCTTCACATTTCCGACAACAACCGCTCGGGGGATGCCCATCTCGTCCCCGGTGGCGGAACGATCGACTGGCCCGCGGTGATGCAGGCCTTCCGCGAGGTGGGCTATGCTGGAATCTTCAATCTGGAGATCCCCGGCGAACGCCATGCCGTGGCGGAGATTCAGCGGCTGAAGCTGCGCCACGCGCTGAATGTGTCGCAATGGCTGGCGAGCCTGTGACGGGGATTGCGCGGCGTAGTTTTCGTAGTTTTCGGCGTAGTTTTCGCTTGCCGGGCCGCCGTTCCGGCGCTATACTCCCACGCCATTCAAGTGCGCTACGCGTACACGAACCGCCAACCGGCACTAAAGGACAAACATGACGCTTAAAGAACTTAAGAACCCGAAGCTCACGAGCTGGCTCCAGTCTTGGGTAGACCTCTGCACCCCCGACGCCGTCCGCATCTGCGATGGCTCGCAGGAGGAATACGATGAGCTCTGCAACCTGATGGTCAAGGCCGGCACGTTCATCAAGCAGAACAAGCCCAAGAACTCCTATTACTGCCGCTCGGATCTCAGCGACGTGGCGCGCGTCGAGAACCGCACCTTCATCTGCTCGGAGAAGGAGGCGGATGCGGGTCCTTCGAACCACTGGGGCGATCCCGCGAAAATGCGCGTCACCCTGAACGAACAGTTCAAGGGCTGCATGAAGGGGCGGACGATGTTCATCATCCCCTTCTCGATGGGTCCGGTCGAGTCGCCGATCGCCAAGTTCGGCATCGAGATCACCGACAGCCCCTATGTCGTGGTCAACATGGACATCATGACCCGTGTCAGCACGAAGGTCATCAAGAAGATCGACAAGGGCACCGACTACGTCAAGTGCGTCCACTCCGTGGGCGCCCCGCTGGCCCCGAACCAGGCCGACGTTCCCTGGCCCTGCGCGCCGATCGACAAGAAGTACATCACGCACTTCCCCGAGACCCGCGAGATCATCTCCTTTGGCTCGGGCTACGGCGGCAACGCCCTGCTGGGCAAGAAGTGCTTCGCGCTCCGCATCGCCTCGGTGCAGGCCCGCGACGAAGGCTGGCTGGCCGAGCACATGCTCATCCTCAAGCTGACCAACCCCAAGGGCGCGTCGAAGTTCGTGGCCGCCGCGTTTCCGTCGGCCTGCGGCAAGACCAACCTCGCCATGATGCGTCCGACGATCAAAGGCTGGAAGGTCGAGGTCATCGGCGACGACATCGCCTGGATGAAGTTTGACAAGAAGGGCCAGCTCCGCGCCATCAATCCCGAAGCCGGATTCTTCGGCGTGGCCCCTGGCACCTCGATGAAGTCGAACCCCAATGCGATGCTCACCTGCAACAAGGGCAACGCCATCTTCACGAACACCGCCATCACGATGGACGGCGGCATCTACTGGGAAGAGATGGACCAGGTTGCCGCGGCGGCGGTCGACTGGCAGCGCCGGCCCTGGACGCCGGACCTGAAGGATGAAAATGGCAAGCCCGTCAAGGCCGCCCACCCGAACGCCCGGTTCACCGTCCCCGCCAAGCAATGCCCCGTGATCGCCAAGGAATGGGAAGACCCCGCCGGCGTGCCGATCAGCGCCTTCCTCTTCGGTGGCCGCCGCGCCAGCGTCGTGCCGCTGGCCAACGAGGCACTGAGCTGGGAACATGGCGTCTTCCTGGGCGCCACGATGGCCTCCGAGATGACTGCCGCCGCCATCGGCGGCGCAGGCCAGCTCCGCTTCGATCCCTTCGCGATGCTCCCCTTCTGCGGCTACCACATGGGCGACTACTTCGCCCACTGGCTGAAGATCGGCAAGGTCAAGGGCGCCAAGCTGCCGAAGATCTTCTACGTCAACTGGTTCCGCAAGTCTCCCGAAGGCAAGTGGCTCTGGCCGGGCTTCGGCGAGAACAGCCGCGTGCTGAAGTGGATCTTCGAGCGCGTCGACGGCACCGCCGCCGCCGAGTTGACCGCGATCGGCAGCATTCCCACCGTGGATGCCATCGATCTCAAGGGTCTCGACATGTCCGATGCTGAGAAGAACATGCTCCTTTCGGTTGACAAGGAGGGCTGGTTGAAGATCATCCCCGAGATGAAGGCCCACTTCGCCAAGTTCGGCGATCGTCTGCCCCAGGAGATGGCCGCGCAGCTCGAAGCGCTGGAAGCCCGCCTCGGCCAGTAGGCGACGTCGACGCCCTGTGACGCACCCGCCGCCGCCCCCGCAAGGAGGCGGCGGCTTTTTTTGATGCGCTTCCGCGCCTTGTCGGTGCTGTTGCTTCTTTGGTATGATCCCCGGAATGAAATCCAGAATCGAACAGTTCCTGAGCGTCAATGGCCTGGATCGGTCCGCGAGGGATCCGGAGCGGCTGCTGTCCGACTTTGCGCGCGAAATGGATGCGGGGCTGGCGGGACAGGCGAGTTCGCTCCCCATGATTCCCGCGTTCATCACGATTGACCGGCCCGTCCCCGTGGGCAAGCCGGTGATTGTCATCGACGCAGGCGGCACCAATCTGCGGGTGGGCGTCGTCCATTTCGATGCCCAGGGGAAGCCGCAGATCTCCCGTTTTTCGAAACACCGGATGCCGGGGACGACCGCGCCGATCACGGCGGACGACTTCTTCGCCACGCTGGCCGATCTGCTGCTGCCGGTCATCGATGCCGCAGAGACCATCGGCTTCTGCTTCTCCTATGCCGCCGAGATCACGCCGGACTGCGATGGTCGACTGCTGAAGTGGAGCAAGCAGATCCAGGCGCCGGAGGTCGTGGGGAAGATGGTCGGCGCCGAAGTCGCCAAACGCCTGGAGGCGCGGGGCCACCGGCGCCGGATCACCGTCCTGAACGACACGGTTGCGGCACTTCTCTCCGGAAAAAGCGCCGGGATGGCGCGCCGGTACAGCACCTACGTGGGCTACATCCTCGGCACGGGAACGAACACGGCCTACGTCGAGCGGAACACGGCGGTGACCAAGCTGAAGGGATTGGATCCGCAGGGGCAGATGATCGTCAACATCGAGTCCGGCGGTTTCGGCCTGGCGCCACGCAGTCGGTTTGACGAGCAATTCGACGCCAAGACGCTGGATACCGGCTACTACGCCTTCGAGAAGATGATCTCGGGCGGCTACCTTGGCGGCGTGGGCCTGACCGTCCTGAAGGCGGCGGCCGGGGCCGGCCTCTTCTCCGTGCCGGCGGCGGCCGCCCTGCAGTCCTGGGCGACGCTGGAAAACAAGGATCTTGACGATTTCTGCGACAATCCCTTCATTCAATCGGGGCCGCTGGCGGCGCTGGCGTTGACCGATGACGACCGGCGCGGCATTCAGGCTCTGGGCAGCGCCATCTACCGGCGGGCGGCCTACCTGGCGGCGGTCAATCTGGCCGCCGTGATGCTCAAGGGCGGGGGTGGAACGGATCCGCTCTTCCCCATTTGCGTGAATGTGGACGGGTCGACCTACTACCGGACGCGTTCGGTGGCTTTCCGCTCGCGGATCGAGGCGCACCTCCGGGCGATCCTGGAGCCCCGCGGCATTGCCTATGAACTTGTCGGCGTCGACGACGCCCCCGTGATCGGCGCCGCAGTCGCCGGGTTGACTCGCTAATTGCAGATTGGAACGGTTGCTATGTTGACAATTATTCTGAGCCTGATGGTTGGTGCGGGCGTTGGCCTGGGACTGTATGTCGGCGACGCCGCCCACTGGGGCTGGTGCATACTGTGGGGCGTGCTTGCATTTGCCGCCTGCCAGGCCGGGGCGGGGTGGGTGCTGCGCGGACGGATCAAGCGGATGATGGACGCGGTGCAGGGGACGCTGATGGCCGGCCAGAAGAAGCTGCAGGCCAAGATCAACCAATGGCAGTTGCGTCCGCCGGGAAGCGTCAAGCAGGCCCAGCTTGAAATCGAGCGCGAGCAGCGCGGTTTTCTGCAGCAGGCCATCGAGCAGACGAGCGCCTTCGACGTTTACTATCGGTGGAGCCCCCTGCTGAAGCGCCAGGTCAACACCTTGAAGATGCAGCTGCGTTACCAGATGAAAGACTTTGCCGAAGTCGACCGCCTGCTGCCGACCTGCCTGTTCCTGGAGCCCATGACGGCTGCGATGCGCCTGGCGCGGATGTATGTGAACAAGGATGAGAACCTGGGAAAGGTCTTCGACAAGCAAGTCCTCCGCCTGCGCTACGGGCAAGGCGCCATCCTCTACGCCCTGTACGCGTGGATTGCCGTGCAGCGCAACGACATCGATCTGGCGCATAAGACGCTGATTCGTGCGTCGGCCAAACTGGAAAACGAGACGATCAAGCGGAACCTCGAGCATCTGGCGAACAATCGCGCGAAGCAGTTCTCCAATGCGGGACTGGGCGATGAATGGTACGCGCTGGGACTTGAAGAGCCCCGTGTGAAGATGCAACGGCAACGCGGCCCGGGCGGACGTCCCTTCTGACCGGCGCGGCCTGGCGAGGGCGGAGTAACATGAATAATAACCATGGCGCCACCGAACGCGGTCCGAACGAGAAGATCACCGTTTGCATCATCTGCGGCAACGAGGAGAGCAACATCGAGCGTTGCCTGAAAAGCGTGACCTGGGCCGATGAAGTCCTCGTGGTGGATTCCTTCAGCCACGACAAGACGCCCGAGATCGCCCGCCGCTACACGCCCAACGTCATCCAGAAGGAGTGGCTGGGATACATCGGGCAGAAGAAGTTCATCGCCGAAATGGCCAAGGGGCCCTGGATCCTGTTTGTGGATGCCGACGAGGAAATCTCCCCCACCTTGCGGGCCGAGATCGAAAAAAAGTTTTCCAAGCCGCTGCCCTCGGCAGTCCATGGCTTCGACTGCCCGCGTCTGGTGCCCTACCTGGGGCGCTGGATCCGGCATGGCGATTGGTATCCCGACACGAAACTGCGGTTGTTCAAGAAGGCCTTTGGCGAGTGTGGCGGCAAGGAGCCGCATGACCGCGTCTATGTGACGGGCTCGGTGCAGCGTCTGCGGGGCGAGATCTTCCACTATACCTACGCGGACATTGAAGACCAGTTGGCGACGATCAACCGCTTCTCCTCCATCAGCGCAAACACGCATGACGAGGAGGGGCGCAAAGTCCACGTGTGCGATCTGATCGTCCGCTCGCTCTACCGTTTCATCCGCGGATACGTGTTCAAGCTGGGCTTCCTGGACGGCGTTCCGGGCCTGATTGTCGCCAAGAATGTCGCCTTCGGCACCTTCGCCAAATATGCCAAGCTCTGGGAAATCCAGAACGTCAAGCGCGCCAAGAACCTGGAAACGGACCGTTATCCCAAGCACCGGTAACCCCCCCTATGAGGAAAACAATCAATCATCGGATCGGCTGGCTGCTGCTCGCCGGACTGCTGGCGGCCTCCGGCCGCGCGGCGGAGAAGTCGCGTCCGGTCCGGAGGATCGATTGGCGGGCGGTCGTCGCCGATGCCGCCGCCCTGACGACCAACCGCTATCCCGATGCGGACAGCGTGCTGGTCGACTCCACCTATCTGGAACAGTACAACCCCGACGGCACTTCGACCTCGTGGAATGAAGACGCCGTCAAGGTGCTGACCGAGGCCGGCCGGCGCGAGGCGCAGGTGCAACGCCATTTCTTCAACGTCGCGTACGGGACCGTCACCGTGGCCCGCGCGCAGGTGTTCAAGCCCGATGGCCGCTGCGTGACGGTGGATGTGGCGCGCGCCAGTCGCGTCATGACCGAGACGGGCCAGATGAGCGCCAACATCTACGACCCCGACAACAAGATCCTTCAGCTTTCGCTCGCCGACCTGGAGGTGGGCGATCTGGTCTACTCGGAAACCCTCCGCGTCAACCACAAGGCGCGGGTTCCCGATGTCTGGTCCGACTACTCCGTCTTCGAATACACGTCGCCGATCCGCCGCCTGACCTACGCCGTGTCGGCGCCTGCCGAACGGCCGCTGCGCCACGAGCGCCTGCGCGACGCCGTGAGCAACGGGGTCGTGAAGACCACCCTCGCGCTCCCCGGCGGCCGGACGCTCCACCAATGGGAGGTCCGCGACAGTCCGCAGGTTTTCAAGGAACCGAACATGCCGCCCCTGCACACGGTCGTCCAGCGACTCATCGTGAGCACGGCCGAGGACTGGCCCGCCCTCTCGCGCTGGTACTGGAACCTCTGCCAGCCGCGCCTGGCCGCCGTCACGCCGGAGATGGCCGCCACGGTCACGGGGCTGGTCCAGAACGCCGCAACCCCCGAAGAGCGGACGCGCAGGATCTTCACCTGGGTCTCGCAGAACATCCGCTACATGGGCATCACGACGGAGCGGGAGGCGCCGGGCTACGAGCCCCACGACGTCTCGATGACCTTCAGCAACCGCTATGGCGTGTGCCGCGACAAGGCCGCCCTGCTCGTCGCCATGCTGCGATTGGCCGGAATGGAGGCCTACCCCGTCATGATCCATGTCGGCGAGCGGCTCGACCCCGATGTGCCGATGACCTACTTCAACCATGCGATCGTCGCGGTGGCGCGGGCGGGTGGCGGCGGCTACACGCTGATGGATCCGACGAACGAAAGCACGCGTGATCTCTGCCCCGCCTATCTGGGCAACCGGAGCTATCTGGTCGCCCATCCCGGGGGCGAGGTGCTGCGGGTTTCCGATGTCTTTCCGGCGGAGGAGAATCTGGTGCGGATCCGGAGTTCGGGCGTGCTCGACGAGATGGGCCGCCTCACGCTCGAAACGAAAGTCGTGTTCGACGGCGTGAACGACACGCTCTACCGCGGACATTTCGCGCGCCAGCCGCGCGAACAGCGGCGCCGCTTCTTCGAAGGCCTGGTCAAGGCGCGCCTGGCGGGGGCCGAGCTGACCGTCTTCGAGATGCTGCCTGAAAATCTGCAGGATACGGAGCAGCCGCTGAGCGTGCGGATGGAGACCCGCGTCAAGGACTTCCTGGTGCAGGGCCGTGACCGGATGCTCGTGGACTTGCCATGGCTGTCCGGGTCGCTGGGCTATGTGAACCAGTTGCTGGGGAAGACGGGGCTCCAGAAACGCCGGTTTGATCTGGAGACGGATCTGGCGTGCGGCGTCGACGAGTTGATCACGCTCGACCTGGGCGCCGGGGTGGGCGCCCCCATCCTCCTGCCCGCGAAGCAGGCCACCTCGGAGATCGGCATCTGCTTTGATCGTGAAGTGGCCGTGTCGAACGGGGTGCTGAACGCCTCGCTCCGCTTCCTGCTGGAGAAGCCGCTCTATCCGGCCGGTGATTACGCCGCACTGAAGCAGATCCTGCGGGACATGGAGTACGCCGCCCGCCAGCGCGTGCAGTTCGCGCCCGGAGCCCTGGCCGCCGCGCCGGACGTTCGGATTCTGGAAGACGTGCTGCGCATCGAAGTCGCTTCGAAGACAAGCTGGACCAGCACCCACCGCCGCGCCCAGCAGATTCTGACCTACGCCGGCAAGAAGCGGTTTTCGGAGGTGAAGCTCGACTACAACCCCGTCTGGCAGACGGCCGAGCTGGTGGCGGCCGTGGTGACCAACGCCAACGGCCAGTCCCATGCGGTCAAGATGGAGGAAGTCAATGTGATGGACGCCCCCTGGGCCGGCGGGGCGCCCCGCTATCCCGCCGCCAAGACGCGCGTCGTCAGCCTGCCGGGCGTCGAGACGGGGAGCGTCACCGTCGTGACCACGCGCCGCACCCAGAAGCAGGCCCCCTTCTTCGCGATGCAGCTTCCCTTCCGCGGATTCGATCCCATCGACCGGATGACCGTCGAGTTGGTCGTGCCCAAAGCGATGCCGCTGAAATGGGACGGTCCGGGCGACGCCGTCGACTACCAGCGCAGCGAGGACGCCACGACCATCACGCACCGTTGGGAAGCGCGCAACCAGCCGGCCCTGCAACGCGAGGATTCGCTGCCGCCCGCGTTCGCCTTCATTCCCACCCTGCAGGTTTCGGCGGGCGACTGGGGCGACTACGCGCGCCAGCTGGACGAGGCCTGCAACTGGGCGTTGGAGCAGGATCGGCAGGCGGCGAACCTGGCGCGGAAACTGGTGGCCGGCGAGCCGGATCCCCTGAAACGCGTCGGGATCATCCGCGATGCGGTGATGCGCGCCGTCCGTCCCGCAGGCCCCGACTTCCTGGACCTGCCGATGGCCTTCACGCCCGTCGACCAGACGCTGGCGGAGGGCTACGGCCATGCCGTCGATCGCGCGCTGGTGCTGGTCGCGATGCTCCGCGCGATCCGGGTGGACGCCGAGCCGCTGCTCGTCGACGCCAGCCAGATCGCCACGCCGCTCGCCGAACGCGCCTACGCCTTTCCGAGCGTGGATAGCTTCGACACGTGTCTGGTTGCCGCCCGCCCGCGCCGCGGCTTCTGGACGCGCTTCCTCCGCCCGGGGATGGCCGCGCGCGCCTCCTGGGTGGGCGAAGGGATGCCCCTCTATCTGAACGACAGCGACCAATATGGCGTGCTGGGCACGACGCCGCTGGTCGAACACCCCGCGCTGACGCTTGCGGGCGCGCGGACGCAGATCCAGGTCGCCCCCGCCTTCCAGCCGCTTGCCGAGAGTGACTGGAGCATCGCCTTGTCGGAGACGGGCACGGCCGACATCACGGTCGTCGACCGCTTCTCGGGCGCCGCCTGCGGCGACTTCCGCAAGATGTTCCGCGAGATGCCCCCCGAGCCGCGCAACCGCTATTTTCAGGAGCTCGTCGGCGCCATTTCACAATCGGCCGAGCCCGTCGGGAAACTGCAAACCGACCTGGTGAACTATCCCGGCGTGCAACGCTACCAGGTGCGCGCCGAAGGGTACGCGGTGCGGGATGCCGATACCCTGACCCTGCTGGTGCCCGGCGCCCGCGAGCCCCTCTTCGCCCTCCGTTCCGATCAGCGCGTGAATCCCTTGTGGATCACGGGCGACAACCAGGCTTCGACCTGGGTGGCGCGGATCGTGCTGCCGGCCAGCACGCAGAGCGTCCCCGTCGTCCCGCCCGAGTTGGACTGGGTGCTGCCTGCGGGGCTGGGCCGGCTGACCTGCACGACCCGGCAGCGCAGGCTGCCGGACGGCCGCCTGGAAATTGAACTGCGGCGCAACGTGCTTTTCGGCAGCGCAGTTGTCGCGCCGGAACTCTACCCCGCCCTGCTCGAGATGAACCGTCGGCTGACGCACCCGGAAATGCGGACGATTGTCGTCCGGCTGGGAGACGATAGGTGACCTCACAGCCCAACACCGTGGGCTGGCTGATCCGTAGGGGCGATCCCGCTTTCCTGTCCGCAACTTGGCCTTTTTGTCACCCCTTTCGGTGGACGACCACGGCGACGACTACGGATGACGAGGAGAGCGAAGCACCAATCGTCCACCGTAGTCGTCGCCGTAGTCGTCTTCCGATCGCGCACAAAAAGGTGCCCCCGCGATCATTCGCGGCGAGAACGTGACATGCCCGACTGGAATTTTAAACACTCCGCTCATCGCTCGCTGTCTCCGCCAGTGACCTATACGGCCGCCTGGTACCGGCGGCGATGGTCGATGCCCGTGTCCGCCGCTGTGCTGCTGGCGGCCGGGGCGGCGCTGTGGTTCTGGCAGGAGCAACGGATTGAGGCGGCGCGGCACGCCCGGGCCGATGCCTTGGCTGCGGCATCTGCCGATTCCAAGGCGGAACGTCCGATGCTGCGCTTCCGTGACCCCGCGATGACGGGGGCGGCGGGCGGGCGGTTGGCACCGCCCCTTCGCCTGGTTCCGCGAAGTTCGGCGGAGCCCGGGCTGTCCGCATGGGCTGCGCCCCCCGGCGTCGCCGGCGCCTTCACCTCGGCGCTGCCCGCTACGGCGCATGCCGGCCAGCCGGAGGAACTCCCCGTCTTCTCCGCACTGCGTGCGAGCCGCAGCCACCCGATTCCGGCCGAAGTGGCTGCGCTGGCCAGGAAGATCACGGAGGGCTGCACGAACGACGCCGCCCGCGCCCGCGCGCTCTACGACTGGCTCACGGCCAACATCCGCTACGATGTGGCGGAGTGGGCGCACATCACGGGCGGCGGGGACCAGTATATGAATGCGCACGACCCCATGAGCGTGCTGGCCCGCGGCACAACGGTCTGCTCGGGCTACTCCTGGCTCTTCGACGCCATGGCCCGCAGCGTGGGGCTCGACAGCACCTTCCTCATCGGGGACGTGCGCGGCTACCGCGGCACACCCGACGACGCCCTCGTCAGCGCCTTCAAGCATGCCTGGAACGCCGTGCAGATCGATGGCGCCTGGCAGCTGCTCGACGCCACCTGGGGCGCGCGGCAGACCGGCGAGTCCGATGCCGACTACCTGATGCGGCAGGCCTACTACTACGCGACGCCGCCGTCGCAGTTGATCTTCGACCATCTGCCGGAGTCGACAGAATGGCAGCTCCTCGACGACCCGCTGCCGGATGCCGTGGCCTTCGGCAGCCAGCCGAATCTCAAGCCGTCCTTCTTCGAAAATGGCCTGCGCCTGGTCAACGCCTTTTCCAGCACGGTCACCGCCGACGCCGCCAGCGGCGGGACGCTGCTCCTAACGGCGCCGGAGACGGTCGGCGTCGTTGCGACGCTCAACCCGCGCAGCGATGGCGCGGCGGCCGCGACGATTCCCGTTGTGGTGTCAGGCGACCAGCGCAGGGTCGTCATCGAACCGCTGCCCCGAGGCGAATACATCCTCCGCATCTATTCCAAAACCGCCGCCGACACCCGCTACACCTGCAGCGCCGACTTCGTCATCCGGGCCGAGTAGGATCGCGAATGACTTGCTAAGCGTCGCGGAATTGTCTTTGACAGGATTACATGATTTACAGGATGTTTTGGATGCGCCGCATAAGGACTACATTGCGACGCTTAGTAGCTGTGTCGAGGGCTATCACAAGCATCCCTCTGCGGGCGGCGGGGCGGAAAGCGCGCGGAGCCGCGCGCACTCAAATGGCATGCATCCCAACCGTTTCCACCATCATTCATGCGTCCTAATCGCGCCTCCCCCTGCTCTGACCGAATACGCCGCCGCGCAATAGAAAAGTGG
>CAZQKI010000116.1:0-3794 GCA_964592855.1 uncultured Lentisphaerales bacterium
TGCACACCTTCTTGTGCGCCTCCTCGAACACTCGACAAAGCTCGCGACAAAGCTTTGGGACTAGCCTGGCGGCAGGGGCTCGGCTGCTCTGCAAGTCTCCTGCGCGATCCAACTGGCCCGGCGTAGCCGGGCCAGCGGCTTCACTGAACCCTGAACCCTGCTTCCTGAACCCTCGGGGCGCGCCAACAAAGTTGACGCGCACCCCAGGCTGCTAGCGCGCAGCCAAACTCCGCGCGACATCGGGAACGGCGGCGATCAGGCGCCGGGTGTAGGGGTGTCTGGGATTGCTGAAGAGTTCGGCGGGCGGACCGGCTTCGACGACGCGCCCCGCCTGCAGGACGATCGCCTGGTCGCAGACGGCGCCGACGACGGCGAGGTCGTGGGCGACCAGCAGCAGCGAGAGGCCGCGCTGGCGGCGCAGGTCGCCCAGCAGCCGGAGAATGCGGGCCTGCACCGAGACGTCCAGCGCCGAGACGGGCTCGTCGGCAATCAGAATCTCCGGCTCGACCGCCAGGGCGCGTGCAATGCAGACGCGCTGGCATTGGCCGCCGCTCAATTCGCGCGGGTAGCGCGCGGCGACGTCGGCGGTGAGTCCGACCTGCTCCAGCAGCGCGGCGACCGGCGCCGCCAGCGCCTGGCGTCCGCCCCGCTGTCCCTGGATGACCGTGAGGACCTCCGCGAGCGCGGCATCAACCGTCTGGCGGGGGTTGAGCGCCCCGGTTGCATCCTGGAAGATCATCTGGATGCGCCGGCGCCAATTCCGCCGGGACTGCGGCGCGGTGATCGGTTCGCCATTGAGCAGCACCTGGCCGGAATCGGGATGGCGCAAACCCATCAGGACCCTCACGAGGGTGCTCTTGCCGCTGCCGCTCTCGCCGATCAGCCCCACCGCGGCGCCGGGCGGGAGCGACAGTGAAACGTCGTCCAAAGCCTTGAAGACGCCGTGGCCGCGGCGCTTGAAGGTGACGGTGATGTGTTCGGCGACCAGCGGCATCATGGGCGGTCCTCCGGCTGCGCCGGGCGGGGGGCGGCCTGCTGCGGATGAATGCACCGGCAGCTGCGGTGCGGGCCAAGCAGGCGCGTTTCGGGCGGCGCTTCGCACCCGGCGTCGCGGTACGGACAGCGCGGCGCGAAGGTGCAGCCCGGGGGAAGCTGGCCGGGTTGGGGCACGGTTCCCGGGATGTCGTAAAGGGTGTTGCGGCGTGCGGCGGAGAGCTTGGGAACCGCCCGCAGCAGACCCAGCGCATAGGGGTGGGCGGGGTGGCTGAGGACCTCGGCCACGGGCCCCGACTCGACGATCTGGCCCGCATAGAGCACATGCAGGGTGTCGCAGCGGCCGGCGACCAGCCCCAGGTTGTGCGTGACGAGCAGCAGCGACAGGCCGGTTTCACGGACCAGCTCGTCGATGAGGTCGAGGACGTCCGCCTGGGTGGTGACGTCGAGGGCGGTTGTGGGTTCGTCCGCGATGAGCAGCCGGGGTTCGCTGGCCAGCGCCATGGCCAGCATGACGCGCTGCTGCATGCCGCCGCTAAGCTCGCAGGGAAAGGCGCGCAGCAGGGCGGCGGGATCGGGCAGGCGGACGCGGGCGAGGAGCGACCGCGCCCGTTCGCGTGCGGCGCGGCGGGTTCCTCCCAGCCGGGCGAGCCCGCCGCCTGGCGTGGGATGCATCGCCTCGATCAACTGGGCCTCGATCCGCATGACCGGGTTCAGACTGGCCGCCGGATCCTGGAACACGTACGCGATCTTGTGGCCGCGCACCCGGGCCATGGCGGCGGGATCGTCAAGGATCGAGAGGCCCTCGAAGCGGATGGCGCCGGTGATCCGGGCGCGGTCGGTGGGGGGGAGACGGGCGATGGCGAGGCAGGTCATGCTCTTGCCGCACCCGCTTTCGCCGGCCAGGGCCGTGCGTTCGCCGGGCCGGAGCGTCAACGAGAGCTTGCGCACGACGGGGACGGTGTGATCGCCACACGGGAAGGCAATGTCAAGGTCGTGGATCTCCAGGATGGGACAGGCTGCGGACATGGGGGTAGTTTGTTGGGTAACGGCACGCGATGCAAGGAGAAGTTTTGAAAACCGGGCTTGTCGGCATGCGTCGCATGCGGTATTATCAAACCCACTCTCCTTCAAGAGGGTTTTGGATGATTCACGGAACGGGTCCAACACATGCGGAGGCGTGTTTTTATGAAGATGATCGATTGGCGTCGGCTTGGTTTTTCCGGGGCATGTGCCCTGCTGTTGGTGCTGCTGATTTCGGGGTGCGGGAAGTCGGAGCCCAATAAAAAGACCGAGGCGGCGAACCCGGGTGCGGCGGAGGCCGTTGCCGGCGAGGCGCCGCAGGAGGATCCCTTGGCCAAGATCTTCATGAAGGCCGAGGAACTCGCCGCCCAGGGGGCGACCAACGAGGCGATCGCGGTCTTCCAGGCGGGCCTGGACGACCCCGCGCTGGCCGCGAGCCGGCAGCCCCTGTTCAACGGGGTGATCCGCTTTCTGCTCTTCACGGACCAGGTGGAGGCGGCCAAGGAACGAATGCTCGCGGCCTATCAGAATGATGAACAGCTCGCGATCGGCGGTCTGGGCCTCGTCTACTCCCATCTGATGGAGCGCGGCGACATGACCAACGTCATCGCCTGGACAGAACGCGTGCTGGCCATCACCCCCCTCCCCGACGAAGTGCGACGCAACAACCGCGAGTGGAATCTGATGGCCTACGTGGCGCAGAAAGACGATGCGAAGATGCTGGCCATCGTCGGACTGCTGGTCCGGGAGGCTCCGGCGGGCGGCGCCCTGGGGATGCTGTCGCGGGTGATCGACACCCTCTTCGAGCAAAAGCGCGCGGAGGCCGTCGAGACGGTGATTCAGCAGATGGGCAAGGTGGTCACCAGCGATCCGGGCACGCAGAATCTGCTGCTCGACACCCGGATCCGTCTGATGGCGACACGGGGCGACTGGGACGCGCTCAAGGCCGCCCTGCCCGCCGCGGCTGCAAAACTGCCCGATGCCGATTTGCAGCGGTTGCTCCGCCAGCTCCTCTCCTTGACGGGCGCTGCCAAGAAGGCCGAAGTTTCCGACGCCGTCTGCATGATCGTCATCGACAGCCAAAGCGCCAAGGAGCAAAGCTTTGTCGTCGCGGGCCGGCAATGGATCGACAATGTCATGCAGAAGGACCTGGCCGCCCTGCCGGATCGGCTGGATCATCTGCAACGGGCCAATTTCCCCATTCGTCACCTGTGCGGCCTGTACATGCGCTACTTCTACGACGTCATCGACATGCCCGCCACGGTGGAGGCGATGAAGAGCCTGGGCAACCGGATCACGCCGCTCGCAGAAGACGACGAGACGCGCAACTCCATCCGCACGATGGTGCTGGACGCCAGCTTTGTCCGGGAGGATTACGATACGGCGCTGGACATCCTCCTGAAGGGGATTGCGGGTCGCGACGCCGCCTGGCACACCATGGCGATCAGCAAGGTCCGGGCGCACAAGGCCCTGAAGGACAACAAGCCCCGCGATGCCGTCAAGTATTTCCGGGAGTTCATGGCCACAATCATGACCGCGAAGGACGAAACCACGAGCGATCCCGCAACCGGGCTGGTCCACAGCAAGGAGATGATTCTCGGCCGCAATGCCAAGCGCATCGGCGATATCCTGATCAAGATCCCCGACGAGGTCTCCGCCAAGAAGGCCTTCGCCGAAGCCCGTGATTACTACGGCAAGGCCCTGGCCAGCGAGAAGGACCCCGAGGTCATCAAGCTGATCAACCAGGAAATGGCCGAAGTCCCGTGACGGGGCGGTCC
>CAZQKI010000116.1:3894-13933 GCA_964592855.1 uncultured Lentisphaerales bacterium
AGGTCATCAAGCTGATCAACCAGGAAATGGCCGAAGTCCCGTGACGGGGCGGTCCTCGAGCTTGGCCGCTTCCCAGAGGACGTCGAGTTCCTCCAGGTTGCAGGTGCTCATGTTGCGGCCATCTTCATGGAGTTTGCGTTCGATGATCTGGAAACGGCGCGAGAATCGCGCCGTGCAGGTGCGCAGGGCCTCTTCGGCGTCGATCTTCAGAAACCGGCAGAGATTGACGAGCGAGAAGAGCAGGTCGCCCATTTCGGACGCCATCGCCTGCGGATCGCCCGCCGCGATGGCGGCTTCCAGTTCCGCGAGTTCCTCTTCGATCTTCCCTCGCGGACCCTGTTCATCGGGCCAGTCGAAGCCGACGCGGGCCGCCTTGGCCTGCACGCGCTGGGCACGCAGCAGGGCTGGGAGGGCCGCGGGGACGCCGGCGAGCGCCGAGCGTGGCGCCGCATCCGCCGCCGCGCTCTTTTCGTCCTTTTTGATCAGTTCCCAGTTGCGGAGAACGTCCTCGGTGCCATCGACCTGGGTGTTGCCGAAGACGTGGGGATGGCGGCGGACGAGCTTGTCCGCCAGACGGTTGGCGACATCCTCCAGGGAGAATTCGCCCCGCTCCTCGCGGATCTGCGTTTGAAAGAGCACCTGCAGCAGGACATCGCCCAGCTCTTCGGCATGCGCCTCGCAGTCCGCCCCGTCCATCACATCCAGGAGCTCGTAGCACTCCTCGATCAGACAGGGCTTGAGCGTGGCCAGGGTCTGCTCGCGATCCCAGGGACAGCCGCCGGGGCCGCGCAGGCGGGCGAGGATCCTGCGCAGCCGCTCCACGCCCGTCAGCGGTTCTGGAGCAGCGGAATCACCTTCGCTGCCCCGTTCAGGATTCTTGATTTCCATAGGTCCGGCAGGCTGCTAGACGCGCAACGCCTGGAGCACGGCGGTCAGGACGGATCCATCGAACTTGTCGACGCAGGCGTAGGCGCCGGTGAAGTCCTGAAAATCAGTCATGGAGTTGGGAACGGCGACGACCGGCAGGCTGGCGGCGAGGGCCGCCTTGTTGGAGGTGCTGCTGGCGACGACGGCGGCGCAGAGTCGGTCGGCCATCTGCAGGGTCTGGGAGGCCCGGCGCCAGACGTCCCACGGGAAGCCGCCGACCAGCGCCGCCTGCGATTCGCAGATCAGCGTCACATTGTCAAAGGCCAGCAGCGGGGCGAAAATGGCCGTGGCGGTCTCGTTGCCCAGGCGGGTCAGCAGCGCGACGCGCACCTGCTTCTCGCTCAGCCCCTTGACCAGCGCGATGATCGGATGGCTGTCGGCCACGGGGGTTTCGGCCAGTTGCGCCAGATAGGCGGTGCGGATGGCCTGTGTCGTCTCCGGCGTTGCACGGCGCCCGGCGGCCTGTAGCGCGCGGTTCAGGCCGGTTTCCAGGTAGGCGCCGAGGAAGTGGCGCGCGAAGAGGCCTTCGTCGATGGTGATGTCCTGCTTGCCGAGTTCGTTGCGGATGATCGCATACAGGCGTTGAATCCCGTTCAATGCGATTGTATCCATCTCGATGATACAACCTCTGAAAGGTTCCCGTTTGTTCTGGCCTTCGCTGTTGGACATAGCAATCTCACTCCGTCAAATGTAAACCGTCTGTCCTGGCGACTTGCCGCCAGGCTAAAAAAACTATCAGGTGAAGCGCCTAGAAAATAGTCGGTATGGCGCGTTGCGTCAATCGAATTTCCCGGGCGCTTTCCCGCGCCGCTTCGGCGCGCCGGACGCCTTGGGCCTCGGACGCGCCGTTTTTCCGGGCAACCCCGTGCGCATGGCGTGGGGCTGGCGCGGCTTGGCCGTGGAGAATCTGCCGGGCGCCTTGGGCGTGACGCGGGCCTCCACGCCTTCGGGCCGCGACCGCTCGCGATAGCGGATGGAAACGGGCGCCCCGACGAGGCCGAAGCGCTCGCGCAGCGACCGGATCAGGAAATCGGTGAAGTTGTCCGTCGCCAGCTTGACGTCGTTGACATAGAGCCGGATCTCGATGGGGGCGGTTCCCGTCTGGGTCGCATAGTAGATCCGGAGTTTGCGGTCGCCGGACCCCGGCATGTTCGTCCGCTCGGTCGCGTCGGCGATGGTACGGTTGAGCATGCCGGTCGGCAGGGTCTGCTTGAGCTGCCCGGCGACTTCGTCGATCACCTCCACGCTCCGGCGGACATTGTAGCCGCTCTGGGCGGAGATGAAGACGACCGGGCAGTGCTTCATGAAAGGCATCGCGCTGCGGAGGGCGGGTTCGTAATGCGCCTGCGTCATCTCCTGCGCCATCGCGATGTCCCACTTGTTGACGATCAGCACACACCCCTTGCGCTCCTTCTGGATGAACGCGGCGATATGCTTGTCCTGAACCGTCGGGCCGGACTGGGCGTCCATGATCAGGACGACGACATCGGCATCGGAGATGCTTTGCTCGGCGCGGAACAGGCTGAACCGCTCGACCGCGTTGTCGATGCGATGGACGTGGCGCATGCCGGCGGTGTCGATCAGGAGGTAGTGGCGGGCCTGGGGGCCGCTCCCGATGGAGAAGGGGATCTCGATGCTGTCGCGCGTCGTTCCCGCGACCTCGGAGACGATGACGCGCGGGTTGCGCAGCAGCCGGTTGATGTAGGAGGATTTGCCGGCGTTGGGACGTCCCACGACGGCGACCCTCAGGGGCCGTTCGAGCTGGGGAGTGACGGTGGCGGGGAGATGGGACGTGACGTCCGCCATCAGCGCCTCCAAGCCGCGGTCGTGCAGCGCGGAGACGGGGTACGGGGCGAACCCGAGCGAGGCGAAGTCGGGCACGATGGCTTCGTGCTGGGGGAGGTCGCACTTGTTGACCGCGATGCAGCACGGCACGCCAGCCCGGCGGACCAGCTGCGCAACTTCCGCATCGATCGGGTGCAGGCCGGTCTGCGCGTCCACGACCAGGATGGCGGCGGCGGCGTCGTCCAGCGCGGCTTCGACCTGCGCAATCACCCCCGCCTCGATGGCATCGGTGACGTTGGCGCCGCGCACCACGCGCACGCCCCCGGTGTCGACCAGATCGAAGGGGGCCGGTTCCCACTGGACCTGGCGGACGATGCGATCGCGCGTCACGCCGCTTTCGTCATGCACGATGGCAATGCGACGGCCCGTGATCCGGTTGAACAGCGCCGATTTTCCGACATTGGGACGGCCGACCACGGCCACCACCCGTTTTCGCTCGGCGAGAGGTGGCGGCAGGGGAAGAATGAATTCCGATTCTGATGGTGAATGGCCAGACATGGTGCGTAGTCTACCGGAAGCGAGCCGAACACGCAAAGGAGATTCGCAAGGCACACGGCAATCTGCTATGATCCTCGCGTTTTTAAAACGTAAACCTTTGGTGCCGGCGCCGGCGCCGGCTGAAGGGTTCATCCGCCATGATCCAGTTTGCCTACAAGTTCCTCAACCGCGTGCGCGCGGAGGCGCGCAAGAAGGACGGCCAGGTCGCCGTTGCTTCGGGCGGACATGTCCGCCATTTCGTCGCCTTCGACTGGGGCACCGACACCTTCGTCTTCGAACGCGACATCTGGAAGACCCATCCCCAGCGCGCCCCTGTGCTCATCGTCCCGAAGGACCGCCTGGCCAAGGGCAACGTCGGGTATGTCATGACGGTGACCTCCGGCAACCACAGCGTGGCTGCGATCCCCCTGCTGAGCGGATTGTTCTGGAATCTGGGGCGCGTGCCGAAGCGCATGCGGAGCGAAGTCATGCAGACGGGCGTCCTCTGCTGCAACATCGTGGGCGACGGCATCGAGCTCTCGCAGCGCGATGTGGGGGTTGATCTGCTGCACGCCGCCGACGACTGGCTGCGCGGCCTGGGGTGGCCGCTCGACGCCGTCGTGATCGCGGAGCGGCTCGATTCGGCTCTGGATTGCTACCGGCGCATGGGCCAGGAATGGCGCATCAAGCCGCTGGCGTGGACGCGCGAGGAGATGGACATCGCCCTGCGGGCGAGCCATGCGCGCATCCACAGCAGCCTGAACTACTACCACAGCGTCAAGGGGGTCCACTTCCTGACGTACAGTGAATTCGTCCGTCTCGCCAACCGCGCGAAGACCGACTATCCAGCTTTCGTCAATGCCCTGGAGGAACTGGTCAAGCCCCAGGAGGAACGGGCCGTCTGCGCGCTGCTCGACCCCAAGTTCCACAACCACCACGAAATCGAACTGTTCGGCGTGCATGGCGACCAGGCGATCAACCAGCTCGTGCCGCTGCTCGAAGCGTTGTACCGCGACATCGCGAGCCGGGTCTGCTCGCAGGAGACCAGCCTGCTGCGCCTGGATCGCTTCCTGGCCAGCTTCAGGAATTCGCTCGAAAACCCGGAGTTTGCCGACGAGCAGCACGAACTGTTCGTCAGCAGCATCTACAAGCTGCTGACCGGAGAAACCTATTCCGGCAATCAGGATCAGCTCGCCCCCGCCTTCGATGATCGCAAGACCGCGCTGCCGGGCGCGACGTATCATGGCGGCAAGTCGGAGATCCATCCCGGAACGGACAACCGCACGCTGGCCATCCTGGACTATGTCCAGTCCACCCTGAGCCACGGCGAGACCCTGGATTACGTCAACATCTATGAACTGCGTCTGGACAATCATGTGCCGCTGGGCCGGGGGCCCACGCGCGAAATCGACTTCAAGACCAACCGCCGTCCGATCCCCACGCGGCTGATTGAAAAGCGCCTGGCCCATCATGGGACGGGCTATGCCAACTACATGCTCGTCCGGGTGCAGGCTTTCCAGAGCCTGGGGGTCGCCTACGGCAACCACCATCTGCTGACGCGTCACGACGGACAGTCGGGCGAAGTCCACTACTTCATCCGCCAGCGCTATTCCGGATACGCCTTCGGCTGCATCAGCGCCAGCCGCTTTCAGCGCAGCGACTCCGAGCATGGCGTCATCGACTTCCCGGAGACCGTACTCGCGCTCGCCGCGCTGCTGGGCAAGGCCGCCGCCCAGACGCTGGCCGTCAAGCGCTACATTCCCGCCGACAAGTCGACGCATTTTGGCGAGGGCAAGGAGATCATCGAGTTCGGTTACGATGTGAAGCAGCGTTGCGAAATGCCGATCCGCGTCCGTCTCTGTTCCGTCCGCGGCACGCTGGGATGGCCGGATATCGAACACACGCAGCAGAATCTCGACCGGTGCTATGACGTCTTCATGCGCGCCTTTGCCCGCTCCCTGAAGGCCTTGTGGCGCGAGCATGCCGACATGGTCGCGATCAAGGAGATGCGCGACCATTTCCTGCAGGGCTTCATGGCCACCACGCGCGAACTCTACTGGAACTACACCAGCCGCCGGGAACCGTTCTACGCGTTCAATCCGGATGTCCGCGAGATGTTCAAGTTCCAGAAGAAATGGCGCTTCGCCCTCTGGGCGCTGGAAAAGCAGCAGCTGCAGATCGGCGCGCTGACTGCGCGGCTGGATCACATGCTGAACGAGCCGGAGTTGCCGGACGGGCCGACGCCCCCGAGCCTCTACACCTATGATCATGCCTAAGTCATCCGACCTGTTGCAGACAGGCCTTTGCACGGCCCATCGCATCCGCTGGTGCCACGTCGACGTGACGGACAGCGCACGCGCTCTGAGCCAGGCGCATCTTTGCGGGCCGACCGCCGCGCTGGTCCTCGCGGAAGCCCTGGGCGGCGTCGCGGTGCTGTCCCACGAGCTGACGCTGCCGGACGAGACGGTCTCCTTCTGGATGCGGGTGCGGGGCCCCGTGCAGGGGGTGCTGGTGGAGGCGGCGCAGGACGGTGCGCTCCGCGGGTACACGCAGGTCAAGCTCCTGAACGACCTCGATGGACGGGAAGAGTTCCTGTCGGCCCCCGCCCTGGGCGAGGCGGGTGAAGTGCGCGTCGTCCGCTCCGTCCCCGGCCGGGTGATTTCCCGCGCGGGCATCGACGTCGCGCCGCCCTCCGTTCAGAATGCGATCAACCGCTACCTGCACCTCTCCTTGCAGCGGGATGCCTTTGTGGCCGTCCAGGCCTTTGCCTATGAAGGGGGGGTGGACCTCTCCCGGGCCTTCCTTGCGGAATGCCTGCCCCAGGGCGACCGGGCGGAGTACGAGCGTCTCCGCTCCCGCGCGGAGGAGGGTTCGCTGCACGAGGCGCTGGAACTGGCGGATGGCGCCCGGGGGTTCTGCGCCGAAATGGCCATGACCCAGGTGGAATATGATGCCCCGCGGCGGCTGCGGTTTGCCTGCCGCTGTTCCAGCGAACGCGCCTTGGCAACGTTGGGCGCGATGCCCGCAGCGGAACTCCGGGAGATGGCCGCGTCCGGGAAGCCGGCCGAGATTTTCTGCCACATGTGCGGTCGGAACTATGCGTATGGCGCCGAGGTTCTGCTGAAGCTGACCCAGGCCGGCAAGAACGGCGCCCGGGGAGACGCCTCCCATGCATGAGGATGTCCTGAAGATCCTGGCCCGCCGCAGCGTCCGGTCCTTCAAGACCGACCGCGTTTCCGACGAAATGGTTCGCGACCTGCTCAAGGCCGCGATGTCGGCGCCCTCCGCTCGAGCCAAGGATCCGTGGCATTTCATCGTCGTGAGCAATCTGCCGATCCTGGCACGCGTTTCGGAACAGTTGCCCAACGGGGCGCTGCTCGCGAAAGCCCCCCTCGGCATCGTCGTTTGCGGCGACCTGGAAAAGGCGCACCGCAAGCAGCTCTCCTACCTCCTGCAGGACTGCAGCGCCGCCATCGAAAACCTGCTTCTGGCCGCCTCCATGCTGAAGCTGGGCGCCTGCTGGCTGGGCATCCATCCCACCCCGGCGCGCGTCGAAGGCGTTCGGCGCGTGTTCAACCTTCCCGCCGCGGTCATCCCCGTGGCGGCCGTCGCCATCGGCTACCCGCTTGAGCCGCCTCAGCCGCGGACGCGCTATAGCGAAGCCCAAGTCCACCACGAGATCTGGTAACCGCCGGAGCCCACCCCCATGAAGATTGTCTGCGATGCCAACATGCCGTTCGTCCGCGAAGCCTTCGGAACGCTGGGCGATGTGCTCGCCCTGGACGGACGGGCCATCGGCCCCGAACACCTGCGCGACGCCGACATCCTCGTCACGCGTTCGACCACGCGGGTGAACGAAGCGCTGATCGGCGCGCGGAAATTGCGGTTCTACGGCTCGGGCGTCATCGGCACCGACCATATCGACCAGGCCTTTCTGGCTCGGGCGGGCATTCCCTGGCAGGCCGCCCCCGGCTGCAATGCCGTCAGCGTCTCGCAGTACATCACCGCCGCCCTGGTCAACTTCGCCCTGCGTCAGGGGCTGGACCTCGCCGCGTTGACGCTCGGTGTCGTCGGCGTCGGGCATGTGGGCCGCCGGGTCTGCGAGAAGGGACGCGCCCTGGGCATGCGCGTCGTCGCCTGCGACCCGCCGCGCCGGCGCAACCGCGAAGACCGGGAGGCGCAGGCCTTCGTCGATCTCGACGCGCTGCTGCGGGAAGCCGATGTCGTCACCCTGCACGTCCCCTTGACGCGCTCCGGCGTCGACGCCACCGTGCATCTGATCGACGACCCCCGGCTGGCGCAGATGCGCCCGGGGGTGTTTCTGATCAATGCCGCCCGAGGCCCCGTGATCGACAGCGACGCCTGGCTGGCGGCCCGGGCGCGAGGCCGCCTCCGCGGGACGATCCTCGACACATGGGACCCCGAGCCCGCCTTCCGCACCGATGTGCATGCGCAGGTCGACTGGGGCACGCCGCACATCGCCGGCCACAGCTATGAAGGCAAGGTCAACGGCACCCTGCAGGTCTACCACGCCGCCTGCCGCGTCCTCGGCGTCAACCCGGTCTTCAGCCCCGTCCTGCCCGCGCCTCCCGTCCCGGCGCTCGCGCTCGACGCGCGCGGCTTGAGCCGCGAAGCGCTGCTGCAACGCCTGGTGCTCCCCGTCTACGACCTCGTGTCCGACGACGCCGCCATGCGGGCCACCGTCGTCGCGGATGACGGGCTGCGGGGCCGGGCGTTTGATCGGCTCCGGCGCGACTACCCCATGCGCCGCGAGTTCACCGCCACCCGCGTCTCCCTCTGCGGGGCCACCCCCGCACAGCGGCAACTGGTCGGCGACCTCGGTTTTCAACTTTCTGATTGTGTAAACGACGACCCGGGTTGATGATCGGACCTACGTGGCATTCGGAATGATAAAATCAGGCAGGCATAGCGTAATAGCGGGGCTGGGGCTGCTTGCGGCGTTCTGCTGCTCCGCCGCCTGGGCGGACGTTGCGCCTCCCAATGCCGAGCGCCTGGCGGAGATCCGGGCGGGCAGGTTGGACACCGCCCGCGCCGACTGGTGGGGATTTGATTCCGAAGATTCCACGGCCATGCTGCAAGCGGCCGTGACATCGGGCGTTCGCAAACTGACCATTCCCAACCTCGGCAGACCCTGGATCGTCAGCCCCGTCAAGCTGTCGAGCAACATCGCGATCGACGTCGAGCCGGGCACGGTGGTGGAGGCCATCCGCGGCGGCTTCAAGGATCCGACGGATTCGCTTTTCAAGGCGATCGGCCAGAGCAACATCGTTTTCCGCGGCGGGGCCGGTTCCGTTTTCCGGATGCACAAGAAGGACTATCAGAATCCCGCGCTCTACAAGCGCGGCGAATGGCGGCACATCCTGTGTTTCATCAGTTGCGAGAACGTCCAGGTCGAGGGGCTGACGCTGAAGTCGAGCGGAGGAGACGGCATCTACGTCGCCGGGCGTCCGTCGGAACGCATCCCGCTCTGCAGGAATGTGGTCGTCAAGGATTGCATCATCGACGACAACCACCGCCAGGGCATCAGCGTCATCTGCGTGACCAACATGCTGATCGAAGGATGCCTCATCAAGAACACCGACGGCACGCCGCCGCAGGCGGGGATCGACTTCGAAGGCCGGCCCTTTCAGGACGTCACGGTACGGAACTGCACGTTCGAGAACAATTACGCCGGCGTGATCATCATGACGTGGATCAACACGAATTCGCCGCTGACCTCGTTCACCTTCGCCGACTGCGTGGCCGTGAGCAACCGCGGAATCGGCTTCGCGGCGACCTTCGGTACGTCCGAGCCGCCGATGCACCTGGTGCGTTGCCGCATGACCAATACGGTGGAGATCACACGGCGCGGCGAGGTCAGGCGGTACGACGATTTCTGGCGCGATCTGACCCGGATGCAGGCGCTGACGCCCGCCGAGGCCGATCAGGTCCAGCGTATCGCGAAATGGGACTTGGATGCGCGCCCCGTGAAGCCGCTGCGGAACGCAACGCTGCCGAAGCTGCCGCCCGGCGTCAAGACGCCGGCCGTGAAACTCCCGGGAATTCGCGGAAAATCGACGTGGGTGCTGCATGCAGCCGCAGGCGAGACGGTTGCCTTCAAGGCGGAATTCAGGCCGGTCGGGAGCGGCGACAAGCAGATGAAGGTCAAGCTGTCGGGACCCGCCGGCGAGGCGATCCCGCTGGCCCAGCCGGTTGTCGGGATGCAGCCCGAGGTCTTCACCTTCACGGCGCCGGCGACGGGCACCCATCGGATTGCGCTGGATCCCGGCAACGCGATGGGGTGGGTGGCGGGCGAAGCGAAAAAACCGGACGCCGTGTCGCTTGAAGACGCCGTCGCCGTTGCCAAGACCATCTCGCTGATCGCCGATGAACGTCCCCTCCATTTCATGGGCGCGCAGTCGCTCTTTTATTTTCATGTGCCCGCCGGCGTCAGGGAGTTCTATGTGCTGGCGGCGGGAAGCGGGGCCGAACGCGTCAAGGCAACCCTGTACAATGCGCAGTCCGAGGTGGTCGAGGTCGCGGACAATGTCAGTCTGGCCAAACGGATGTTCGTGACCCGCGACGACGCCTCGCGGGGCGAGGTCTGGATGCTGCAGACGTCGATGCCCGGTCACTATGGCATTGAAGACTACGAAATCGATCTCTTTGGCGTTCCCCCGATCTTGTCGACGACACGTGAAGGTCTCTATGGCGAATAGCGTCGGAATAGGATGATGATGATCCCGAAAGTCTGGAAAAGCAACATGGGCTGGCGCCACCGCGAGCGCCT
>CAZQKI010000117.1:0-13822 GCA_964592855.1 uncultured Lentisphaerales bacterium
AGTCGCGCAAATAGGTGTAGACGGCATGCCCGATCTGCTGGCGGCGCTGATTGAGGAAGACGTCCTTCAATCCCGTGTAAGCCTCGAACACATGCGTGGCTTCCGGCGCGCGAACCACGCGGCTGTTGTCGCACGGCTTGCGCATCAGATCCGTGCAGAGCAGTTGCTTGAGAAACCCGTCTTCCACCAGCAGGCCCAACGGCATATGCACGCGCCGCAGCAACGGCCCGCGCGCGCAGTACAACTGACCGGTCAACTGCCCCGGCGCCGCTTGCGTCATGCCCGAGACCGCCAGGGACAGGCGGTCCGTCAGACTTTTTCGCGCTTTGGCGGCGATATGTTTGCGCGGCAGATCCACCGCCGCCGCCGCATGTTCGTCCCCTTCCAGGGCCTGCACCATGTTTGCCAGCGTGTTGGGATGGCCCAGAAGGATGTCGGCGTCCATGAGGAAGACGAAGGCTGCTTGCGGATGGCTGAAGCGATGCACAAAAAGGTTCCAGGCGTTGACCTTGCCGGGCTCCGCCACCGTTTCCACGCGCCAGGACAAAACACCGTTCGGGAGCGCGCGCGCGCCTTGTTGCATCGCCGCGGACGCCCGATCCGCCGTGGTGTCCGTGCAGCCGTTGGGGACCACAATCACTTCGACCCGCCGGGCGCCTGCCGGCGAAAGATCCCGGATCAGGCTCTGCGCCAGCAACGACCGCAACGCGCCCCCGATGCACGCCTCCTCGTTCCACGCCAGTATGCCGATGCTGACGATCATAGGACTCGCCCCCTTGTGTGTCTGCGTCCGCCTGACAAACCTCGCTGCGGTGCGGCCGGATCACGCGCCGCGTCATCCGCGGATGGCAGTTCTCGATAAGCAACCATCTTCCGCCCTGTTTCTTTCATCGTCCAACGAATTGGAGCCAGTGATGAATAAGGCTCGTTTTACTCTTATCGGCACACGCGTGATAGAACCAGTGGCGCTTGAAAAGGGAAGCTGGCAACGAGCGGCAACGGAGGTAAAACTGCCGGTTGAAACGGGGATCGATTGTCGTTTCCATGCCGCGCTCACGCATGACCCTGGAAAGCGCCCGCTGATCCCAGTAGGGGTCTGGGTCCTCCAAGGCCTTGGCAAAACAGTCCGCCACAGCATGGCCCGGGGCATACACAAGCACCCCGCTGTTGATTTGATTGGCCAGTTTGTCGGGAACGCAACCGATCCGGCCGCTTGGAATGACGGGCAATGCGGGCGCGTCATGCGATACCAGAATGTCACTGTCCATGATGCAAATCTGCCCATAGTCCGACCACCATGGCAGTTCAGGCAACAGAAGCTTCTGCCAGGTCAGTTTCTTCCCGGGTAAATCGCGGATCGCCGCCGTGAGAACCCTCGTGTCGTAGCCCCACCGGGCGCCGTAGTGTTCCAACCGCGACCGGCAGAAACGGTTGAAGTCCCGCTGATAGCGTTCCCCAATAACAATCGTTGCGAGGCACGTATGTGATGGCTTCATGATGCTCGTTGGGTTATCGCCACGCTATCGCCGATGATTCATGATTTTGCTTCTGTTGCGACCGATACCATAGTAGAATAAAACGCGCCGGGAATTACGACAAGGAAGTTAAGCGGTTTTTAAAATATAAATGGCCATACCAATTGTAGCAGGCATATCCGGGGGATCTGGGTCGGGTAAGACAACCCTGGCCCAAGGATTGAGGGATTTGACGGCAGACTTTGGCAGCGCGGTCATTTCCCAGGACGACTACTACCACGGACTGTCGGAAGGCATGGCGGCATCCGACTACAACTTTGACGATCCTTCGGCACTGGATATGGGCCGGCTCGCGGCCGATCTGACGACGCTGAAGGCGGGACGCACGGTCCGGAGGCCGGTCTACGATTTTGTCCGGCATCGCCGGTCCGATGCGGAACAGGAAACCGCGCCGGCGGCAGTGATCATCGTCGAGGGCCTTTTCCTTTTTGCGCTCCCGGCGCTTCGCGATAGCTTCGATCTCCGCTTCTTCGTGGATGTCCCGGCGGACGAGCGGCTGCGACGACGAATCCAACGCGATGTTTTGAGCCGGGGCCGGAGTGAAACGGACATCCGGAATCAGTGGAATCGCCAGGTGGAGCCGATGTATCTGAAGTATACCTTGCCCACGCGCGAGCAGGCCCATGTCGTTCTGACGTTGCCGGCTCCCAACGACCCGGCCTGCCGTGAGCAGGTCGTTGTCATGTGGGGCATGGTCGAAAAACGGTTGCGAGAAACTCATGGCGAGATAAAGTCCTTCAAGTGCCTGTCTGCGAATAAATCGATTCCCAGGGCCGTTTTAAGGTAGTAAAGCAAGAGAAAGCCCCCCAGGACAGCCAACAGAAGAACGAGTGTCGCGACGACGCAAAGGCCCACGCTGCCGGCAACCAGGCACGCAAGCGATTCGAGCGCCGATCGGAGACGATATAGCCAGTACGGCATGAAGCGAATAGTCCGGTCAATTTCCGTCGCCCGTTCGACCAGCAGGTTCTGTACCCGCTCCATTTCGAACCGGCGAACGGCGTCGCGGACGGCGCGCGTCAGCGCTTCTGGCGCAACCGGCTCGATCAGGCAGCGGAACAGGCGGTTCTCGTTGAAGGCATCAATCAGCCGGCCATGATCGGCATCGCCAGCAACCAGGACAATCTTGATGTCCGGATGGCGTTGATGTATCGCGCGGCAGAACGGCACACCGTCCGAAATGCCGGCCCATTCCCTCACAACGATGGCGGGAACGGGCTGCCGCGCCAGGGCGTCATGCGCCTCCGCGACGGTGTCCACCAGCTCGCAGTCACAGGTGTCGGCGAGAACCTCCCGGGTTTCGGCACGCCTTTTCGAATCGGGATCCCGCACCAGGATTGTAGCTTTATCTTTCATGGAGCCAGTTCAACAGACCGGGCCGGAGAGCCATAGCAGCAGCCGCCCCGTCAAAACACGGACAAGAATCCGCAGATCCTCGGCCGGGGCGCGATAGCGCTCGTAATAGAGGGCTTCGGCCATCGCCGTCGCCCGGTCTTCGGATACGTTACGCTGGACGTGATAGCCGACCGCAGCGGGGTAGTAGCGGCGCAACCGCCTGCGCAGATCGGCGTCCCGTTCGGGATGCAGCGGCGCGTGGCCGCAGAGCCAGAGATGTCCCAGCGCCGCGAGCGCAATCAACGGGAACAAGTCCAGCGACAGGCCCGTGAACGCGCGGTTCAACCGCGACGATTCGTCGGTCGCGGACCAGGACGGCAGACGCCGTCTCCGGGAGCGAGTTCCGAGCCTCGCGCTGAACTGGAAACCGCCGGCGCCGCAAGCGCGCAACAGGAGATAGAACGCGGCAAAGGGGACGGCCTGCACCAGCGTCAGCACAACCGCGCCCATCCATCCGCCGACAGCGCGCAGCAGGTCGGCCGCACGGCCGGGCGATTCCAGCGGAGCCAGCAACCACGGATCGGCGATGATCACCACCGTGCCGTCGGCTGGGGCGATCAGGCGCGCGCCGCCGACCACCCTGTCCCTAATCTCCAGATTCCGCCCCAGGTAGGTGTCGTCCATGACCACGGACCCGGATATCTCTGTCTGGCGATCCACGATGACGCCATTGCCGATTACCGTGTTGGGGCCGATCACCGCCATGGGATGAATCCGGCAGTCGTTGCCGATGATCAACGGCGGGCGCAATTCGACGGAGGGGGGAATGCTTACGTTGCTGCCGATGCAGGCGCCGTCTCCGCCACCGAACCCCGGCCGCACATACCGGTGGATTTCGCCTTGAACCAGCCGCATGTTCAGTTCGTAAAATGCAGGCAAGCCGCCGAGCGCCACCGGTTCGATGCCAAGTTCCGCCCAGTCCCCGGCCGCCTCGGGGGGGGGCCCGGCAATAACGGCCCTGATGGCAGCCGAAGAGCGGCTCAGGAAACAGGCGGTTCCGCCCGCCGAATGGCGCAGCAGCCAGGTCCCTTCCGGCCTCGGGGGGGTGGCGTTCGTTTCCCCGTCCGCGGCTAGGGCCTGCAGACGGCGCGGGAAAACAGGGGCGGCGATATACAGCAGGCCGCCCTCCCATTGCTCCGGGGAACGGCGCAGGTAGGCCGCGGGATCGGCAATCTTCTTGAGAAATCCGTAGGTGATCCGCAACCCCCAACGGCTGCCGTCGCCGCAATAGGACTCGACTTCCTCGGCGCCGTCGCCCAGCACCAGCCGCACGTTGTCCGCCCCCAGTTCCGCCGCCCATTCGAGCCAGTACTCGGCCAGGGGTTTTCCGCCCACGGGCGCCAGGCACCAGGGCCGGCCGCCGAGCGCATCTCCCCAGGCCGCCGTTACACCGGTATGGAACACCGCTTTCATGCTTCGGCTCCGAGCGCCTCCTCCACGGTGTCGAAGATTTCGAAGATCTTGAACGCGCGGGTAATCTCGAACACCATGCGCGCCTTGTTGCAGAGGCGGGCGATCCGGATATCGCCGCCGCGCTCGGTCACGCGCTTGAGTAGCGCGATCAGCACCCCCAGTCCCGCGCTGTCAATGTAGTCCATTTCGCTCGCATCCAGCACGATTTGAAGGACCGCCTCGTTCCCGGCCAGCCAGCGCTGCATCTTCTCCCGAAACGAATCCACGCAGGCGGCATTCAGGGGGCCGCAGACCGTGACGACGCCTTTTCCGTCCCGTATCTCTGTACGCATGTTCACGACTTGCTCCTTTTCTAGTAGGCGCCGCGGCCGAACAACACCGCGGGCACGGTCTTCACCAGGATCACCATGTCCTTCCAAAGACTCTGACTGTGAATATACTGCAGATCCAGCCGGACCTGCTCCTTGAAGGGGATTTCCGAACGTCCCTGGATCTGCCACAGGCAGGTCAGGCCCGGCTTGGCGTGCAGGCGTTTGCGTTCTTCGAGCCTGTATTCGGCCACCTCGCGCGGGACGGGCGGACGCGGGCCGACCAGCGCCAGATCGCCGAGGAGCACATTCAGAAACTGCGGCAGCTCATCGATGCTGAAACGGCGGATAAAGCGGCCCACCCGCGTGACGCGCGGATCCCGCTTCATTTTAAAGATCACGCCGTCTCCGGATTCGTTCTGTTGGGCGAGCGTCGCTTTCTGTTTTTCGGCGTTCCTCAGCATCGAACGGAACTTGTAGAACTTGAACTGCCTGCCGTACTGCCCCACGCGTGTCTGGGCAAAGAAGATCGGCCAGCCGTCCTCGATGACGATGGCCAGCGCCACGACAAGGAAAAGCGGCGACAGCAGGATCAACCCGACGGTTGCGCCGAGGACGTCCAGGATCCGTTTGAACGCAAACAAGCTGCGCAGGCCGATCTCCCACACGGCCAGCTTCCGGGCCTGGCTCCGGCGCAACCGGCGCACGTCCGCCTGCGAAACCGGCAGATCCAAGGTTTTGAACAACGACAGGCGCGCCTGATAGATGGATTCATTCACGAGCCGTCTCCCTCCGGCCCCAGGCGATCCGCCCGAAACGACCGGTTTACGTAATAACACGACGTGTTGTAGCCGTCAGTTCGGGTCAAGTCCATATGGCGCGAGACGGCCTGGATGATTCGCAGGCCGCGCCCGCGTTCCGAATCCACGGGTTGTCGCATCGTATGCGCCAGCCGCTCCGCAAAATCCCACTCCAGGCCGGGATCGCGGAACAGCAGTTGCACGCTCCGGGGCGACAGGCGAAGCCGGAATTCCAGCCGGTCTTCCGGGGCGAGCCGCCCATAGTCCACCACGTTGGCGCCGTGCTCCAGTGCGACCAATTGCGCGGCGCCGGCGCTTTCCTCCGGCCACCCCTCCGCCCGCAACAGGCGCTCGATCTCCACGGCCAGGGCGGCCACGGCCTCGTGCGTGGGAACAAGGCTGCGCAACAGGCGCAGGGCCGCGGGATCGAGCGCTCGGACCACCAGCAGCGTGCAGTCGTCCTGAAGCAGGTCGTATTCCGCTTCCGTCAGGCGATCGAACACGGCGCGCGCCGGGTCCATGGCGTCGGCCTGCCGCAGCACGTCCCCGAGCGTTGCGACAAGGGTTTCGACACCGCAGAAAATCGAGGATCCCTTCCGGTGCGCCTCGATCAACCCATCCGTGAAGACGCCGATCACGGCATCCGGGGGCAGGGTGACATGCGTTTCGTCGCAGGCGTCATAGGCGGGCGCCGGGCCTGTGTCCGGCAAGCCGATAGGCATGCCGCCCCGATCGTCCAACGGGGGCAGGACCTTGCCGTGCGCATCGAAAAGAAAAGGCGCCGGATGACCGCAATTGAACGACGTGCAGCCGCCATCGGGATCAAGCACGGCGAGAAACAGCGAGGCATAGGATTCCGGATTCGTGACATAGTGGCGGAACCGGCGATGAATATCGCTGCACATAGCCGCCGGACCGTGGTCGGCATGTTCGCGCGCCACGTCTTCCACCAAAGCTTTGAGCAGGGTGGCGATCATGGCCGAGGCGACGCCGTGGCCGGCCACGTCCGCCACGTAGAAACAGACCCGCCCGCCGGGCAACGGGATGGCGTTGAACACGTCGCCCCCCACGCTCATACTGGCCTGGTGCGCGAAGCGGATCTCGACGGACTCCCCCAGGAAGGGTTCCCGCGCGAGCAGTTTGCGCTGCAGGGCGCCCGCGGCGTTCATTTCGCGAGTCATGCGCGCCTGCCATTGGAGGAGTTCATCGCTCTGGCGTTTCAGTTCCAGCGCGTGGCGCGCGCGGGCCAGCAGTTCTCGGGCGTGAAACGGCTTGCGGATATAGTCGAACGCGCCCAGCACGAATGCGTGCTCGACATCTTCCGGCGTCGTTCGCGCCGTAACCATGATGACGGCGATGTCTCGCGTGGCCGGGTCGTCCTTTAACCGCCGGCATACCTCATAGCCCGACAGGGCGGGCATCATCACGTCCACCAACGCCAGCTCCGGCGTCTCCCGCTTCGCCAGCGCCAGCGCCTGTTCGCCGTTCTCGGCTTCGATCACGGTCGCCCCCTGCGCAGAAAGCAGTTTGCGGAGATACAGCCGGTTCGCGAACTCGTCGTCCACGACCAGGATGCGGCCCGGCATAGGCGGCGCATCGGGCACGGTCTTTGGATGGACCTGAACGCCCGCCGGCGCCGAATGGCGGACGGACCAGTCCGCGAGCCGAGCCGTCAGCGCCGCGCACCTGGGGAAGTCGCCGACCTTGGCCGCCCGGCTCAACTCCTCGCCGACGACGGAGATCTCCGGCGCTCCGGCCGCGCCGCCCATGCCTTGCAGCGAATGCGCCTGGCGGCGTATGCCCGCTTCGTCGCCGGCGTCCAGCGCGCTCCTCAGGGCCGCCTTGACCGAGGCCATCTGCCGCGCGAACGCCGCCAGAACCGCGTCGTCCACGAATTCGTTCGATACGCGAAAGTTTTCGGCGCGCGCGTTCAGATCCGGAATCAAATGTAGGAATACCGCGGCCGTGCCTCCCGCTGCGTTGCCGGGCAATTCCGCTTGTCCATGCGAGGTTGTCGTCACGGTGTGCCTCCGCGTGCGGACATCAGCAACGGCCGCCTGCCCGCGCCCCGCGTTTGTATCGAGTTGGACCGCATCAAACCGCTGTCCGGTTTCGTCCTTCGGTTCATGCGATCCTCTTTCGTTTCAGGTTTCCTTTCAGCAGCCGCTTGACCAACACGCCAGGATGCCTCCGGCGACACTCGCGCCCTTGATGGCCTGGCGCTCGGCACCGGCGGCGTCACCGGCCTCCAGATAACCCCACAGGGCCTTGGTCTGCCGGGGTATGTCGGCCAGGAAACCCTTCCGTTCCCAACCACTTCGCCAGCGTGTCCGCCAGCGCCTTCGGCGAGATTGGCTTGGCGATGTAGTCGTCCATCCCCGCTTCCAGGCATTTCTCTCGGTCGCCCTGCATGGCATGCGCCGTCATGGCGACGATGGGAAGGTGGCGGGCGGCCTGTAGAGAGCGACAAGAGGCGCGAATGCGCCGCGTCGCCTCCAGACCGTCCATCACGGGCATCTGGACGTCCATCAGGACGAGATCGTACCGCTCCCGCTCCAGGGCGGCAAGCGCGTCGGCTCCGTTGCCGACCGTGTCGGTCCGCACGTTCAGTTTCCTAAGCAGGCCCTCGGCCACCAGCCGATTGACCTCGTTGTCCTCCACCAGCAGAATCCGCGAAGCGTCGGAAAGAACCGGTGTGCGAACCTCGGACGCGAGCGCCTCCGCGGCGGGTTGCGCCGCCTGGACAAACAGGGTCTCGTGCAGGACATCGAACAGGGCGGACGCGCGCACCGGTTTGGGCAGCCAGGCGGAGAACCCCGCCTGTTTGAACCGCCGGCTTTCGCCCGTATGGCCCATCGAGGTCAGCAGGATCAGCCGCATGGCGGCATAGGCCGGTTCGTGCTGGATCACCTGGGCCAACGCCACACCGTCCATGCCCGGCATCTGCATGTCCATGATCGCCACCCGGAAGAAGATCCCTTTCTCGCGCGCCTCGCGCAGGACCGCAAGGGCCGAGGGGCCGTCCGCCGCCTCCCGCGCGCGGAAACCCCAAGCCCGGAGCTGCGTCATCAGCACTTGCCGGTTGGTCTCGTTGTCGTCCACCACAAGGATGCGCAAGCCGTGAATGTCCGCCGTCGCCGCGACGGGGGCCGCAACAGACTCGCTCCCGGGTTCCTTCTCCGCGGCCCGCTCCAGGCTAAGGGTAAACCAGAAGGTTGTCCCCCGGCCCTCCTTCGATTCCATCCCGATCCGCCCGCCCATCAGCTCCGTCAGTT
The DNA here is from genome assembly GCA_964592855.1 of uncultured Lentisphaerales bacterium. Classification (GTDB taxonomy): domain Bacteria; phylum Verrucomicrobiota; class Kiritimatiellia; order RFP12; family JAAYLN01; genus JAAYLN01. The sequence goes on from CAZQKI010000117.1 coordinate 8,727, forward strand.
GCCGGGCGATCGCCAGACCCAGTCCCGTGCCGCCGAAGCGGCGCGTGCTCGAGGCGTCGACCTGGCTGAACTTCTCGAACAACAGTCTCTGCTTGTCCGCCGGGATGCCGATTCCCGTGTCATTCACCGAAAACCGGAGCAGGCATGCATTCTCGCTTACGCTTCCCGATTCCTGACTATGGACTTCGGACGCCTGCACGCGCTCCACGCTCACCTCGATTTCCCCCCGCTCCGTGAACTTCACCGCGTTGCCCGCCAGGTTCACCAGGATCTGTCGCAGGCGGATCGGATCGCCGTGCAGCCAGTCGGGCACGTCCGGCGCGGCGGCGCAGATGAATTCGACACCCTTCTCCTGTGCCCGCAGCGCCAGAGGCGTCACGGCCTCGTCGAGAATCTTTCGGAGGCTGAAGTCATGATAGTCAAGCGACAGTTTGCCGGCCTCCATCTTGGAAAAATCGAGGATGTCGTTGAGCAAGGTCAACAGCGACTCGGCGCTGCTCATCGTCGTCTCGGCGAAGCGCCGCTGCTCGTCGCTTAATGCCGTATCGAGCAGCAAGCCGGTCATGCCGATCACCCCGTTCATCGGCGTGCGGATCTCGTGGCTCATGTTGGCCAAAAACTCGCTTTTCGCCCGGTTGGCCGCCTCGGCCTTCTCCCGGTGGAACCGCAGGGACTCATCCATCTCGCGCCGCAGCCGGATGCTCGCCATCATTTCCGCGAAAACGGTCAGCAGCCGCTGTTCCGACTCCGCGCACACATGCAGCCCCCGCACGAAATCGAAGCCGACAAAGCCCAGGCAGCGCCCGGCATCCATCAGCGGCATGGCCAGCAGGCTCCGGACCCCCTGCGGTTCGAGAATCTGGCGCACGGCGTTGTCGGGCGCCAGCGCCAGGACGTCCGGAATATGCATCGCTTCGCCGCCCCGATGCGTTTTGACCCAGTGCGGAATGATGGAGAGCGGCACCTCCTGCAGGTCCTGGATTTGCGGTGCGATTCCCTCCGCGCACCACTCGTGGGTGTTCCGGCAGTGCTCGCGCTCGAAATCGTATTCGAAGAGGTATACCCGTTCCGCGCCGACGAAATGGCCCAGTTCGCCCAGCGAGTCCTGCACCGCTCCGTCCACCCGGTCGAGCGGCAGGTTGATATACGTCGCGGCAATCCGCGTCAGCAGTTCCTGCATTCTTATCTGTGTCCGCCGCTCTTCCTCGACCGACATCGCGAAACCCGCCAGGCGCAGAAAGTTGAGGTGGTCCTCGATCGGCTGCACATCGTTCTGATAGACCACGCACAGGGATCCAACCGCCTGCCCGCGACACTTGACCGCCATCCCGACGTAGGTCTGCAGCCCGAACGCCTTCACGTTCGGGTCGCTCGCGCCATACGCCGAGTTTTGCAGGTCGCGCACGACCAGCGGCACATCCGCACTCTGACGGATCACGTCGTAACAGAGGTGTCCGTCCGGCCGATCTTGGGCCTTAAAATCGGGAGGCGTCTGCCACTGTCCGACCGAGCAAAGCAGGCCCTCGTCCAGCCGGTTATACAGTGCGCAGACCCCTCCGAGGAGGTTGCCGCACAACGCCACCAAACGGTTAATATTCGCCTGTGTGTCGGCGCTGAATTCCAACAGGCACTGCGCAAACGCCCGCAACCGCTCTTCGGCCGCCTTGCGCTCGGATAGATCCACGAAACACTCCAGCAGTTTATCCCGTCCGTTCAACCGGACGCGTTTGACCGTCTTGAGAATGGGCCGAAGGGTCCCGTCGGCGCAAAGCATGGCGCGCTCCGAGTGTTCCACCGATTGCTCCATGTCGCACACCGGACAGGCGTGTTCCTGGGCTGGACACAGGAACGTGTGGCACCGATTCCCGATAAGGGCGTCCACCGGAGCGCCGAAAAGCGCGGCGGCGTGTTCGTTCACCCGTTCGATCAGGCGTGTCTCCGGATCCACGATGACCACGCCCGCGGGGAGGTTCAGCAGCAACTCGCGCTGGAACGCTTCGGATTCCCGCAGTTCCTCCTGCCGCCGGTATTCTTCGGTCACGTCCCGGAAGACAAGCACCGCGCCGATGATGGTCCCGGAGGCGTCGTGGATGGGCGCGCAAGAGTCGGCGATCTGGTGTTCGGAGCCGTCTTTGGCGATGAGGGCGGTATGGTTGACGAGGTCCACGATCACGCCGTCTTTCATCGCCCGGCTCACCGGATTCTGGGCAATCTCGCGAGTCTGGGCGTGGACGATGTTAAAAACATCGTCCACGGGGCGGCCTGCCGCCTCGGCGGTCGTCCAGCCGGTGAGTCCCTCGGCCGTGCGGTTCAGGCACGTTACCGCCCCGTTGCGGTCGCAGGCGATCACCCCGTCGCCGATGGAGCGCAGGGTGGCCGCCAGTTGCGCCTCGCTGGCCGCCAGTTTCCGCCGCGACAGCGTCACCGCCTCCAGGAGCAGGTTGACATCATGGGCCACGTCGGCCAGTTCGTCCGTCCCCTCCCAGGAGATGGGGTTGGAAAAATCCTCCGTGCGGGCGATCCGGTTGATGTTCCCGCTCAGACGTTCCAGTTTTTCCAACACCAGTTTCCGCATCAGCACGAGGACGCTCAGGATGACCAGCACGCCGGTCACGGCTAACAGGACCGCAACAAAGACGGTGGTCCGAAGGGCTTCCTGATGAATGTCGCGGGTCATGCTGACTTGGACCAGCAGCGCCGGCTGGCCCCTGAGATCCGACAGGAGGCCGTAGGCCGTCAGGGTTTGCTCATCGACAATCCGCACCGCATGCGCCGTTCCGAGAGAGATCTCCCTCACGATCCCGGCCTGTTCCGGGGCATCGTCCAGCCGGTCGGCGCGAAACAGGGCTAGGTTCATTTTCAAGGTCGCGGCCAACTGTTCGACCTTGTTCCCGTCAAGCACTTGGCCCATGACGATGATTCCCCGCTCAGGGCCCTGCTTCTGGCTCGTGAGGATAGGCGCGAACGCCACAAGCAGTGGGGCTTCCCCCCGCAATACGATCCCTGAGCGCACGCCATTTGCGCCTTGGGTGGACGACAGAAAGGAGATATCCCCATACAGATGGCCAAAGGCGTTTCCGGTCAGGAGTTCGAAGGGTTCTTCCGGATTCAGCGCCCCGCCCCAGACGAGCCGGCCATCGGCGTCCACAATCGCCAGCATCTGGATGCGGAGCGTTTTCATCGCTTCCGCAGTCAGATTCTCCTCGATGAATGCCGTGTTGTGATCCTGCGCAAAAGAGTAGGCGCTGTCCCAACAGGCCCAGTCCTGAACCGTCGATTCCAAGGTCGATTGGCGTTCGGCCAGTGTCAGCAGCACCCGTCCCACATCCTTGCGCGCGTCGCGCATCTCCAGATGTGTGAACCCTTGCTCGATGATGCCGCGTGAGCCGAAGTAGAGAACAGCTATGAGCGCCACCAAGGCGCCCCACAGCGTCAACGCCGTCTTTTCCCGCAGCCCCATGGCTTGTACGATCCAGGAACGTTGCGATTCGAGGTTGAACCGTTTCGCTCCGAATTGCGAACTCGCCAGAACGATCAGCATCATCAGCACGAAGCCCGCCGGTAGCGCAACCTGCGCGGCCACATCCCATTTCCAGGTTCGGGCATCGATGTCCATGCCCAACACGGCGACTAGTTCGCCTGTCTTCGGGTCGTTCAAGGGTGCCAGGGCGGTCACCCAGGAGCCCCAGCGGTCGGTCGCCGGGCCTTCCACCGCGCTTGCGCGCGTGTCGAACACGCGCCGGTAGGTGTCCGGAATATCCCCATAGATTTGGCCTGCAGGCGACTCGTCTTCGGTTCCGGCGGGTTCACTGTCCACATGGAAAAATATCGCGCCATCGGCCTTGCGCCCCAGCAGATAGATAAACCGGCACTTGGGGTTGACCGCGCGGGCTGCGGCGAGATGCTCCTTGAGCCGCAGATAGACGGGCGACATCAGGTCGGCTTCGGTCCCGGAGAGGGCGCGGACGCGTTCGATATTCACGCCCCTGACCATCCGATGCGCCTGGCCGAGCAATTCCTTGCGCATCTCATGGTCGGCCCGCGCGGCCAGCCACCAGACGCAGATCGCCCCGGCGACGAGCGCCGCTATCAGCGGCAACAGATCCCGGCGGCGGATTCCACGGGCATCTTCAAGGGCGATCTGGTTTGTCATCGGCTTTTTAGCTCCAATGAAAAAAATGCCGCATGTCAGACGCGCCGTCGCTTCGTTTGCCATCAAGCAAGCGTTCCGTGACGCCATGTCCTGTTGTCGTCCGCGTCATGTTTCTTCGGGGAAAACCTTCTTCATCAGGTCCGCGCCGTCTTTGCCCATCTCATGAACGAAGATAGCCGATCTCGGCTTCGACGAGGCAGCTTCATAAACGATGTTTCATAGAATAGCAGGCTGGGCCGATGCGTCAACATTAAACACCGCATTAACACCGCAGATAACGTCGTGGCGGCTCGGCGGAGTCTCGCCCTTCAGGGTCGTTATCGCGCTTTCACGGCTGGGGAGGCACACCATTGCTACTGGCGGCGTGTGAAGGCGATCAGGGCGTCGAGTTTGGCCTGGGCGGCCCCGGAATCAATGGAAACGGCGGCGGCGGTCAGGCCGGCGTGCAGGTCCGGCGCCAGGCCGGCGGCCACCAGCGCGGCCGCCGTGTTGAGAAGCACGACGTGACGGCGGGGTCCTGGTTCTCCCTTGAGGACGGCTGAGAGGATCGCGGCATTGAGGTTGGCGTCGCCACCCCGGAGGTCGTCGGGATCGGCCCGTTCGCCGAAGAAGCGTTCGGGTGATAGGTCATAGGTCTTGATGGCCCCGTCGCGCAGTTCCGAAACACGGGTGGCTTCGCACACGCTGATTTCGTCAAGCCCGTCGTGGCCGTGAACCACGAACGCGCGGCGGGTGCCGAGCTTGAGTAGAACCTGGGCGAACATCTCGGTGAGGGCCGGGGCGAACACGCCAAGAAGCTGGGCCGAGGCGCCGGCCGGATTGGTCAGGGGCCCCAGCATGTTGAACAGGGTGCGGATGCCAAGCTGTTTGCGGGCGGGCATGGCGTGTTTCATGGCGCCGTGGTAGAGGGGCGCGAAGAGAAAGGCGATGCCGATCTCGTTGA
>CAZQKI010000118.1:0-4462 GCA_964592855.1 uncultured Lentisphaerales bacterium
GCGGCAGCGACAAGGCTGCGCCGCAAGTCTCCTACTCGATCCAACTGGCGGCCTCCGGCCGCCAGAGGCCTGACTGAACCCTGAACCCTGTCTCCTGAACCCTTGAGGCTGCCCCGCGCGGAAACGCGACTTGACAATTGGACCATTAATAGTATTAATTGTCCCCGAGCAAACGTAGTAGAGTCCGATTGTGAACAAAACCCACCCAGCCAACGGCGTACGGAAACTGCTGATCCGCGAGCAGATCGCCGCGGAAGTCCGGCGGCGTATCGCCCAGGGCGAATATGCGGCGGGCGCCTTCATGCCGACGGCGCGGGATCTGGCCCGCGAATTCGCGACCAGTCGCACGACGATCGGCCACGCGCTGGACGCGCTCCGCGATGCCGGGCTGGTCGAGATGACGCAGGGGCGCGGCACGCGCGTGTTGTCGCTGACGGAACGTCCGTCCTTGGGGGCAGTAGCAATCTTCTACATCGCCAAGCCGCCGTTTGTCCTGAAGCCCGCCATGATGATCGAACCGATGCAGGCCGTTCTCCGGGCCGGCCAGCAGCATGCGGAGTTGATCTGCGGCCCCGAACCGATCCCCGAGATGACGCCCGACGAAATCGTCCGCCGCTTCTCCGGCGCGCTCTTTGTCGAGGGGCTTGGCTACGAGGCAACCCTGGGCGAACTGGCGCGGCGGAAGTTTCCGTTCGTCGTGGCCAACCTGGAGAAGGCGCATGACGTTCCCTGCACCTGGGTGGACCACCGCAAGATCACGCTCACGGCGGTCCGACTCCTCGCCGCGCTCGGGCACCGGCGCATCGCGCTGCTGATGCGGCCGCGCAAACTGTTCTTCTACGACCAGGCCTTCTCCGGGTATCAGGCCGGGCTGGAAGAGGCCGGCCTCGCGTTCGACCCCGCGCTGATCCTGGTGGTCGAACGACTCCATTCCCCGGTGGATCCGATCAGTGCGTATCTGCAGATGCGTGACTTCCTCCCCGCCCATCCCGACGTGACCGCCATCGTCGCCTGCCGCGACTACCTGGCCGGCGGCGCCTGCCGGGCGATCGCCGAGGCCGGCAAGACGGTCGGCCGCGACCTCTCGGTCATCGGCTTCGACGACACCACCTGGCCGCAGGAGCCGCCGTTCCTCACCACGTTCATGGAGCCGATGGAGGCGCTGGGATCGCTGGCGGCGCGGATGCTGATGGAGCAGTTGACCGGGACGGGGGGACCGCTGGCGACCGGGAAGCGCGAAGTGGAAGCGCCGCTGGTCCTGCGCCGCAGCGTCGGGCCCTGTCCGTCGGACGATCCGGCGACCCCGCCGCTCCGGTTCCTGATGCAGCCGTGGGAGGCGCCGTAAGGGGCGTGTGGGCGTTTATGAGTTTTGGAGTGAATGAAAGCGAGTGTGAGTGGAACATGAATCAATCGATGCAACGAATTCTATTGTGCGGCGCGCTCGCCGCGGGCGCCTCCGATTTCGCAGCCGCGCAATTGCTGTCCGATTTCACGCACGTCGTCTATCCCGACGCGCCGTTGCCGGTCCAGCAGGCCGCCGCTGAAGAGCTGGCACACTACGCCGGACGGCTCGCCGGGCATCCCCTGGCGCTGACCAACGCCGCGGCCTACCGCGCCGAACCGGGCCGCCTCGCCTTCTTCGTGGGCGCCCCCGCCGCGGCCACGGCCCTGGGCGTCGACCTGGGCCAATGGAAGCAAGAGGAGTGGATGCTGAAGAGCGTGCCCCAGGGGCTGATCGTCGCGGGCGACGACGCCCCCGGCAACGCCTGGTCGGCCGGCACGCGGGCCGGCACGATGCTGGCGGCCTATACCCTGCTGGACGACGTGCTGGGCGTCCGCTGGTTCTGGCCCGGCCCCTTCGGCGAACACGTCCCGACCAATTCCGACGCACGCATCCCCCTCCTCGACCGCCGCGAAAAACCGGCCTTCTCGATCCGCTCCCTGTTGATGAACTACGGAAGCTACCACACGGCGGCCTATGGCGAGGCGTCGCGGAAGTGGTACCGCCGCAACCGGCTCGCCTGGACCCGCTCGGCCGTCTTCGGCCATAGCTGGTACGATGCCTTCAACCTGAAAACGGACCAGGTCTTCGCGGAGCACCCCGAATGGTTCGCGCTGGTCAACGGCAAGCGGCACCCCCCGCAGATGTGCACCACCCATCCAGAAGTCATCGACCGCATGGTCGAACACGTCCTCGCCGGGAAGTCGGACATCATGCACATCTCGCCGAGCGACGGCGGCGGCTTCTGCGAATGCGAACGGTGCCAGGCGCTCGACGAGCCGGTGGAGATGCTCGCCTCGGGCCACCGCGTCATCAGCGACCGGATCTTCACCTACGCCAACGAAGTGGCGCGCCGCGTGCGGGAGAAGAATCCCGACCGGGGTTGCGGCATGTTCGCCTACACCTACTACAACAGCCCGCCGCGGCGGATCGCCAAGCTCGAACCCAATCTCTACCTCTCCTTCGTCTACCAGGCCGCCGCCATGCGCGACCCGGAGCACTACGCCGAATGGAAGCAGTGCATTGCCGGCTGGCAGAAGCTCGGCGCGGTCATGGTGGCGCGCGAGGGCTGGGGCAACCACTACGCCCTCGACCTCCCCTACCTCCACTACGAGCAGATCGCCGCCAATCTGTCCGAGGCGCACCGCCTGGGCTTCATCGCCGCCTATGGCGACGGCAGCAAGGCGTTTGCCACGCAAGCCCCGAACACCTGGGCCATCACGCGGATGCTGTGGGATCCGACCCAGGATGCCGGGCCGATGATGGCGGCGTTCTGGCGCGACGCCTACGGCCCCGTGGCCGCCGAAATGCAGGGGTTCTTCGAGGCCTATTCCCACGCGCTGGACCGCAACTGGGCCGCCCGCCGCAAGATCATGGACGCCACCGGGGTCGCCTACGTGAACCTCGTCAACTCCTGGCACATCCTCCTGCCAACCGGCACCGTGAACGAGGCCGAGGCCTGCCTGGCCGCCGCGGAGCGCAAGGTGCCGCCGGGCGAATACGCCGACCGCGTGGCCTTCCATCGCCTGGGCCAGGACTACACGCGCGTGCTCCTCGGCGCACTCGACTGCTACCGCCGGCTGGCGGAGCTGGGCCTGACGATGGAGTTCTTCTCCACCGCCGTCGCCGCGCCCCGCACCGACGAAGCGGAGAAGGCCCGCCTCCTCAAGATGGCTTATGCGCTGGGCGAGGAACGCGAACGCCTCCTCCTGGCCCACCGCGATTGGGCGGCGCTGAGCGAGGGGCTTTACGCCTTTGCGAACGACCGGAACATCCGCCAGTGGCACGCCGCCGTGAAGCAGGCGCTGGGCATCGACAAACCTTCGGCCATCACGGGAGCGACATTGAAATGATCCTCGACGCCGTACAACGGGGTTTCGTGCGCGTCTTTGCGCTGGCCGGGGCCGGTGCGCAGGGGTTCATCGCCGACGAACTCGCCGCCCACCTCGCCGCGGCCACCGGCGTGGCGCAGCCCGCCCCCGAGCGGATCGAAGGCCTGGGCGAGGCCCGGTCCCCCGCCCTGGTGCTGGCCATCGATCCCGCGCTGGGACGCGAGGCGCATGCCTGCGCCGTCGCGGACGGCCTCCTCTGCATCCGCGGCGGCGATGCGCGCGGCCTCTACCACGGGGTCTTGGCCTTTCTGGAGCAGCTCGGGTTCCGCTGGTATGCCCCGGGCGCGGCAGGGACGGTCATCCCCCGGCTCGGCCAGGTGGAGGTGCCGGACGGGTGGCGCGCCGCGGGGTCGCCGGCCATCCCCTGGCGCGGCATGCACATCTGCGGCACGGGCTGGACGCGCGCAGGCGAACGGGTCGGACATTTCGATTACGAGACGGCGCTGTGGATGGCGCGCAACCGGATGAACTTCAAGCCGATCCACAACGACGAGGCCGACGAGGTCGCGCCCTGGCTGGACGAACTGATGCTGAAGCCGCTGGCGTTCGGCCACAGCTACTCGGGCTGGCTCTCACCCGACCTGCATGCCGCCCGCCCCGATTTTTTTCCGCTGATCGCGGGGAAACGGCAGTCCTCCGGCCAGTGCTGCGTGTCGAACCCCGAGGTCGCGGAACTCTTCCTCTCCCGCATCCGCACCTTCGCCGATGCCCATCCCGGACTGCCGATCCTCAGCATCGCCCCCAACGACGGCTACAAGTTCTGCCAGTGCCCCGCGTGCCTGGCGCTCGACACCCCCGCCGACCGGGCGCGCGGCGAGATCAACCGCCGCCAGCACCGCTTCGCCGCCAACCTGGCGCGCGAGACCGCCAAGACCCATCCGCATCTGCGCCTCAGCTCGATCGCCTACTGCAACTACCTGGACCCCGCCGATGATGTCCCGCGCGAAGCGAACCTGGCCGTCTCCATCTGCATCACCCGCGCGCAGAACCACCCGTTGGACGATCCCGACAGCCCCTCCAACCGCACGGTGCGCGAACGGATCGGCCGCTGGATCGAAAAGGCCGGCGC
>CAZQKI010000118.1:4562-13737 GCA_964592855.1 uncultured Lentisphaerales bacterium
GGCGAGTTGAACGCCCTGGACGCCGCCGTCATTCCCGATGTGTATGGCGAAGCGGATGTCGCGCGTCTGCTGGCCGCCGTGCGGGAGGCCCGCGCGTCGCTGGCCGGCGCCGATCCGGTCTACGTGCAACGGCTGGAGCCGCTGCAACGGCAGGCCGAGGAGATCGCTGCGGCGCGTCACGCCGTGCTCGCAGGCGAAGCCGAAGCCGCGCCGCTGACGGCGCCGCATCTCGCACAGGCACCCGACTTCGACGGGTTCGACCGGCTGACCTGGATCGAGCAGCGGATGCGCAGCAACAGCCTGCCCTATCCCGCGCCCGGAAGGTTTGCCGTCGCCTGGACCGATACGGCGCTCGTCGTCTGCTTCCGCATGGGAGAGCCCGATATGGCGAAGGCGCTGGCGTGCGATGGACTCAAGGCCGGCGTCTGGAGCCATTCGCTGGTCGATTGCTTCTTCGCCCCCTGTCCGGAGACGGGCGTCTATTTCCAGGTGGTTGCCAATCTGCTGGGCGAAACGTACGCCGCCCGCTGCAAGGGACGGGAGTGGGATGGCGACTACCCTGTCGCGCCGCGGGTCCGGGTGCGGCATGGCGCCACGGGCTGGGAGATGATCCTCGAGCTTCCCTTCGCGCGGATCGGGATGGCGACTCCGGCGGCGGGGAGCCGCATGCGCCTGGCCGTCAACCGCGGACAGCAATGCCAGTCGCCTTCGGTTCTGGGCGGCTGGCCGCGCGGCGGCAGCTGGCACAAGGTCGAGGCGATGGGCGAGCTGATCTTCGGCCCGTCCCCCGCCGGCGACGTGGTCCCGTAGGTCAACGTATTTCCAGAATAGCGGACACGGCGCGGATGATGGAGTCGAGATCCTTTGGTCACCCCATCGTCGAACGCTTGCCATTCGTCGGTCTCTTCATTCAGCGCCGTGTCTCGGTTGGCGGCACGACAAGCGGCAGCAAGCGAGTCGTCCCGTTCGGCTAAAGTCTGCTCCAAGAGACGGGCAACCAACTTCGACCGCTGCCTTGGGGGAACAGCGACCTGAAAACGGTGCGCGAGGGCATCGGGTATAGACAGGGTTAGTCTCATGCCGCAATGTTATGACTTATGACTGTCAATACCGTTTCTTAGCGGAATCGGCCAAAATGAGAAATGCTGAAAGCTCCGACGCCGTTCCCTTGCGTTTCACCGCCCGCCTGACTACACTTGCCGCATGGATTCGGCAATCCCCTTCATATCCGACGCCCGGCTTGCGCCACGCACTAACCTGAAAAAGTCATCGAAAGGCCCCATGTCCAATCTAGCGATACGCGAACCCCGCGCTGGTACTCTCGGCCCCGCCGCCCCCCGATTCAAGCGGCAGGCGGGCTGCGCGTTCGTCCTCCTCACGCTCCTGCTGGCCGCCGCTGTTCCGGCCGGCGCCGCAGAACCGCCACTGCGCAAGCCGATCGGCCTCGCCTGCACCTCGTACGGCATCCACGATGTGCAGAGCCTTATCCGGAATGTGCTGAGCGTCTCCGCTGACAAGCAGTGCCTGTTCGAAGAACTGGGCGGCACGGTGCCGGTCGCTGCGCTCGACCGCTACAGCCTGATCGTCATCGCCTACGGGCTCGATCACCCGTTGACGCCGGAGGAGAGCCAGGCCTTTGCCGAGTATGTGCGCGGCGGCGGACACGTGCTGCTGATCGGCCAGGCCCCGCCTGTGCTGGCCCGGACGATCGGCTACACCAACCTCACCTGGACGGGGATCAGCCGCATCCAGGCCAACCGCGGCTGTATGACCGGCACGGTGTCGCAGGCGGACGCCCCCTGGCTGCACGGCGTGTTCACCAACCCGGTGGCTCCCGCCTGGCTGACGGGCGGACAGGTGGCGGTACCGACGCCGGGCGGCATGCGGGCGGTGATCGGCACGCCGGCGGGCGCCGCCCTGTTCGGCGTGCATGAAGTCGGGCGGGGCTGGGTGGTGTACCTGGGCCATGAGCTGTTCCGCATGCGGGGGGAGGACTCGCCGCTGCGGCCCGACAGCCCGTCGTGGCTCCGGCTGATCGACAACATCGTCGCCGCTGCCGAACCGTTGCGCGAGCGCGATGTCCGCGCCGCCGCCTTCCAGGCCGCCGCCGGTGAGGATCTCTGGATCTGGGCACGCGAGTGGCAGCGGGGCGAATCGTACGGGCCGCGCTTCGAGCCGCCGCTGCCGGACGCGGCGGAGCGCGTCACCGCCCTCGCCGCCGATCTGGCCCTGGACGAATACGAGCTGCTGCAACTGAACCTGACGCCGCTGAAGGATCTGGGCGACGCGCAGGGGCGCTTCGAGACCGGCGCCTTTCCCGCCGCTCGCGTCGCGCTGTTCGTGCAGGACCGCCCCGACCCGATTCCCTGGGAGAAGGACCCGGCGCTGGCGCAGGAGTTTCCCTATTGGCTGATGCCGTCGGAGCGGGTTGCGCCCAAGGGCTCCGCAGCGTTCGCCATGCCGCCCCGCGAGACGCGTATTTTGTGGGTGAAGCTCGATTCGTCCGGCGTGGCCCCTGGCCGCTATCCCCTGACGCTGCACGTCGATTTCGCGGGTGGCAAACGCGTGGCGCTGCCGGTCGAGGTCACGGTACATCCCGTCCGCCTGACCCGCAACCGGTTCATCAAGCTCATGCCGGCCGGCACCTCCTACGGCGATGTCCGCGACGCCGCGCCGGCGCTGCGCTTCATGGAGAACCTCGAATCGCACGGCTTCGAATGGTCGCTGGTCAATGCCGTGCGCCCCGCCGATGCACGCCTCCGCGGCGAGACGACGCCCCTCGATGCCGCGGCGCTGCGGCGGTGCCGCAACCGGCTGGCCGCCGGCGAAGCCCCCGCGCTCGACTTCTTCGCCTACGACGACTGGGTGGAGCAGTCCATCGAGCATAACCAGACCCGCTTCCGCATGGGCGACATCGCCGCCTCTCTGCAAGCCTTGGTGGCCCGCGCCGGCATCGCGGGCGAGGACGCCGCGCGGATTGAAGCGTGGTTCTGCCGCGAGTTGTCCCGTCATCTGCGCGAAAAGGGGGTTCGCGTCATGGTCACCGGCATCGGCGACGAACTGAGCGCGACGGAACTGGTCGAGCGGTACATCCCCTGGGCCGAGCGGATGAATGCGGCCGGCTGGGGCTGCTCCTCCTCGTTCACCGGCAGCTACAACGCCGATCCGGCCTTGAACGCCAAGCTGGCGCCCCATGTGGCCCTCTGGACGCTGAACCGGGGGCTGGCCCTGCCGTTCACCGAGGGGGTGCGCGCCGGAACGCTCAAAGTCCGCCCCGATGCCATCATCGGCACCTACGGCGCCGGCGAAGGGCGCGGCACCGAAATCCGCAAGGCGCCCGGCCGCTCGCGCTTCCTGGGCTGGGAGTCGTGGCTGCTCGGCATCCGCAACTGCGCGCCCAACCCCTATTTCAAGGGGTGGCTCTACTACGTCGACTACCGCTCCAAGGACTACGGACTCGGCGGCGAGCGGTTTGTCGCCTTCCAGGACAAGGACGATCCGGCCGCGCCCCTGATCAACAGTCCGTTCCTCGAGGGGATCCGCGAGGGGATGGAGGAGGGGAACCTCTGCGCCATCCTCTCCTGGTATCTCGACCACATGCCCGCCTCGGCGGTGACGGCGTCCGTCCGCGGCCGGCTGCAGCGGGTGCTGGCCCCCGACCCCGCCGCGCTTCTTCCCTGGCGCGAAACGGATGAACGCAACGGTCTGCGTTCCGTGGTGATCCAGGGCGACAGCGCCGCCTACCGGACTGCCAAGCGCGAGGTGTTGGCGTGCCTGGATGCCCTTCGCGACGAGGCGCTGGCGACGGTGCAACCGCGCCTCTATTGGCACGACCTCCCGCTGCTGCGGGAGGGGCGGGCGCGGGCGGCGATCTACGCGGCCGGCGCGCCGCCGAAGGAACTTGTCGAAACGATCCGCGGACTGTGCGGCGAGGATCTGCCGGTCTTGATCGACGCCGACGCGCTCGACGACCGCTATCCCGTGGCCATCGTTGTCGGCAATGCCGCGCAGAACCCGCTCACGCAAGCGCTGCTGACCCAGCTCAACGAGACCGACGCCACCGACGATTATCCCGGCCCCGGACGGTATTTCATCAAGGAGCTGCCGCGGCCCGGCATGGCCGGCGGAACGGTTCTGCTGATTGCCGGCCCCGACGAGGCGGGCACGGCGAAAGGCCTCCGGATGTTCAGCCGCTTCCTCCATGCCGAGGGCGCCTGGCTGGTGCGGGATGCGGACAAGGGCGCGCGGCAGCAGTTGTAGTCCTACTTACGATGGAGCGTGCATGCCCCGCGCGAGCGTTTGATCGCGGCGCAGCCTGTCGGACTTAGGCGCAAAGGGGAGATGCCTGTGGCGCGCTGTTCTGAACGGGTCCTTTTTTGCGAGGGATATGGCGAACGCCCCATGGGTATTCGGTTCACGAGAACGGGCGACGCGAGCGGATAACGAGTCGAGAGTCTTCATCGTCCACCGCTATCGTCGCCCGCTATCGTTCACCGGTTCGAGTACCTGGGCAGCACGCACTTTTGTTTCATTTCGCCACCTTGATGCTGAGCCTTCTGGTGTACAACGACGCGGTCGGGCGGATGAGTTCGCGTCGGATCGAGAAGGCGACGTACGAGGGCGTGGCGTCGCGGTACATCTGCGGGGGCGACGCGCATCCCGACCACGACATGATCGCAGAACCGCAGAATACCCAACCGCAGAATTTCGAAGGAAATCGAGTCATTGCGGATGCCTACCTTCAGACTTCCTGATCTCGCAATAGTGCATCGCTCAGCCAAGTGCCAGGAATATCCCGCATCAAATCATACGCAACATACTCTGGATCAACAGGTTAAGCCATTTTCGTAAAATTATGTCCTGGCGCCTGTGAGCACACAGTCGCGGATATGGGACAAGCTTCGGCCGGAAAATGTCTTGGCACTTTTTCACACGGACAGGGCGCTTTCTGGGCGCACTTTCAACGGGCGGCCTCGCCCGTTGAGAACGTCAAAAGGGATGGCGAACCGCAGGATTCAATGAATCGACCGCGATTCGATAGCGTTCTATCGGTTTGCGATATCGGACGACGGACGACGATTACGGATCTCGATGGGAGGCTCTCAATCGTTCACCGTAGTCGTCGCCGTAGTCGTCTTCCGAGCTCCAAAAAAAATACCCCCTCGATCATTCGCGGCGCAGCCGCGCGGCAGGCTTGCCTGTAATTCCCGACTCGTACACCGACTCGTACACACAAATCTCTTGCGCGGGTCGAGGGTGAGTCGGGTGTACGAATCGACAAAGCTCAAGACAAAGCTCGCGACAAAGAGAATTTCGCGTTTCCAACTCCCGATCACCTATCCTTCGACCGCGCGGTCTCGCGGACAATGTAGACCGGCTTGTTCTGCGATTCATGGTAGGTGCGGGTCTGGATCTCGGCCATCAGCCCGAGCGTGATGAACTGGAGGCCGAAGCCCATGAGCACAAGCGGCGTGATGACCCAGAAGGGACGCTTGTGCAGGTAGGCGTGGGCGTCGATGCCCAGGAAGCCCAGCCAGCCGTTCACGCCATAGGCCCCCGTGGTGCCGGCAATCCAGTCGGCGGCGACCAGCGCCAGCATCAGGAAGGCCACCGCGCCGAAGCGCAACCCCGTCTTGCCGAAAATCTGGATCGGACGGGTGCTGTACTGCAGCAGGAATTTGACGGTCATCAAGTCGAGCACGACGCGAACCGTCCGCGAGATGCCGTACTTCGACTTGCCGAACTTGCGCGCATGGTGCCTGACCGGCACTTCATCGATCGTGCCGCCCACCCAGCTCGCCAGGGCAGGCACGAAACGGTGCATCTCGCCGTAGAGCTTCAGGTTCTTGACAATGTCGCGCCGGTAGGCCTTCAATGAACATCCGTAGTCGTGCAGATACACGCCGGTGATCCGGCTGATGAGGCCGTTGGCCAGCATGGAGGGGAGCTTGCGGTCCAGAAAGCGGTCCTGGCGGTCCTGGCGCCAGCCGCTCACGACATCCACGCCGGCCGCGATGTGGTCGAGCATCATCGGAATGTCGGCGGGGTCGTTCTGCAGGTCGGCATCCAGCGTGACGACCACGTCGCCCTCGGCGGCGTCGAAACCGGCCGCGATCGCGGGCGTCTGGCCGAAATTGCGGCGGAAGCGGATGAGGCGCAGGCCGGGATAGCGCTCCGCCATCTTCAGCATCACCGTCCAGGAGGCGTCCTTGCTGCCGTCATCCACCAGGATGATTTCGTAGGTCTTGTTCAGGCCGCGCATCACGCGGTCCAGCTGTTCGCACAGCGGCGGAAGACTCTCCTCCTCGTTGAAAATGGCGACGACGATCGAGACATCAAGCATGGCGGACTCCCTTCGGATTTAAGCGCGCCCCTGGGCGGCACGGTAGCGGCTGATCAAGGCGTTGGTGGAGGCATCGTGGGCCAGCGGCGTCGCCGTGACGGACTGCAGCTCTTTCAGAATGCGTCCGGCCAGCACCTTGCCGAGCTCGACGCCCCACTGGTCGAACGAGAAGATGTTCCAGATCACGCCCTGGGTGAAGACCTTGTGTTCGTACAGCGCAATCAGCGCGCCGAAGGTCTGGGGGCTCAGCTCGTCGGCCAGCAGGGTGTTCGAGGGACGGTTGCCTTCGAAGGTCTTGTGGGGAAGCAGCGCGTCGGGCACGCCCTCGGCCAGGCATTGCGTCGCGGTCTTGCCCATCGCCAGCGCCTCGCTCTGGGCGATGAAATTCGCCATCAGCTTGTCGTGGTGGTCGCCCATCGGGTTCTGCGAGCGGCAGAAGCCGATGAAATCGCAGGGTATCAGGCGCGTGCCCTGGTGGATCAGCTGGTAGAAGGCGTGCTGGCCGTTGGTGCCGGGCTCGCCCCAGATGACCGGCCCCGTGGTGCCGCGAACGGTCTGGCCCTGGCGATCGGTCGACTTGCCGTTGCTCTCCATATCGAGCTGCTGGAGGTAGGCGGGGAAGCGCGCCAGGTACTGGTCGTAAGGCAGGACCGCCTGGCTCTCCGCGCCGTACCCGTTGTGGTAGAGGATGCCGAGCAGCCCCATCAGGACCGGCAGATTGCGTTCGAAGGGGGCGGTGCGGAAGTGGTGGTCCATCGCCTGGTAGCCCTTGAGCATGCGCTCGAAGTTGCGCGGACCGATCGACAGCATGAGCGGCAGGCCGACCGCCGAGGGGAGCGAATAGCGGCCGCCCACCCAGTCCCAGAAGCCGAACATGTTGGCGATGTCGATGCCGAACTCCGTTACCAGCCGGGCGTTGGTCGAGACAGCCACGAAGTGGCGGGCGACGGCGGCCGGGTCGCCGCCCAGCTTGCCGAGGAGCCAGCTGCGCGCCGAGTGGGCGTTGGTGAGCGTCTCCTGCGTCGTGAAGGTCTTCGAGGCGACGATGAAGAGCGTCTGCTCCGCCTTGATCTGGCGCAGCACTTCGGCCAGATGGGTCGCGTCGACGTTCGACACGAAGAAGAGGCGCAGGCTGCGCTTGCTGTAGGGCCTGAGGGCCTCGCAGGCCATGGCCGGGCCGAGGTCCGACCCCCCGATGCCGATGTTCACGATGGCGCGGATCGGCTTGCCCGTGTGGCCGCGCCAGGTTCCCTTGCGGACCTGATCGCAGAAGGCGGCCATCCGGGCGCGGACCGCGAGAATGTCGGGCATGACGTTTTCGCCGTTCACCAGGACCGGCTCGTCCGAGAGGTTGCGCAGGGCCGTATGGAGCACGGCGCGCTTCTCCGTCCTGTTGACGGGCTGCCCCGTGAACATCGCCTCGGTCTCGCCGCGGAGGCCCGACGCCTCGGCCAGGGCGACCAGGCGCTTCATCAGTTGCGGCGTGATGCGGTTCTTCGAATAATCCAGCGTCCAGCCGGCCGCACGCGCGTTAAAGCGCTCCGCACGATGGGGGTCGGCGGCAAAATGGTCGCGCAACGAAGTGTTGCGCGTCGCTTCGATTTCCTGCTGAACCGCCTGCCAAGTTTCTGTGTGCATGAAATTCAACCTAAAAGAAGTCTGGTATTGGCGAGTAGTGTAGTCGGTAGAGGGTCTGTTGGGCAATCGAAGTTTTTCAGGCGCCGGGAATCGGGTCCGCGTCAACTTCGTTGCCGCACCCCGAGGGTTCAGAAGACAAGGTTCAGGTTCGGGGTTCACTTCGGGCTCCGATCGGCAAAGGGGTCTTTGCCAACCTCAAACGGAACCTGGGCATCCGTCGCTTCAACCGATTATCCGCGAACATCATAAGGTGCTTGCGCCGCGGTATGGGAGTCATTACGATGAAAACCGGAACAGCCAAGCGCGCAATCCAAGGAAAACGATGATGAAACTGGCCATACGGCATCCGGAGACCTGGACATGATGCAACGTCTGCAGGTGATCCGGGAGATCCTCGCCCATCCTGCCAACCGCGCCCATCGCCTCGCGGCGCTCGTGCGATACGTGAAGTGGCATGCAGGAAGGCGCCTCGTGGACGGGGCGGACTTCGCCATCCGCCTCACGCCATCGGCCCAGGTCATTCTGTCGAAGCGCGAGAACTACGCGACGATGGCCTACCTGTGCGGGCTTTACGACTTTGATGAGATGCAGTTCCTCGCCCACTACCTGAGGCCCGGCGACGTCTTCGGCGACTTCGGGGCCAACGTGGGCGTCTACAGCGTACTCGCCGGATCCGTCGGCGCGACCGTGCTCTCGGTCGAGCCGGTGCCCGCGACTTTTGCGCGGCTTCAAGGCAATCTGCGCCTGAACAGCGTGAAGGGCCTCGCCGTTCCGTGCGGCCTCTCTGACTCCAGCGGAACACTCCGATTCACCGTGGCGCATGGCGGCATGAATCATGTGGCGACACCGGCAGACGCGGAGACCGTGGCGGTCGACGTCTGCTCCTGCGATGAACTGGTGGCCCGGACCGGTCTTTCGCCCCGGGTGCTGAAAATCGACGTCGAGGGATTCGAACTCCCCCTGTTGCGCGGCGGCGCCGGACTGCTGTCCAGCGTCGCAGCGATCATCATCGAACTGAATGGCAGCGGCCAGGTGTATGGTCACACGGATGACGAGGTCCACGCGCTGCTCCTCCAGGCGGGGTTTGGCTGCTTCGACTATTGCCCGGAGTCCCGCGAGCTCCGGGCGCGGAGCGGCTATCAGCGTCGGCGGATCAACTCGCTCTACATCCATCACGCGAAGTTGGACGAGGTC
>CAZQKI010000119.1:0-13653 GCA_964592855.1 uncultured Lentisphaerales bacterium
CGCGGATGAAGCGCTCGAGCAGTTCCACGGTCGCCGGGCGCAAGGTGAGAAGCTGGGGCAGGACCATCGCGTGATACACCCCTGCACCGATCCGCACCTCCGGCATACCCTCCGCCACGTGTGCCGCCGCGTCCTCCATGACGGACTCGTCGCCGAAGTCGAAAGGAATATGGCACCCGAGCAGCGCATCGCACAGCGCCTCCAGATGTTCCTGCACCGGCAGCAGTCGTTCGCGCACGCCGGGCGCCGTGGGTTCATAGCCGGGACCCGGCAGATTGCCCGGTGATCGCTCGTCGTAGCTCGCGGTCCATACGAAAGCCGCGCTCTCACGCGGATGAATCACCAGCACCCGCGCCGCGAAAACGCCTTCGCTCATCCGTTCGCACAAACGCGCGGTGCGGCGAGACAAGGCGAGCTGACCGGGCCACCAGGGCTGCTGATAAAAGAGCGACGGTGGCCAGTCCCGCTTGCGGTCTCCGACCAGGCTGTAGGTCGCCAGGTGGGGCACGAACCAGTTGACGCCAAGGGCAACTTGTTGCGCATAGATCCAACCGCGATCCGCGAACGTCATGCCGTGACCGCCGCAGCCGCCCGTCTCGCTCATCATGCGCCGTTTGTTGAATTGATTCACGACGCTCTGGCACTGTTTGCCGGTGAGCCGTTCGCGCACCTGGAGGCCGAGGTGGTCAATGCCCGGCACGTCCATATGGCGGTACTGGGTCATCACGTTCACCCCGCGCAACTGCTGCTTAAAGAGAATCTCCTCGCAATCATAGTGGCCGGTGAAAACGACCCCGTGCGCGGCGCACCAATCGGCCAGCCGAATGGTGTAATTTTCGCGGAAACACCGGTCCACGGTCCGATAGAAGTGCAGTCGAAACCGCCCCGCCCCCTCGCCCTCGGTGAAGAGCAGATGAAGCCACGGCAGCGGGTCGTAACCATGCTCGGCGCGAAAGCGTTCCGGAAGCCGGTCCGTCCACGGCGCCGCTCCATGCGGGGCGTTGGCGTGGGTCAGGGCGATGGGTTCATCGGTGAAGAAGGCCGCCACCAGCGGACGCCCCCTGGCATCGGTTCCATACCGCTCGATATACGGCGCGTAACAGTCCTCGATGAAGGCATCCACCGCTTGCGGATTCAGGGTGTCGGCGTAGCAGGCGTTGTTGAAGTTCGCGCGTCCAAGCGACGCCACCCAGCGATAGACCTGCACGCCGTCCCGCGACACGCCGACCGGAGTCGAACCCGGCGGCGGCGTTTCGCCCACCGGCCGCGCCAGCAGCGCTTTGTGGCGGAACGCCTCGCCGCGACGCGGAACTGAACCCCCGGCGAAGCCGCTCGGGTAATGGTTCTCATCGTAGATCCAAAGAGAATGCCCCGTGCGTCGGCAATCCTCGGCCACGGCATCCACGGCCCGCATGAAATCCGGCCCCATGTAGTCGTCAAGCAGGCCTTTGCGGACATGGATGAACCCGCCGGGGTGTCCGCCTTCACGGAGCAGCCGGTTCTGGAGCGCCACGGCATCCGGGTTCATCCGTTCGTTCCATACCCACAAGGGCACGGGTTCGTAGGGAATCCGGCTTAGGTCATGCGTTGTCGGCAGGGATTCTTTCATAATCATTGCTCAGCCTGCGCATAATTTCCATAGCGCCTGACGGTTTCATACATGGCGATCACGTTCTCTGTGGGCGAGTTGTCCTGCAGGTGATGCGTCGGCGAAAAACAGTATCCTCCCCCGGGCATCATGATCTCGAGCGTGTCGCGGCAATAGCGCACGACCTCCTCCACACTGCCCGTGGCCACAGGACCCGCCGTGGAAATACAGCCGTGAAACACCAGCCGACCGCCAAATGTCTTCTTGAGATAGGCGGGCGACATGTTGACCGCCTCCGGCTGGAGCGTATCCACCGCGCGGACGCCCATCTCGATGAAATCCTCATACGCCCAACTGCTGGAACCGCAGGTGTGGATCATGACCGGGATGCCGAAGGATTTCGCCAAGTCAACAAAACGCTGGTGCAGCGGCCGGATGTGCTTTCGGAAGAGTTCCTTGCTGATGAGCGGAGCGATCTGCGTGCCCAGGTCCTCACCCATCCACAGGAGATCAATGCCGCCCTGCGCGGCCTCCAGCGTGCGACGGATGATTTCGAAAATAATATCGCTCCGCCGACGCGCCAGCAGCAGCCCCGCCGGATCGTCGGTGATCAAGTCCACCAGCGTCTGCTCCATGCCGCGCAGCATGCCGTTGCCATTGATGATGTCCGGCGTTCCGGCGCCGCCGGTGAAGACGGCGTACTCGCGTTGGGATCGGCATTGTTCCGCAACGCCTGAATAATCGAAATCGTCCGCCGACAGCATGGGCCAGGCCGCCACCTGCTCCTCGTCGGCGTTCTGGAGCGGAAAGTCACAATAGTCCCAGTAGCCCCCGGTCTCGTGTTCGACCCAGCGGCGATGTATGCCCCAGTTGTCCACCACGACGCCCCGTTCGGGAATATCCGGGTGCAGTTTCGGCCCCGTGTAGGGCGGACCCGCCGGGCGGAAATCCACGCCCAGATTGCGCATCAGCCCTTCCCTGTCATTTTCCGCCAGGCCAAAGTGCGTCAGGAGCCGCTGCTGGATGCCCGGATTCGCGGCATAGTTCACCGGCACCCGATCCGGCACGCCGCCGGCAAACACCGTCATCACTCTTTCTTTCGATGTCATGTTTTTTCTCATGCGCATGTAATTCTCACACGTTCTGACAACTGGCATTTGTCTTACTCCATAAGTTTGCATTAAATGCGCATTTCATTTTCATATCTCCCCTGGTTCTGCCACGCGGATCGCGCCGAGGCGGTAGCGGCGGGCGCCGTCGTGGCTCTCCATGGGCAGCGCAATCCGCGGGGTGCCGATGCGGCTGCCGACGCTGAGGTAGAGATCGTAGTCGCCCGGCCGCAGGGTGCCGGACCGCGAAGCGAACGACTCCAGATCCGCCGTCCGCAGGTCGAACGCAGGCAGCGCGGAGAACGATGCGCGACGCAACGGCCCCGCCTGGCGGAAGGTTGACTCCTGCCGGTAGCGATTGGGAGATGATTGTCCCAAGCAGGCTGGCAAAACGCGCCGCAGGTTCATGTTTTCGTCCACGAAAACGGCGGCGATGCCGCCCCGCGCGTCCTTGAGGGTCAGTGCGGGGAAAGCGTCTTCGTAAAGCGGCGCGACGCCCGCGTTGGCCCATTGGGCGGTGAACGTCCATTGGTCGCCGGGCCGGATGACCTCCGGCCAGCTTGCTTCCTTGAGCTGCAAGCGGTAGCCGAGGATGCGGTTGATTTCGTCAATCAACGGGCGTTCCGCGGCCAGAAATTCACGCGGCCACCAATGGATCGAACAGTAGCTGGCGTGCAGTTCGCAGATGGCTCCGAGGACGTGCTCACGGCTCCAGCCCTTGCCCAGGTTGGTTTCCCCGTAATGTCCGGTTTCGACCACCGTTGGGGAGGTAAGCCAGAAGGCTCGCATCATGTGCAGGGTGTTCTCTCGGAACGGGCTGTTCGGCCCGAGGCAGCAGACGCTGTCGTTGCGGATGCCCATCCGATGGGTAAGGCAGTACTGGATCATCTCGGGATTGACATAATCCTGGTCGAGCAGATTGTCATTGACCACCAGGCGGGTCTTCATAAAATGCCGGGTGTGAAGTTTGAGATGTTTGAAGATCGTCTCGTAGGGGTAGTGGGTGTGCGATCCGTGCCATGTGTGCCCCTCGCCCCACATGCCGAAGGTGCCGATATCAATGAAGTCCACGTTCGGGTCGCCGTCATAGCGGGCGGCCGCGGCGGCAAGGAAGCGGTCGAGCTTTTCAAGATAGATGGGGTCGCCGAAGTCCGGCTCGAACGACGGGCCGCCGCTGTATTTGTCTGTGTATTTGCCGAGAAACGGCACCTTGCGGGCGCCGGCGGCATAGACCCACTCCGGCGTGGCGTAACGGTTGAAGCTCTCACTGGTGGTCAGGCGCAGAACCAGCCGCTTGCCCTTGGCGATCCAGCGCTGGCCCGGGCCGTCGAACCAGGACCAGTCGAAGCGTCCCTCCTCCGGTTCGAGCAACCCCCAAGCGAGACGCAAATAGACTGTGCTCAGCCCTGGGAACTCGTCCACCGTGTCGCCATAGTCGAGCCGTGCCCCGTAAGTTTCAGGTTGATTGCTGTACTCGTAGTGGGTGAACCCCATGCCGGGGTTGACCAGCGCCTCGCCGGTGTCGGCGGGCGTGATGCGCGCACGGGCGCTTTCCAGTTCGACCGATGATGTAGTCATGATGATGCGTCTCCTCGTTATTTTGTTTTGGCTTTCATGGAAGGCGAACCTGCGGAAGACAGCTTCGTCCAGCTTCCGCCGTGAACAGCTTGCCGTTGACCTGCAACTGGAAGGGGTGCTGGGTTTCCACCTCGATGCCGCCGTGGCCGTCGTAGATCAGCGTGGCGGTGACCTGGCCGAAACGCAGGTTCCGCACGCCATGCCGTCCTGTGTGGCGCAGGCGCCAGCGCGCGGTTTGCGTGCCGGCGTCGCACTGCAGTCCGAGAACATTTTCAATCAGCAGTGAAATCGGGCCAAGCGCCGACCAGCCGCAGAAATCCGGACGCGCCATCTGATCCGGACGCTTATGCGTGGATGGTTTGGCCTCGGTGGGCGAGTACGCCTCCCAGATGGTGGACGGCTCGAATTCGCGCCAAGTTTGACACATGTGCCGCACCAGTGTTTCCGCGGCCGTGTCGGCCAAGTCGTGGAAGCCATAGCGCTCCAAGGCCTTAATGCTCATGTAGGCCAGCGGCAGCCACACGCCGCCCCGCCAGTAGCCGCCTTTGGAGTCGAATGCCGGATCGTCGCGCGAGACGCTGGGGAACGGCACCGCTCCGCCGAAGACCGCGGGATTCGCCACTTGGGCGGCGAGCCGCTCGGCCTGGCCATGGCTGCAAAGCCCTGCCAGCATCGGCCAGAAGGCGGCGGGGGTTTTCACCTTGTAGAACTCGTGAGGGGCGGTGGCGTGGATGTCGTAGTAGATGCCGTCAGCATCGTCCCAGTAATGCCGGTTGAGCAGTTCGCCCAGGGCCCGCCACTTGGCGCGCCAGGCTTCGACAGCCGCCGCGTCGCCCAGCTCCGCGGCGATGTTGGCGATACATTCCGCTGCCAGCGCCTGCTGGGCAATGGCATCGAGCCAGAGGATGTCGGGATAGCCGGAGCGGGCGTCGTCGGGGTTCGCCCCCCTGCCCCCGCCCCCGCGCGGGGTGTTGTCCATGCCGTTGGGGCAGCCGGCCCAGTGATAGCCGAGCGCGACCTTGCGGAAGAAGGTCTCGTTGTCGGCGCAGGCGGGGGCCTGCGGCAACGGCAGCGACTCCATCCGCGCGAAGTGCTTCTGCACATAACCGCGGCGGTAGATCTCCTCCAGGCGCGCGCGGTTGCCGGTGAACCGGTAGTTCTCCCACTCCACCCAGGCGAACAGCGGCGGATTGTCGAGGTGATGGATGCCCAGCGTGGTGGGCGCGCCCTCGTAAAGGGGCTTGTAGAAATTGTCGAAGCTCTCGACCCCGGGGAACCGGTCCGGCGCGTACTTGCAGAAGAGGGCCATGAAACAGGTGTCCCAGATCCAGATGCGCCCGCGCGTGTGGGCCTCGTCCATGTACGGCGAGCGCGGCGCGCCGGGGTACTCGATGACATGCTCCCAGGCCAGTTCCCAGGCCCGGCGGTGGAACGCCGCGTAACCCGGTTCGGCATCGAAGACGACCTCGGGCACATCGCTGGCGGGGAATGGATGACTCAAGTTCATGACAACGCACTCCCAGGCGCCTGATCCACCAGCAGAGCCACCCCGAGTTCGGGATCGGGCTCGATCACGGCCCAGCCGTCGGCAGCCTTTGCGACGGTCGTGCCGGCGACGAGATCCCGCGCCGTACCGGCAAAGCCCGCCGTGCCGAGCCTGACACGCACCGGCCCGGCGGCGTCGGTGGCCTGCATGATATAGACCGCCCGGCAGCCGTGCAGCATGCCGGTCTTGGCATAGACGAAAGACTCGCTCCCGGTCTCAAGGGTCGGGGCGACCCCGACTCGGGCGGCGAGGGCGGCGGCAAAGCGCTCGAAACCGCCGGTGTACCGCCCCCACTCCGGACTGTTGCACAGGTCGCTGGCGAGGTAGGGTTCGGCGCAAAATGCGGCCAACTGGACAATCTGGCCCTTGCCGACCGCAGTCGTGACCAGCAGCTCGCCGCTCTTTTCGCCCGCCGCCTGGCCGATGGGGCCGAGCCATTGGGTGGCGGGTATTTCATAAGTCGCGCCGTCGCAGGCCACGGTCACGGAAACCCCCGGCAGCTTGCGCCGGCCCACCTCGACGCGCCCGGTCAGTTTGGCGATGAACCGCTCATCGGGGTAACGGAAGATGCCGCGCGAATCGTAGGCGCCGGTTTCCGGTTCGCAGAGCAGCGTGCCGCCGCCGCGCACGAACGCTTCGAGCCGCGCCGCGGTGTCGTCGTCGACCACCGCGGTGCGCGGCAGGACCAGCAACTTCAGGCCGTCGAGTGCGTCCAGATGACGTTCCTCGACCAGGCGGAACGGGAGCCGCTGCTTGAGGAAGGCCCGCCCCCAGCCCTGCAAGGCCATCTGCGTCCGCGAGCCGCGCCCTTCCATGGACCAGTACAAGGCGTAGCTCTCCGGCGAGAACAGCACGCCGATCCGGGCCGGATCGGGCCGGAAGGCTGCGATGTCGGCGCCGTGCCGTTCCAGCACGGCGGCGGTGCGGCGCATGGCCGAGGCGCGCTCGGGATAGAAGCCGTCGTTGCCGCTGAAGCCGAACCCGCCGGCTTCGGTGGTGAACACCTCGTCGCGCCAGCACCAGAAGAGCACCGTGTCCGCGCCGTTGGCGAAGCCGGTCCACAGCCAGCGCTGCTGCGGGCGTGCCGGTACCGGCGGCAGGAAATCCGTGCCGCGCGCCGCCGAGCCGCCCTGCACCTCGCTGAGCCAGATCTTCTTGCCGTTGGCGGCGCTGGGCAGCGCCTCGATGCGCTGGGCGAAATCGGGCGCGTCGGTCAGGCCCCAGAGCGGGAAACTCGAACAGCCGACACCGTCCACCCGGTCGGCGTAGTCCCAGTCGTTGCCGCGATCCTGCGGCGATGCCTCCTTGCCGCCACCCTTGAGGAAGCTCGGCGAATCGCCATGCACGGTGGCCGGATGGCGCCCGTCGAGCCGCTGGAAGATCCCGTGACGTTTGCCCGCCTGCTCGGCGCAGCGCCAGCGGATGAAACGGGCGTAGGCCAGCGACTCGGTGAAGGGCCGCTCGGTGGCGATGGCGGGCGTGACATCGTCCCAGCTCGCGTAGCGGCGCTGCCAGGCGCGGTTGAGGCCGTCGAGGTCGCCGAACTGGCCGCGCAGCCACGCCCGGAAGGCTTCCAGGGTATGCGGGCAGTAGCAGACCAGCTCGGACGCCTGCACGTTCCAGCGCAGCTCGTTCCAGATGTCCCAGCCGTGCAGTTGCGGCTGGTCCTTGTAGCGGGTCACCGCCGCCTCGATGAACCGGGCCATGCGCGCCCACACCTCGGGATGGTCGGTGCAGCCGCCGGGGGTAAGGCCGAAGTGGCATTCGCTGCGGTTGGACGACGGCACCTTGCGCCCATTGCAGTCGATCATCTCACTGCCGGGCACGAGCCGGTGAATCCAGTGCGGCTGCAGTTCGGGGATGACGCTCAAGACCACGTCCAGGCCGCTCTGGCCCGCCAACTCGACCAGCCGGTCGTAGTCGCCGAACTCGAATCTTCCCGGGGTTGCCTCAACCCAGCTCCAGAGCACCCAGAGCTGGACGGTGTTGAATCCGGCTTCCCGGATGCGCGGGATGTCCTGCTCCCAGAAACGGTCGTTGGGGAATGGCGGACGATAGTACTGCGGGCCGATGTGGAATGATTTGTTCGGTGTCATGCGGTGTTCTCCTTTCCTGTTGTTCTCTTTCATCATCAATCGAAACTTTCACACCAAACCCAGAAGGACCTCTCCTTTACTTGTTGTTCGACGGTTACCGATAGACAAGGGTTGTCATGGACAATGGGGCGGCGTCGCAGGGAAAACGCACCCGAACCCGGCCGGGGCGGGAATCGACAACATCGAAGGGGAGCGGCTCCAAAATCCCATTGTCATCGAGCTGGAAGAGCTCACTGGGCTCGGCACCCATGACCAGAGTCAACGACCGGTAGGTATCGGTCGAGCAGTTGACCAAGCCAAGAACGAGGCGGCCGTCAGGGCTGCGGTTGAGAATCGGCCAGACAAAAGGGGTGCGTTCGTCGACTGCCACTGGCAAGGGGCGACGCGCGGTCCAGGTGAAGAGCTCGCGGAACTGTTCGGCCCGCATCAGGTTTTCGTTCACCTGATGATTGCCGACCCGGCCCGACCAGGCCAGAACGGCAAAGCGCTCGCCAGCAGAATTTTCATTGAGCAGGACCATCGGCGCCACTGCCTCGCGGCGGTAGTTGCGGATGAGCGAGGCCGGCAGCGCACTGCCACTCAGGGGCTTCAATTCCACAACATCCCCCGCACAACCGAGAGCGCGCAGAGGAAACCTTTGTCCGTGCAGGCGCGGCGAGGTCGTCGGCTCGACAAACTCCTCGTAGCCGAGTTCGTCGCCATCAATGAAATCCCCAACCCCGACACCCACACGCTCCCCAAAGCCGCGCAAATGCAGAGACTCCAGTCCGGTGCGGTCTATCACCGCGCCGGCAGCAAGCATCCGGTCGATTTCCGCGTCGTCGGCTGCGAGCACATCGTCGCCCGTGATGAACAGCCACGGCCCGCCCCCGCCAGCGCCGACCGGCAGCCCCAAATTGGGCAGCACCCGGCTGAACTTCTGGCTGCCGCAGAGATCCCAGCTCCCGGTCGGTACGCGCCGCACCCGCATTTCGTCGATATGCACGTAGGGCGCGATGCCCAGAGGACGGCTGTCCTCGGGCACCAGCGCACGCAAGGCATCAAAGTACGGACGCTTGGCTTCCAGCATGGCAATGACCGCTTCGCTGTCAGCGTAGGGATGATCAAAGAAATCGAAGAGGTCGAGCGCCAGGTGATCGAAGCCCTGCAAGACGGCAGCGCTCATTTGCGCGAAGGTGCACTGGGTGGATTTACTCCAGGTGGTAAAGGGGTAGTTCTCGATCTCCGGCCAGTACTCGATCTTCTCCGGCAAGGCGGCCCGGAACAGGGCCGGGTTGCTGAAGGAACTCGGCAGCTCGCGTGGATCGCGTTCGTAGTACATGGTCATCTGCGGGCGGAGGACCGGGGTCTGTACGCCACAGAGGGCCCGCAGGACGGCGGGGTAGTCGAGCCCGATCACGCCGAGCGGGAAGTAGGCCGCCATGACACCGAGCCGGGTTTGCGGGGATGCCGCCTTCACCGATTCGCGGATGCGTGTGGCCAGGCGGCAATAGCCCTCGGTGGTGGAATCGAAGTAATGCGCGCGCAGCGAGGAGGCCGGCCACTGGCTGTCGTGAATCGCCGCGTCCACCTCTTCACGTGTCACTGCGCGCCCGGCCCGCCGGGAGATGTCCGCCAGGTGATCGTCGCACAGGCAGGTCAGGCCATCCATCGGCGTGCGAAAATCGTCGTCGACCAGGATGACCGATGGTTCAAGCGAGGCGTAGATGGCATAGGTTTCCGCCACCCAATCCTGCAGTTTCGCACAGCGCGGGCAGGCGCCGGCGGTGCTGACCTTGCCGGCGTTGGTCACCCGCCGCTGAAAGGGGAATTCCTCGCTCATGCCCAAGGGGAAATAGACATGTCCCAGGGTCTGCATGACATTGATATCGACGGTAATCCCAGTCTTCTTGAGCTTCGCGACATAGGGCCGGAGCTGCTCGACATAGTCGCGAATGTCGGCGATGGGCGCAAACGACGGGGCCTCGTCATAGGAGGTGGTGAACAAGAGCACTTCACGGCAACCCGTGCGTCGGCAATAGTCCAGCAAATCGTTGGTGCGTGATTCGAAGGCGTTGGCGGGGATGAAGGTGCGAAGGATGTGGTGCATGGTTATTTCAGGATTTGAGGTTTCAGGTTTCAGTTTCGCGATTTCACGGGCATTGGTTAAAGCTGGCCTTCCCAGCGGCCTTCGATGCGCTGGCACGTGCCATCCGGCAACACCAGCGTGGCCGCGCAGTCGACGGGAACCTCGACCAACAGGGCATGGCCTTGGGCGTGCTTGCGGGCGACGAAGCGGATGTCGCCGCGCGGCGTATGCGCCGTCAAGTCGAGATCCCCTAGATCCGCCAGTCGCGGCCGGATGTCGCATTTTGCGAAACCAGGGGTCGTCGGCACGATGCCGGCCAGACACTGGAAGAGCATGATCAGCGGCGCGAGCGGGCAATGACTGAACTGCGCCGTCGAATCGGGTCTTGCCCTCCAGTCCTCCTGGAGCGAGTTGTTCGATCGGACGGACGGCAAGACCGCCCACTTCTCCCTTAGTTCCCTGACAATCGTCTGCGTGCGGCCACCCTTGGCCAGCGCCCAATAGCGCCAGACCGCGTTCGGCGGGTACGAGAGCCCCATCTCGGGAGGACATTCGACCAGCGCCCGCAACGCCGCGGCCGTGTCGCCGCCCGGACACTGGTCAAACAGGATCGCCGTCGCCAGTGACCGGTCGCATAGCCGCGCCTCCGGTTCGCCGGGATTCACGACGAACAGTCCCCATTGCCGGTCCCAGAACCGCGCCACCGTCGCCGCTTCAAGTTCCCGCCCGAACCGGCGGAACGGCGCGGGGTCGTCGTCAAACAACTGGGCGATCTTCGCCAACGCATGCTGGAACATCGCCGCCGTGTAGAGATTGAAGGCGCATTGCTTGTGACTTTGCTTCCGGTAGGCATCATGATCGATCCATACCGCCGGCACGCCGATGTCCTCGACCGGCAGCAACCCGTCGTCGCGCCGCAGACGCTGGAGGTAAGCGGCGAAGGTCCGCAGGCGCGGGTACGGCTCGCGCAGAGCTTCGCGGTCCCCCGTCTCGAAGTAATGGTTCCAGCAATCGAAGTTGAAGGCCACGCCATGATCGAGCAGCGGCCCCCAGCGCGTGGCGCCCATCTGCCGTTGCATCAGGCGCGCCAACCGGTCGTACCCCGGCCAGCAGTCAAGGAAGTAGCCGTCCACCGTCATCCCCTGGCTGTAGGTGCTGAGATAGCGGGCGGGCAGGCGCGTTTCGCCGAAGATGCAGCGGATGGCGTGAAGCTGGTGCCCGCAATCGCCACTGTATTGCTGGCGTTCCCTGCCCATGCCGTCCACCACCGTCTCCTGGGCGCTGTTGAGCAGCGTGTTGACGCTCGCCTCGAAAAGCCGTTGCAACGCGGATTCCGCGCACGCGATCCGTGGCGTTTCCGCCCAGGCATACACGCGCCGCCGCACGCCGACGTCGCGGATCGCGACGGGGCGGGAGGCGTTGCGCACATGAAGCTGCAGCCACATGCAGGACTCGAAATCGAAGGTCTCGAACGTGTTGACCCCTTCGCGGCAGATGAAGCGGGTCCATTGGAAGAAGTGCGTGTCCAGCCAGCAAGGCCCCGCCACCGGATCATGCGCTTCCTGGACCATTTGTTCCACGATGGTCCCTTCCGGCGCCTCGATGGTGAAACGCGGGAAGCCGACCACCTGCTCGGGAAGCTTGAAGGTGAAATAGAGCCCCTCCCCGCTCGCCGGGACGGCGCTGGCCGACAGGGCCTCCGGGACGATGGTGAAGCTGTCCGGGATGCGTGACTCGAACCAGTCATCGGGGTCGCGCAACCAAGTGACGCGGCCCGTTTCCACGAGCGTTTCCGCAGCCACCCACGACTCACGCATCAAGGGGATCTGGCGCTCCCGGATGACCGGCGGATTCGCCAGGGTGGCGGCGGACGCCGGAGGCTGGTCCGCCCGGAGAAAAACCTCCGGCCCGCCGGCGAAAATGGCCGGGGTCTGCGCGTCGCCGCCCAACTCCATCGCCGGAACCCAGTCCGCGCCGGGCTGATACGCGGGCGTATCCCAGCCATGGGGATGCCGCCGGGCGTCCAACTGCTCCTGGAGCGCCCGCAGATACCAGCGCTTCGGCGAGCCGGGCCGGTGGGCGCGATCCAGGAACGTCCTCCACGCGGCATCCGTCACCAGCATCTGGCCGTCAATGTCGAACCGCGCGATCAGTCCCGGCGCGCCCATGGCCCAAGTGCCGTCGCCCTGGCCGAAGTAGCAGACCTCCACGCCGAGCACGTTGGCGCCCGCCTGCAGAAACGGCGCCAGGTCAACCGGGTCTGCCTCCGGCCAACGCGGATCGCAGGGCGCCGGCCCCCACTGCACGCGCCGGCCGTTGACGGTCAGGCGGTAACGACTATCGGCCAGGATCCAGCCGGTGGCCTGCCTGGGCAATTCGGCCAGCTCCAGGGTTCGGCGAAACAGCACGAACGTGTTGGGCAGGCAGCGCTGTGACGGCAACCAGATCCATTTGGCGGGCGACAGGTTCATCATCGGGTCGGCTCCTTGTCCCACAAACCGGCGCGTCGCCAATCGGGGGTCAAGTCCACCACCTGGCCGGTGGCCTGGGCCTGATCGATGGCGAAGGCGGTGAAGGCCGAACGCAGGCCGTCCTCGAGGCCGGTCAGGGGCGGAACGCCCGCGAGCATGGTCTCGGCCAGGCTGGCGCCCAGCACCTTGTCGCCGCCGCCGTGCCCGCCCGAGGCGGCGGTCGAGCGGTCCTCGAGCGGGGCGTCGAAGCCGATGCGCCGGAACTCGATGCGGCCGGCGAGCACGTCGGTGCGCAGGGCGCCCCGGTCCCCGCAGAGCACGAGCCGCCGCTCGGGAATGCCGGACATGCAGTTGGTGTGGAACATGCCGCGGGCACCGTTGCGGTACTGCAGCAGCGCGACCTGGTGGTCGAGGATGTCCTTGTCGTCGTTGAACGGGTTCATGATGTTGCCGAGCAGCTTGCCTTCCATGCCGACCATCATGGCGCCGAAGGCAGGGGTGCCGTCGGCCCGCGGCCCGATTTCATCCACCAGGAAGGCGTTGGCGGCGGTGAAGAAGTCGCGGCCGCCGAACGAGGCGGCCTTGACCGGCAGGTCGTCGAGCAGCCAGTTGACGATATCGAGATCATGGCAGCATTTCTCCAGCATGTGGCTACCCGCCCATTCCGTTTTCCGCCGCCAGTCGGCGTGGATGTAGCCGCCGTGGTTGAAGTCCAGCGTCTCGTTGAACTCGAACGACAGGATGCGGCCGAGCTCGCCGCCGGCGATGATCTCCTTGATCCGCCGGTAGTGCGGGCTGTAGCGCAAGGTGAAGCCGATGCTGAAGAGGCGCCCGCTGCGCCGCCAGGCGTCGCCCATGGCCAGGCAGTCCTCGCGGGTGGTGGCCAGCGGTTTTTCGCAGAACACGTGCTTGCCCGCCTCGAAGGCGGCAACCGCGTGCTCGCGGTGCCGGCAGTTCCAACTCCCGATCATCACCCAGTCGATGTCCGGCCGGGCGCAGAGCGCCCGGTAGTCGTCGCAGACGGCCGCCGCCGGATTGTATTTTTCGCGGCCGATACGGATGGACTCCGGGTTCGGGTCGTGCAGCGCCCGCACTTCCACCCGATCCGTCGCCCGGAGCAGATTGTCCACGACTTGCCGCAGCCGTCCGCCGCAGCCGATCAAACCGATGCCGATGCTCTGTTGTGTCATTATTTTC
>CAZQKI010000120.1:0-13520 GCA_964592855.1 uncultured Lentisphaerales bacterium
CCCGATTGCGGGGAGGCGCAGCCGCCCAGCAGCAAACTGCCCGCGACCGCCACCATCCATCCAGCTATCATCCTGTTGTTCATCTTCATTCGTCCTTTCACATTTTCAGAGGCTTCCCGAAAATCTGGCACCGATTATAGCCGATTTGCGAATAACGGGCAAATGGCGCTCGGTTCGTTTAATGCCGCAACGATTATTAGGTCGCAGGGGGGATTGACAGCGAAAGCGCCTTGCGCGATGATGCTGACATGAATTTTGACGATGTCGTTCCACTGACCACCAAGCAGGGTGAAACGCTGGCGGTACGGAGGCTGCGGCCGGCGGACCGCGAAGCCTTGTGTCAGTTCGGCGGCGCCCTCTCGCGGGAGATGACCGCCCGCTTCCTGCCGCACCTCTACGACGAGGCGACGCTGGCACCGCTGCTGGCCCGTTCCGAGGCCGGCGACGACCTCACGCTGGGCGTTTTCCAGGACGCACGCATCGTGGGCTATTTCTTCCTGCATCTTTTCAAGCACCCCTTCCCCCTGCTGGGCATCGGCATTCTCGACGACTTCCAGGGGACGGGGCTGGGACGCCAGATGATGCTCCTGCTGATCGACGAGGCCGTGAAGAACGGCAACGACGGCATCGATCTGACCACGCTGCCCACCAACGACCGCGCCTTCAACCTCTACTGCAGCGTCGGTTTCCGGCAAATCGGCTTCGTCGAAAATCCCCTCGCCGGCGGCGGCGTCACGGTCGAACGCGCCTTGCGCTACATCATCAATCCCCGGGCGGCGGCCCCCGGCGTCTTCGCCAACGGGCGGCAGGTGAAAACGTGATGGCCGATTCGCCGATCCTCGCAACCGCCTTCCAACTCCCCGTCGCCGACGGCTGGCTCTCGGCCACCTTGACCCGCCCCGAAGCGGCGGCGCGTTGCGCCGTCCTGCTCTGCCCGCCGCTGGTCGAGGAGCGCAAGGCGGCCCAGCGCGCCATGGTCGATGGGGCCCGCCATCTGGCCGCCACCGCCCAGTGCGCCGTCCTCCGCATCGACTACCGCGGCTGCGGCGATTCGTCCGGCGATTTCGAGGCGCATGCCGTCGACGACTGGCTGAAGGACATCGACGCCGCCTCGGCCTGGCTGGCGGAGCAGTTTCCCCAGCTGCGGCAGGTCCGCCTGGGCGTCCGGACCGGGGCCCTCCTGGCCCTGCAGCGCGCCGCGTCCGCAGCCGCCTGCTTGCTGTGGGAGCCGGTCTCGGGCGCCGATTTCATCAAGCAGCTTTTGCAGCGGCGGATGGTGAACGACATGATCGCCCATGGTCGTGCGCAGGTCTCCCGCAACGCCGTGGAGGCCGCGCTCCGCAACGGCGACAGCGTCGATCTCGATGGATATGCCTTCACGGGCGAGCAGTACCGGCAGCTCGGCACCTGCACCTTTCCCGCCACGGCCCTCCTTGGCCTGGCTTTTGCGACGGGCGCCGACACGCGGTCGGTCGAGGCCATCCGGCAGACCACCCCGCAGATCGAAGCGCGAACCCTCCGGCTCGCCCCCTTCTGGAACAGCGTCGGCCATGTCGACACGCAGGCGCTGGCCGAGGCGTCGGCGGAGTGGATACGGGCGGTGTTTGGCCCGGCCGAACTGATCGCGCCTGTCGTGCCTGCCGCTGCGGTCGATCCCGTCGAATCGCCCCTGACTCTCGACCGGAACGGCGCCGCGATCCGCACCATTCTGCACCGGCCCGTCGGGGCCGCCCCCCGGGCGGCCTTCCTCTTCCTGGGCGGCTGGTCGGGGGACCGCCAGGGCCCGCACCGGCTCTTTCTGCGCTTCGCCCGCCGGCTGGCGCGGCAGGGCAACCTCTGCCTCCGCATCGACTACCGGGGCCGCGGCGAGAGCGACGGACGCGTCGGCGAGGCGGGAATCGGGACGATGATCGACGATGCCGATGTCGCGGTACACTGGATCCGGTCGACGCTGCCCGCGGGCACGCCGATCACCCTCGTTGCGATCTGCTCGGGGTGCAAGGTCGCCATCGGCACGGCCGTCCGCCATGCCGATATCCGGCGGCTCGTCCTCTGGTCGGCCGAGGTCATGGGGAGCCTCCGCTCCGCCGACACCAACCGTCTCAAGACGCTGGGGGCGCTGCGCGCCTACGGCCGGAAGCTGCTTCGCCGGGAGACCTGGAGGAAGATCCTGACGGGGAAGGTGCAGACCAAAATGGTCGGCAAGGCGATCGCCCGGCACGAGACGCGCTCCACCGAGGAGGCGCGGGCGGAAGACGTCCTGCTGGCGGCCTTCCGCAACTACGCAGGCGCCATCCGCTTCATCTACGGCGGCTCCGATCCCGACGCGCCGCTGGCGGCGAAGGCCTACACCGGATTCTGCACGCGCCACCGGATACCCATGGAACTCACCGTCATTCCCCACGCCGGGCACAGCTATTACGGGGCCGGCTGGCGGGATGCGTTGCTGGCCGGGACCGAGACGTGGCTGGCGAGCACATCCGACAGCGCCGCGCCGGTGCAGCGCAAGTCAAACTGAGCCTCGACGGTGGCGCGTGCGGCCAGCGCCAGCCGCTCCCGGAGCGGCCGATCGGCCAGCAGGGAGCCGATGGCCTCCGACAGGGACCGTTCATCGTCGGCGGGGACGAGGATGCCGTTCCGATGGTCGGCGATGATTTCGCCCGCCGCACCCGCCGTCGTCGTCACGACGGGGACGCCCAGCGCCATCGCCTCGAGCAGCACGTTGGCAATTCCGTCGCGGTCTCCGTTCGGCAGCCTGCGGCTCGGGAGAACGAGCAGCGCGGCCGATTGCATGAGCCGGCGCGTCTCTGCCGGATCGAGCCGACCCAGGAAGCGGACTATGTCCGAGAGACCCAGTTCCCCGGCGAGCGCTTCGAGCCTGGCGCGCTCCCATCCGTCGCCGACGACCTGCAGACCTCCGCGCCGATCCTCGGGCAGGAGGGCCAGGGCCCGCAGCAGTTGATCGAATCCCTTCTTGCGTGCGAGCCGGCCGACGGCCACGATCACCCGCCCGGTCTCCGGCTGTTCCGCACGGCAGGGATAGTCGGCCAGCGGCAGTCCATGATGCACCCGCGCAATCGAGGCTTCGGGATAACCCGCCGCGACCACGGCTTGACGCGCGGCCTCCGAACAGGCGACGACCTGTGCGGCGCCGCGAAGATGCGCCCGGAGCGATGCGTGCGGATGGGCGAAGACATCCCAGGCGTGGACCGCGCAGATCCACGGACGCCCCGAAACCGCGGCGGCCACGGCGGCCACGTCGGCGGTCAGCCACGCGAAGTGCGCGAGAATGACGTCGGCCTGGCGCGCGGCGTTGGCGACCCGGCCGACCAGGCGCCAGGCCCGAAGGAGGGCCAGCGCCTGCTGGGGACGGCGCCAGAGGGTGCACAGGCGCCGCAGCAGCGCCCCGGCCAGCTTGAGGCTGACTCCGACCGCCGGCCCCGCGGCGTCAGCGCGGCGGTCGAGTCCGAAGCAGACGATGTTCCAGCCGTTGCGCCGCAAGGCTTCGAGGTCGCGCGCGATGAACGTTTCGCCGGGGACAGGCGCCGTGCCGGCGACCACCACCAGCTGCTTGCGAAGCGCGTTCATGGCCCGGTCAGTTGGCGAGGATGCGGTGCGCTTCGTCCAGGAAGATCCCTTCCAGATTCATGCGCAGCTTCTCGGGGTTGGTGGCATGTTCGAGGCCGACGCGCTCGGTGATGATGCCGCTGCGGATGAGCCTGAAGATGGACTGGTCGAAGGTCTGCAGCCCATCCTCGTTGCCGGTTTCGATGGCGGACGGGAGCTTCTCGAGCAGATTTTGCACAATGAGCTTGCGGACCATCGGCGAATTGAACATGATTTCGACGGCGGGGATCAGGCCGCCGGCCGAGGTGGGAATCAGCCGCTGGCAGATGATCGCATGCAGATTGGCCGCCACGGCGAGGCGGACGCGTTCCTGATCGCCGGCCGGAAACTCGTTCAGCAGGCGCGGCACGGCCTGTGCGGCGGTGCCCGCATGCAGCGTCGTGAAGACCAGATGGCCTGTTTCCGCCGCCATGATGCCGATGCGCAGCGTTTCCGCGTCGCGCACCTCGCCGATCAGGATCACATCGGGATCCTGGCGCAGCACCTGACGCAATCCCGTGGCGAACGAAAGGGTGTCGAGTCCGACCTCCCGCTGCGTGATCGTCGACTTGACATCGACGAATTCGTACTCGATGGGATCCTCGATGGTGATGATCCGCCGTTCCGACGTGCGGTTGATGAGCCCGATCAACGCCGCCAGGGTGGACGACTTGCCCGAACTCG
Source organism: uncultured Lentisphaerales bacterium (assembly GCA_964592855.1). Lineage (GTDB taxonomy): Bacteria > Verrucomicrobiota > Kiritimatiellia > RFP12 > JAAYLN01 > JAAYLN01. Next base: position 4,291 of record CAZQKI010000120.1, read on the forward strand.
TCGTTCCGGAAAGGATGACGATGCCTGCCGAAGCCTCCGCGCAGCGCTGCAGCACGGCTGGGAGATTCAGCGAATCCAGCGTCGGGATGGCGGATTTCACGTGCCGAAGGGCGATGGCGGGCGATCCCTTGCCATGGAACACGTTGGTGCGGAATCGCCCGACGCCCTCCTCGACGTGGGAGAAGTCGCATTCACGATGCTCGGCCAGCCGCCCGCGGACATGCTGCGGAACGATGTCGTCCGTGACCAGCCGCAGGTCCTCCGCCGTCAACGGTTCGAACTCCGCGCGGCACAAGTTGCCGTTGATGCGGAGAACAGGGCGCTGGTTGGGCGTGATGTGGACATCAGAGGCGCCAATTTCAACCGCCTGGGCGAGCAATTCATGAATGCTGGACATGTTGTGTCCTCCCTTTCCAACCTAGCGCTGTCGATAATAGAGAATCAACCCGGCCGCCAGAAAAAGCAGATTGGGCGCCAGGACGCCAACCCCGACGGGAATCAAGTCCTTCTTGGCCAACCCCCCGCAGATCAGGGTCAGCGCATAGAATGAAAAAAACATCCCGATGGCCGATACCACGCCGACAAAAACGCTCTGTCGTCCTGTGGCCACACCCGCCGGAATGGCAAAAAGCGTGATGACCAGGCAGGCCCACGGGGAGACCATCCGGTTGTAGATGTCATACCGCCAACTGACTTTCATGTCGCGGGTCAGCCGCGGGCGCGATTTGACATAACGGATCATGTCACGGAGCGACAAGTTCTCACGATCGTCGTCCGTCTGCATCAGTTCGAGGAAGAAATCGCGAGGCCGCTCGGTCAGTGCGGGCAGCGCCAGAAGATCCGACAACGGCGGCAGCTGCACCAGCTGGATCAGCTCGCCGCGCTTCTGATGTTCGGTGAACACCGGCGCATGAAACCACCAGACGCCGTCCAGATACTCGGCGCTCCGGGCGGCAAGGACCTTTTGAGGCCCCCCCGCTTCATCCGTCCAGGTGATGCGCAGCGGCCCGGTGGTTTGCGCGACGGGGTCCAGGCTCGTAATCCGCCATTCACGCCGATCCGCGTAGTTGTGATAGGGAACATCCAGGAGGATCTGCCCGTTCGTCGCGGGGAGGAAGCGATCGGCCTTGATCTGATTGGACCGCCGGCTGGCCTCCGGCGCGTAGAATTCGCTGTTCAGCGCCAGCAGGACCGCAAAGCCCGTGGCGGCCCAGAGCACCGGCGCGGTGATTGTTCCGAAGCCGATTCCCGTCGAGCGCATGGCTGTGATTTCGCTGTGCCGGGCCAGCTGCCACATCGAGTACAATCCCCCCAGCAGCAGCGATGCGGGGAGCAGCCACTGCAGGATCGTCGCAAGATAGCCACCCAGATAGGCCAGCATCAGGGTTGGCTCCGGACGCGCCTGCAGAATGCGGTCGAACTTTCCAAAAAGCTCAATGACCAGATAGATCGACGAGAAACCCACGAGGCAGTAGAGCACCGGGGTCAGGAACTCGCGCAGAACATATTTGGTGAGAATTCGCATGCCGGCTAGTTGTCCGATGAGTGCGCAAGATCGCTGTCCACATAATCCCGGACAGCGTCTTCCAGGCGCATGAACGGGTGGTTGCAGCCGAGGGCGCGAAGCTGCGTGAGATCCGCTTCAGTATGGTACTGATAGTGCTTGCGCAGTTCCATCGGCATGTCGATGAAGTCCAATTGCGGCTCCACGCCCATCGCCGCGAAGACGGCGCGCCCCAGATCGAGCCACGTCCGGGCCTGCCCCGTTCCGCAGTTGCACAGGCCGGACGCCTCGGGGTGATCGTGAAAATAAAGGGTGACCGCGACTGCGTCGCGGACCGAGATGAAGTCGCGGGTTTGTTCGCCATCGCGGTAGTCGGGGCGATGCGAGCGGAAAAGCTGCAGACGTCCCGTCTTCCGGATCTGGCCATAGGCCTTGTGAACCACCGAGCGCATTTCCCCCTTGTGATGCTCGTTCGGCCCGAAAACGTTGAAATACTTCAGCCCGGCGATCTTGGCGAACCACCCCGCCCGCCAGGCGATCAGATCGAAGTCCTGCTTGGACTGGCCATAGGGATTCAGCGGCCGGAGCAGCGGGATGCGGTCCAGCGCATCCGAGTAGCCCTGCCGGCCATCGCCATAGGTGGCCGCGCTGGAGGCATAGATGAAGCGGCGTCCGCCGGCCAGGGCCCATTCGCACAATTCGCGCGTGAAGGCGGTGTTGTTGTCGGCCAGATAGGCCAGATCGCGCTCGGTCGTCGCACTGCAGGCGCCCAGATGGAAGACGGTCTGCACGGACGCAAACTGCCCCGCGCGCAACGCCGCGCGCAGTTCCAGCTTGTCCAGGTATTGGCGGTAGCGCAGACGCTCCAGATTGCGCGCCTTCATGGGGTGATTCAGGTCGTCGACGACAAGAATCTCCGTTTCGCCGCGCGCATTCAACGCCGCAACCAGGTTGCTGCCGATGAAACCCGCCCCGCCTGTAACCATGTACTTGATCATAACCAAAGTCCAACCCCGGGAAACCGCTTCAGGCGCCAGTATAGCACCGCTTCACGCGATTGCCAAAAGAACAAATGATCTCATAGGGGTGTGTTCCCTTCAGCCGGGCCCACGACTCGACGGTGATGGCCTGCGCGCCGTCCCCGCCGAGACAGATGACCTCGTCGCCCGGGGCGGCCCCGGGCACGTGTTCCAGCGATACCGTCGTATAGTCCATGGACAGGCGCCCGATGATCGGACAGGCGCATCCGTGAATCAGGACATGGCCGCGATTCGAGAGCGCCAGCGGAAGCCCGTCCGCATACCCAGCGGAAATGGTGCCCACCGGCATCGCGCGCGGCAGGCGGCAGGTCGATCCGTACCCGATCGTGCTGCCTTCGGGCAACAGGCGATTCGACATCAGACGGGTCTTGAGGGTGAGAATGGAGCGCAAGTGCAGACGACGGTCTCCCTCGGTGTCGAAGGAGCCATGGAGATTGATCCCGGTTCGCACCCAGTTGAAGGGGGGGTGCGCCGTCTGCGGGTAATTGTTGATGGCGTCGCTGTTGGCCACATGCCGGCAGGCGAACGTGATCCCCTCCAGTTCCAGTTGATGGATCAGCTTGACCATGCCCGCGATCTGCCGCAGCGTCAAGTCGTCCCCCCCCCGATAGGCCGAGGGAAAGTGGGTGTAGATGCCTTCGCAGGACAAGCCGGGAAGCTGGCGTATGGCGCGGATGGTCTCGATCGCCCCATCCATCGGGATGCCGAGACGCCCCATCCCCGAATCAATCTTCAGATGGCCGCGGGCCACAATCCCCTGGCGCAGCGCCTCCTGCGCGATCCGCCGGGCGCTGGCCAGGTCGGTCAGGGGTAGAACGATCCGCCGGCCGACCAACTCAGGTATCTCGTCGGGCAGGACGGCGCCCAGAATCTGAACGGGAAGCCCCACTTCGGCCAATCGGAAGGCCTCGTTCGGTTCAGCAACGCCAAAACAGGCCACGCCGGCAGAGGCCAGCGCCCGGGCGATCGGCAGGCAGCCGAGCCCATAGGCATCGGCTTTCAAAACCGCCAGGACCTGCGCGGGGGCAACCGTCCCGGCAATGCTGATATAGTTGTCGCGCAACGTATTAAGGTCAATGTCCACCCAGACCCGGGGCAGAGTACGCATATTCATTTGGCTGCGATTGTAACCTGCGGCACCAGGACCCTCAAGATGAAACGGCGGGATACCCAGTTGATCGCTTTTGCAGGGGTAGACCGCCGGCCCGTTATATTGCTTTTTTCGTTCGCAATCGTCTCCGCAATATGGCACACTTGCACTTTAAAAATTGATCGGATCTGAAAATGTCCTTAACACGCATGTTTCCCCGGCTGCTTGCCGTCCTTTTGGCGATGGCGTTTGCCTCAGGCTGCGCCACGCCCATAACCGTCACCTCTTCGCCCGAGGGGGCGGCGGTTTATTGCCGTGGAAGCGGACGTCCCTCCTACCGCTGGAAGTTCCGCGGCAATACCCCCGTGACCTTCAAGATTCCCTACAATGCCGTCCAAACCTTTGTGCAATGGCCCGGGGTCGAGGGACAGAAGAGCGAGATCCGCTACGACAACATCCTGTTTCATGAAACAGCGAAGTTCCATTTCGAGCAAGAGACAAAATAGCAGCAAGACCGGGGTTGCGTCCGCTGATTCATGGTACGCTGTGCGTGGACATGTTTCGTTACGGAAGGCGGAGGGGATGACAATGCCAATCACGAAAAACACACCTTCAACTGCGCAACACTCCGCCTACGCGGCGGCCGGGGTCGACATCGACTCGAAAATGTCGGGCATCCAGTCGATCAAGAAGATGGCCGCAGCAACGGCCACCGCCGGCTCGATCGGGGGAATCGGCAACTTCGGCGGTCTTTTTTCCGCTCCGGGCAAGGATCAACTTCTCGTGGCCAGCACCGACGGCGTCGGCACCAAGCTCAAGGTTGCCACACTGGCCAAACGCCATGACACGGTCGGACAGGACCTGGTCAACCATTGCGTGAACGACATTCTCGTCCAGGGCGCCACGCCCCTGTTCTTCCTCGACTACCTGGGCGCGTCCCGTTTCGACGGGGGCGTCTTCCACGATGTCGTGTCGGGGCTGTGCAAGGCCTGCAAGGCAAACGGCTGCGCCCTGCTCGGCGGCGAAACCGCCGAACTCCCGGGCCTCTATCCCCCGGGCGAATACGATCTCGTCGGAACGATCATCGGCACCGTGGACAAGCGCAAGGTCATCACGGGCAAGAAGATCCGGGCGGGGGATGTCATCATCGGCCTCGCTTCGGGCGGACTTCAGACCAACGGCTACTCGCTCGCTCGCAAGGTGATCTTCGACCAGTGCGGACTGACCTTGAACGACCTCGTTCCCGGCACCCGGGAAAGCGTGGCCGATACGCTGCTTGCCGTCCATCGCAGTTTTCTGAAGCCCGTCCGCGCCGTGATGGCGTCCGTCGAAATCAACGGCATGGCACACATCACGGGCGGTGGGTTCGTGGACAACATTCCCCGCGTCCTCCCCGACACCTGCCGCGCGGTCATCAACCGCCTGAGCTGGACGCCGCCCCATGTGTTCACCTTCATCGAACGCCAGGGAAAAGTCGACCACGACGAGATGTACCGCGTGTTCAACATGGGCATCGGCTATGTCCTCATCGTCCGCAAGAAGGATGTCAAGACCACCTTGGACATCTTAGGAAAGCACCGGGCCTCGCCCTCCGTCATCGGCGTCATCGAAGCGGGCAAACGCGAAGTGGTGTACCGCGATCAGGCCGTGTAAATGACTCCCGTACAACCGGAGTGAACGCGACATCCGTTGGTCAAGCACGCCAAGAACGTTGCGGCGGGGGACGTCCTGCTTTCAGTCATCGGAGCTGGGGTCATCGCCTGCACGCGGGCCTCCGAGCGCATGGCGGCGGCCATCGGTTTGACGGAGCGCGCGCTCACGCGCTTCGAGCGCTGCCGGGATGTCGGCCTGGGCGGCCTGCCGGCAGGGCTTCCGGCGTTGTGCGGCAACGGGCTCATGGACGGCCATGTCCGGGTCTATCACGGATCGGGCACCCTTCTGCCCCGCCGCTACGTGTCGCGCGAAAGGCTCTGCCTGAGAGGCACGGCGGACTACTGGGTCAACGACGCGCTGGGGCGCCCGTTCTTCGTCGTGTCCCAGGTTCTCACCGACGGGCTGACCGCCGCGCTGTTCGACGAGATCGTCCCCGAACTGCTGGACAGCGTCCCGCGGCAACCCTCGCCTGCCGAACTCACCGCCGATCCGCTGCTGCACCGCTTCGTCGTGGTCTTCGACCGCGAAGGTTCGACGCACAAGCTGCTCGCCAAGCGCTGGGAGCGCCGCATCGGCGCGATCACCGACCGCAAGTCCGTCGTGGATCGGTGGCCCGAAGGCGAGATCAGGAAGTCTGACCTTCGACATTCGGAACTCATGATTCTTCAATCTGCGGTCTCTCGAGTATGAAGCACCGTCATCATCCGAGCGGCCATGCGCCCGGCCACCGACATCACTGGCGACGCGTGTTCCCGCCCTGCCGTTTCGCCGCTTCGATCCAGGCCAGGGCCTCGACTACGTCGAGCTTGGCGCGGTAGCGGATGCTCTGGTAGCGCTCGACCCAGGGGAGGAGTTCCTCGATGTCCGCCGGGGGGAGTTCCGGCTGGATGCGCGCCAGCCAATCATCCCAGTTTTCGCAGGCGCGCCGGCTCAGCCGTTCCGGCACGGACCGCCCGATGCGCCGGTTCAGCGCTTGCGTAAGCGCATCGCGCACCTTCGTCTCCGGAGCGGACCGATTGCGGAGACTGCGGCGTTTGCGCCAGACGCCGTAGGCCAGGCCGCCCGTCACAAGCAGCGCACCCCAGGGACTGCGGATCACCGCCCACAGGAAAAGGATGACCGCCGACCCCGCGTCGGCCAGCACCTGAAGGAAGTTGGCGCTCTCGACGTACCCGACCAGACGCTTCCACCCGGCGACCAGCACATCCTGCAGCCGCCGCATCACGCCCGGCCGGCGCTGGTGATCCGGCAGGCCGCCGGGCGGCGTCGGCTCCACGAGAAACCAGCGCTGTTCATCCCGATCCCACGCCTCGACCCACGCATGCCCCTGGCGCTCGCGGACCACCCAGCGCCGCAGCCACGGCGCCCATTCGCTGCACACATACCCGCCGACCACCCGCGCGGGGATGCCGCGGGCCCGCAGCATCAGGGCGGCGGCACTGGCGAAATGGATGCAGAAGCCTTCACGACGCTTCATGAAGTCGATCAGCGGGTCGGGTTTTGCGCGCATCTGCACATCCGAACGGTAGCCGAAGCGGACGGCAAAATCGTTTTCAATGCAGTTGGCGGCCGCCACAGCAGTTGCCGCATTCGTGAGTCCCGGGCACGCCTCGACCCATTGGCTGACGTCGACCGCCAAGACTTCCGGCACCGCCAGATAGGCGGGATCGGCAAGTCCTGCAGGGCCGGGGTAGGCCGATTCGCCGTCTCCGGAAACCGCGACGTCGACAGCGTAGCGGGTGGGCGTTCCCGCCTCCATCCTCAGCATACCGTCGGCATTGCCTTGCGGGGCCTCGCCGGCGCAGTGGATCATGACGGCGTTGCCGGGCAGTGAGATGGCGGTGAACAGCTTGGGCACGAGCACGTCGAAGCGCATCCGTTCTTCCGACGCGGGATCCGGAACATCGGTCAGGGGATAGCGGGTGGTTTCGGCACGCGACGCCACGTCTGCCGCTACGGGATTCCGCGCCTCACCCGCAACCGGGGTCAGCCAGCGGCCCCGCTCATAGACCGTGAAAACGCCCTCCCGCAGATAGCCGGGCGCCGCCTTCGCCCGCACGAGCAGCAACAGCTGCATCCGTCCGCCAAACCCCCTGGGCAGCGCCCGCCACAGCGGCAGCTCCGATTCACGCCGGGAATCACGCTCCCAGTTCCGCGGCATCGACATTCCCAGAATCCGGCTTTGCGCGTCGCGCGCCACCCGCTCGACCGGCCCGCGCAGGAGCATCGCCAGTCCCAGGAGGACCGCCATCCAGACGCCGCGCGCCGCCTGCTCGCGCCAGCTCAGACGCCGCGCACCGCGCTCCCGCGGCACGGCCGCCTGCCGCGCCAGTTCGAGCAGGGCCACCAGGCCAAGCAGGACCCAGACCTGGCGCGGCGCGGAGACGACCGCCACCTCCCGGAACTCCGCCTGCCTGGCGAGGGCGAGCATCATCATGGGCAGCGTGCCCAGCAGGATCTTGGTCACGCCGACCGCACTCATGCGAAAGAAAAGCGCGCTGACGCCGATGGCGGCGAAAGCGACCGTCACCACCCGGTCCAGCACGTAGATCTGTCCAAAGTCATTCTGCGCCGGAACCAGTCGTTCGACGTTGGCCGCCATGCAAACCACGGTCAGCGCCAGCGAACCCCAGATCACCCAGCGCAGATTGCCGGGCAGCGGCCGGGGCAGCGCGAGGGCGACGATGGCCAGAAAGGCCGTGGTCCAGAGGAGTCCGTTGCCGGCCTCGCCGATGCAGTATCCCCGGGCACACCACAGCAGCGCCGCCGCGGCGCAGGCCACGGCCAAACGGTTGGGCGGCCGTTGAGCGGGAGGCGTTGGTGTCGGGGTTGTAGTCATGCTAACGCAATTCAATTCCGGAAAATCTGATCCACCTCGCCCCGCAGGATGGCGCGGGCGCTGAGGCACTGCACCTCCAGGGGCAACGGTTCCGGCGCCCGGCCATCCGGCGTGATCAGCAGCACCGTCAGCCCGACTTCCCAGGCGGCGAGCTCCTGCACCAGCCGTTCCCGCCGTTCGTCCCAGCGGGTCAGCACGAGGCAGACGCTCTGGATCATCCGGATCTCGTCGAAGAGCAGGGGCTGCAGTTTATCAAGCGGATCGTCCCGGCAGGGTTCGATCCCCGCCAGAATGTCGAGCACCTCCTCGAAATAGCCCACGCGCCCGGCGCTGATGAAGCGGTAGACTTCGGGGCCGGCCACAAGCAGCTCGAGCACGCGGTCGGTCGTCGAAAGCACTTCGACGATCGAGGCCGTGATCGACAGCGCCGCCTCGAAGGGACTGCGCTTCCGCCACAGCGGACGGAGACTGCGCCGGTTCGTTCCCCGCGTCTCCACCAGAATCGCCGTCCGCGAACGTCCCTCCGTCTGGAACTCCTTGACGACCGGGACACCGAGCCGGGCCGACGACCGCGGATGGACATGCCGCAGGGAGTCGCCATCGCGGTACTCGCGGCAACCGGCGAACTCGAAGGCTTCGCGGGTCAGATCGGCGCTGGCCGAAAGCTCGTTCTGCCTCAGCGGCCCGAGAGGCAGATCCAGCGACTCGAGCCGGGTGTACCGCGGATAGACCGTGAGCAGACGCTCCGGCACCGCGGTCCGACCCCAGCGCCAGAAACCCAGGGGAAAGTCGGAGTCCCAGCGAAGCGCGGGCAAGGTGTAGCGACCCCGCGCCAGCGCACGCCCCTCGCCCGTCAGCGTCTCCATCCCGCCCGGGGCCAGCATCCCCAGGACGGGACGCGGCAGGCGCAGTTGGAGCGTATCGTAGTAGATCAGCGATTCGACCGTGACGCTTCGCGCCGTCCGCCGCCCGGTGTTGCGGACGTGGTAGCGGACACTGAAGGTGCTGCCGCACTCCACGCGGGGCGGCATCTCGCTCGCGACCGCCAGCCGCGGCCGGCAGACCCATCCGACGACCAGACTGGCCAGCATCCAGGCGACGCCC
>CAZQKI010000121.1:0-5159 GCA_964592855.1 uncultured Lentisphaerales bacterium
CGACGTCACCTGCGTGGCGCAGTGGACCGCGAAGACCGACCAGGCCATCACATCATTCTGGCCGACGAACGGCAGCGTGTTTTTCACAACGGACCGGATCGGCTTATCTGCACAGGCTACCAGCGGGCTTCCCGTTGGCTTCAGCCTCGGCGGCGGGCCGGGTGTGCTCAGCGACGGAACCAACCTGACCTTCACCGCCTTCGGCCAGGTGGCGGTGGTGGCCACCCAGCCGGGCGACGGCAACTGGAATCCGGCGCCCAGCGTCACCAACTTCTACACTGTCCACGGCATACCCGTGGTCGGCCCGATCACGATCTTGCGCGCCACCAACAACCTTTCGCTCAAGGTCCCGCAGTGGCACTTCCTGACCAACTCGGTGGATCCCGAGGGCTCGGCGCTGACCGTGTTCTGGGCCTCGCCCGCCTCGGTCAATGGCGGTACGGCGACCAACCTCGGCTATTGGACCAAGTACGTGCCGCCGCTGGGCAACGACGCGCCCGACTACTTCCAGTTCCGCGTACGCAACGCCTTTGGCGGTGTGGCCGAGGGCACAGCCCAAGTGATCGTGTTCATGCCCACCTATGACGGGAGGTTGAGCATTTCCCACGTGACGCCCTCGACGTCGAATACACTGGTGCGTTTTGTCGGAATTCCAGGGCGTTCCTATGACGTGAGATCCACCACCAGCCTGCTGGGCGGATCTTGGCAGACGATCGGCGAGTTTACCATCGGGGCTCTTGGGTATGCGGTGTTCACCGACACAAACGCGCCTGCGGGGCAACGTTTTTATCGTGCAGCGAAACCGGAATAGAATAGGAGATTGATCCATGAAGAATCACGGAACGAGAAGGATGTTGGCGCTTGCTGGCGTGCTCGCGATGCTCGGATCGAGCGCGTTTGCCGTCTGGTTGGATTTTGATGTGAACACGGTTGTCCCCGACAACGATCCCCTGGGTGTTCAGGATACCCAGACGCTGTCGGGTTTCGACGGCTTGATCGAGTCCGTTTATGTTCGGATCACGCTTACGGGCATACCCCTGGATTATGCATACAACGGCGACTACTTTGTCACGCTGCAGCATTCTAGCGGCTATGCGGTGCTGCTTAACGGCTCGGGGATCACCGCCACGGATCCGTTGGGCTATGGCAACAATGGCTTCGACATTGTGTTCTCGCTGGGCGGAAATGATGTACACCTTTATCAGAACTTCGCCCCAAGCTTCGATGGCAGTGGAAGCTTGACGGGAACATGGGGCGTGGACGGCCGCAATGTCGACCCGGACCTGGTGCTCGACACCAGTCCGAGAACGGACATGCTGGCCAGTTTTACGGGGATTGATCCCAACGGCGATTGGACTATTTTTGTGGCGGATATGAATCAGAACGGCATGGCCAGCTTTGAGTCCTGGGGGCTCGACGTGACCGTTGCCCCCATACCGGAGCCATCGACAGCCCTGCTGTTCGTCATCGGCGGCATCGTCGTGTGGATGGGTCGCCGGCGCAGCACCGGTTGCTGATTCGGTATTTCGGGGCTGACAGTTCTCTTATGAACGCGTCGGCGTATACGGTGTGCTCACAGAGGTGCCGTTCCTGTCTGCGAATATGGGAAAAGAACGCATACCCTTGGCGGCCACAAGGCGTGGACGCGCAACAGGCTCTGGCTCAGGTTCTGCACGCAGGGGGAGGATCCAGGAAAATGACGATGCCGACCAGCGGCACCGTCGCCAGAAGGATATTCCTCCCTTCTGGCGGCCTGCAGCGGTCGCCGGCGCAGGCCTGCTGCTGCTCTATGCCGCGACGCTCAGCCCTGGAATGTACCCCGGCATCTCCGCGCAATGGGTGGCATTCTGCACGGGGCTGGAGCGCTGGCCGGATGCCGCCTATCCGTTGTGGCGACTGTGGCTGGCGTTCTGGCGGATGCTGCCCATCGGGAGCGAGACCTGGCGGCTCAACGTGTCGAGTGCCGTTGCCGGTGCGGTGGCGGGTGCGCTGTTCTGTCGCTACGTGATCCGCTGGGTATTTGCCGCGCTCGACAGTCGGATCGAGAGCCCCTTGATGCACCGCGTTCCCGCCATTGCGGTTGCTGCGGGCGGGCTGACGGCGTTCATTTTTGGAGCAAGCCCCGGCGGCTGGGGCGCCTCGACGCGGCTGGGGCCGTTCGCGTTCCACATCCTGCTCGTGGCGTGGGCATTCTCGCTGCAGCAGGGGTTCAGATTCCGGCATGCGATGTGGCGGGCCTATCTGCTGGCGCTGTTGTGCGGGCTGGCCATCATCGAGACCTCGATGTTCCTGCTGATTCTCCCCTTCCTGGTTGCGTCCGTCGCGGCGGCGCTGTATCGCCGGCGTCGGCTGCGTCCGGGGCCGATTGTCGGCTTGATGTTGGCCGGCGTCGCCGGTATCGCGCTCGCGCTCTTCTGCGCACACCTGCTCAGTCCTGGCGAGAGACCGGTCGATTGGCTGCTGCTGATGCGGCGCGTGGCTTGGCTGGAGTTCCGCAGCCTGCGCGCCGCCGTTCCCCGGTTTGGGTGGAGCTGGCTGCTGATGCTTGTCGCCGTTCCCTGGGTGGCCCTGCAGCTGCGGATGGGCAACAAGCTGCTGGCGCGAAACGCCCCCGCCGCAGGGATCGCAGTTTTTCTGGGCCTGCTGGTCGTGACCCTGTTGCTGTTCGCCGGCACCCCGATTCCTCCATGGTCCGTCTGGGAGAAGACGGGGCGGCTGCCGGTGCTGGAGTCGGCAATCGTCGCGATGACGGGGGGTTGGGTGGCCACCTACTGGCTGGCGGGATGGCTGATGCCGCCGCGCGTGGTGGACCTGTTGGCGAGCGCGAAATGGGGCATGACGCGCCTGATGGTGGCGGTCTCAGGGGCGGTCTGCCTGACAGGAGGACTCATCCTGGTGTTCATCGCGATCCACAACGCCGGACAGGCGGGCGGCAGACGTGGCGGCTTTGCCGACCAGTGCGCCCGGGAAATCCTGCTCCAGATGAACGAGCGGTCCTGGCTGGTGACCGACGGCTCCCTGGATCTCCATCTGGCGCATGTCGCACGCGAGAGCGGACGCGAGCTTCATCTGGTGAACCTGTCGCGGAGCACCGACACGAATCTGACGCACCGGCTGCGCGAGGCCGTGAAAGGGGATGCCTCCCTCCTGCCGCACGCGGAACGCCTGGTGGCCGCGCTCGGGATTGGACCGGCCGCGTTCATCTCGGAATGGATTGCGGCCGACCCGCAGGTTGCGTCCAAGCTGGCCCTTTTCGGCGTCCAGGACTTCTGGGGCAACGCGAATCTGCCGTCGCTGCCCGAGGGCTTCCTGGTCCTGGCCCGCGGAACGGCCGGGCAACCCGCCGCAGTGCCTCCGCTCGCGGCGACCTTGGATTTCCGCAACCGTCTCCTTGACGTTGTTTCCATGCGCCACGTGCCGCGGACACCTGCGGATCTGCTGCGCCTGCGCCTGCGACGCCATCTGGCGCGCGTGCTCAATGAACGCGGCGTGCTTCTGGAGGACCTGCGCCGGAACGAGGAGGCGTATGAGGCCTACGAGGAGGCGCTCCGCTTCGATTCCGACAATCCCAGCGCGCGGATCAACCGGGCCGGTCTGGCGCGACAGGGTGTGCGACCAGCCGACAAGGAACGCGCCGAGGCCGCGGAGACGGCAGCCCTGAACGCCTGCAGGTCGCTGCCCTCGCCCGCAGGACTCGTCAGCACCTTCGGACAGGTCCGCAATACCACCGCTCTGGCTGGGGTTGCCGGGAGCTGGCTGCGGGCCGGACGACACGATTTGGCGCGTATGGCGCTATCCAAAGCCGTGGAAGTGGCTCCCGAAGGCCAGGCGCAGGATGCGGCGCAACAGATGCAGGCCTGCCTCGGCGTGTTGAGCGGCGATCACCAGGAGAGTGAACGGTTGCTCCGCGACATCCTGCGTCGCCAGCCGGACAGCCCGCTGGCGTTGCGGGGCCTGATCGGTCTCGAGCTGGATCGACACGATACGGCTTCTGCCCGCAGCTGGCTGGACAGGATGCGCGCACAGAGGCCGGCCGACGCCTGTGACCTGGACGAGGCCGTCATCGAGCTCGCCGAGAACGCCCCTGCGGCGGCGGCAAGCCGTTTGCATCGCGTGATCGATGCGCAGCCGGAAAACACCCAGGCCCTGGCGCTGCTCGCGGTGGCCCTGGTCCGGCAGGGGTTGGCCAATGAAGCTGCGGATTATGTCCTTCCACGTCTGGCCAAAGCGGTCGGCAAGGCGATGCGTCCCCTGTATTTCGAGGTCGTCGCGATGATCGAGACGAGCCGGAAGCCGCCGGCTTTCCAGGCGGCGCGTCAAGCCTACCGTTACGCTTCGGCCATGCAGCCCGGGCGCCCCGACTTGGTCGCCCACCTTCTGCGACTCGATCTGGCGCTGCGTGATCGTCCAGCCGCGGCGCAAGATGCCCGGCGCCTCCTCTCCATGAACCCCGACAACGCCCTGGGTCATTTCGTGATGGGAACGCAGGCGGAAGCAAGCGGTGACCTGGCAACCGCGCAGTGGCACTTGACCCGCAGCGTCGCAACCAATGGCACCCTGGCGGCCTGGAACAACCTCGCCGACATCCTGCGCCGGCGGGGACAGTTGGACGAGGCCGAGCGTGCCGCGCGGCAGGCGCTGTCACTGGGGACGAACAACCCGGCGGTCCTCGACACGCTGGCCTTCATCGTGTTGGAAAAGGGTCGGCCGGACGAAGCGGCGAGTCTGATCCAGCAGGTCTGCCGTGAGGCTCCGGATGACTGGCGCTTTGCTCTCTCGGCGGTCCGCATTCTCCGCCGCGCGGACCGCCGCGATGATGCGGATCGCGTGCTTCGCGAACTGGCGGGCCGCCAGCAGTCCCTGCCGCCGGAGGCATGCCGCGAGATCGCGACCCTGTCGCCCCCCCGCACGACAGCCGCTAAAGCGGCGTCAATCAATCTGGAAAGCGCAGTTGATGGTGATCGGTGATCGGCAACAGGTTGCCCGGCAAAAGGGTGGTGTGCTAAGATGCAGGCATGGACATCCAACAGGCCATAGCCGACATTACGGCGACCGAAGATTTGCTTGAGCGCGCACTCAAGCTCGCCGGTCTGGTTTCGACAGTGTTCGCGGAAGTCGGATTCAAGCTCGTCGTTGTCGGGGGATCGGCCGTGGAATTC
>CAZQKI010000121.1:5259-8582 GCA_964592855.1 uncultured Lentisphaerales bacterium
GATCTCCATCACGTGGGAGGAATGGAAGGCGGGACGAGAGGCCAAGCGCGAGACGCTTCGCAAACTCGGCCTGGATTCCCCGTCCCGCCGCAGCTCCAGTTCCTCCGACAAGCGTCTTCACAAGGCTTTTGGAGGGAAGCGGGTCCCGCAGGGGAGATAGGGGTCAGGAAATAGGGGCACGTCGCATGTTGAGACGTGACCCCTATCCCCCCATGACCGGGCACACCCTGACCACCTTGTCCGAGGGGCCGGTGATCGAAGCTCGTACCGCCAGCCTCCGCGAAATCACCCTGGCCCGCGCCCTTTTTCATTGTGGGGATTTCCACGGCTTGGGCCGAAGTATCCTCGAACGTTACCGCGACGACCTTCGCGGTCTTTTTGCACGCCATGCGCGTGCGGTCCTTACGCCATCTTGAGCGCGAGGAGTCGTCCCGTCTCCTCCGCACAGGCCTGGATGCGTTCGACGGCGCCGATGGCGGGATGCTCGGGATCGAAGAAGCCGTGGGCGACGGGGAAGACTGCGGCGATGCCTACTTGATGAACCGCTTCGTAGCCCTTGCCGAGGCAGCCGCAGATGGCAATCACGGGGATGCCGAGGCGCTGTGCGACAGCGGCGACGCCCATCGGTGTCTTGCCCTGCACCGTCTGGGCGTCCATGCGCCCCTCGCCCGTGATGACCAGCGAGCAGTTGCGGAGCCGGCGTTCCAGCTTGACGGCATCGGCAACCAGCTCGACGCCGCGGCGGAGCGTGGCGCCGCAAAAGGCCATCAGGCCGAAGCCCAGACCGCCCGCCGCGCCGGCCCCGGAGCGTGTCGCCAGATCGGCCAGGGACGGATCTTGCGCGGCAACGACCTTGGCCAGCCGGGCCAGGCCGGCGTCCAATTGGCGGACGTCCGCCGGCGAGGCCCCTTTCTGCGGGCCATAGACCGTCGCGGCGCCCTGCTTGCCGCAAAGGGGATTGGTCACGTCGCAGGCCACGTCCAGGCGCAGTTTTCCGAGCCGGGGATCGAGGCCGGCGAGGTCGATGTGGTGCAGGTCCCGCAGCGCGCCGCCGCCCGGCGGCAGCGGCTGGCCGTGACGGTCGAGAAACCGCGCCCCCAGCGCCGTCGCCAGGCCGACCCCGCCGTCGTTGGTCGCGCTGCCGCC
Organism: uncultured Lentisphaerales bacterium; assembly: GCA_964592855.1. Classification (GTDB taxonomy): domain Bacteria; phylum Verrucomicrobiota; class Kiritimatiellia; order RFP12; family JAAYLN01; genus JAAYLN01. The sequence goes on from CAZQKI010000121.1 coordinate 6,406, forward strand.
GATGCCGATCAGGATCTGCCGCGCGCCGCTGTCGAGGGCATGGCGGATGAGGTCGCCCGTTCCGCCCGTGGAGGTGACGAGGGGATTTCGCTCGCCGAGCGCCAGCAAGGGCAAGCCGCTGGCGGTGGCCATCTCCATGACCGCCAGATGCCGCTTGACGTCCCTGGCATAGGTTGCGGTGATGATGCGGCCCAACGGGTCATGCACCTTGGCCTTGACGAGGGAGGCGCGGGTTGCGGCGGCCCAGGCATCAACGGTTCCCTCTCCGCCGTCAGCCATGGGGATCAGGCGGAAGCGCGCCTCCGGCCAGGCACGCTTCAACCCCGCTGCGATGGCCGCAGCCACGTCAGCGGCGCCCAGGGCGCCTTTGAACGAATCGGGGGCAATGGCGATGATTGGTTTCGGGGGTTGCATGCTATTCGTCTTTAAGCAGGCCGGCGGCCATGCGGATCTTGAAGGCAACATCGCGGGTTATCGGCGGCAGGTGTACCGTGAGCCGGTTGTTCTCGGCTCGCGCGTCCTGCTGCTTGATCATCGTGCCGGTCAAGGTGTCGTAATAGGCCGTTCGATAGACCGTATTGGAGCAGCCTGTCCAGGTCAGCGTCATGTTGTCCAGCGGCTTTTCCAAAGGTTCGCCGTTGCGCAGGAAACAGGGACGGATGAAGACCCAGCCGAGCGCCTGAGTGGTTGTCGCCATGGCGATATGATCGGCCTCCTCCTCGGGTATCGGCGTCTTTTCATCGAAGGCCAGCTGCATGCGGACCGGGAGGAAGGCGGGATCGCGACGGTCGACATCGGCCATGAAGCGCGACACGGACGTGTACATCGGATAGAGATTCTGCTCTTCGATGACCTGCCACCACCAGAAGAGCGGCGTCCCGGCCAGCGGGGCGCATACGGACGACCAGAGCGCCGCGTGAAGCTCGCGCTTGAGATGCCCCACACCGGCACCCATCGACGAACCGCCGAATTCGGTAATGAGCACAGGCTTGTTGAAGGCCCTGTAATGCTCGGCGGTCTCGCGGACGAGGTTGACGATCTGAAGCGGGTTGTCGCTGGAGTGGTAGGCGTCGATGCCGCAATGGTCGAGCTGGGGGAGTTGGGCCAGCTCGGGGCTGGTGATGTGGTAGTCTCCCGAAAGGTGCGTGGTGATGAGATGGCGGTTGGGGTCGATGGAGCGGATGTAGGTTCCCATCTGGCGGTGCCATTCGATGACCCGGGGGTCCTTCTGCGGAACGGGTGCCTGTCCCTGTTTCCCGACGAGGTCCAGTTCGCTCCAAAGCTCCCAGGCGAAAATGCTGGCATCCCAGCCCCAGCGGGCGACGATGTAGCGGAACAGCTGGCGTTGCAGGGCGATGGCCTTGGGATTGTCGAAGAAGTGCATGGGGTCGTCCGCGGCGATGAAGCCCCCGCGTGCGATGTTGAATGGATGGTCCCCCCATTCGGCATCGTAGCCGAGGCCGACACGCCCGTGGTTGTTCAGGACGAGGTTGATGCGTAACCGGGACTCGCGTGCCCAGCGCAAGACTTCGTCGAGTTCCCAGGCGTTGCCGAGGTGGTAGTCGCCAGCGCCATGATAGCCGGGCGAGACGGTGGACCACTCCAGTCCCAGCGACCATTGGCACATCCAGATCTCGGCGAGGTTCTCGCCGGCGGCGCTCATGCTCTGGAAGTAGCGTCGGTAGGCCGAGGTTCCCTCCGGGTGGCGGAAGCGCCAGGGGAACTGCTCGTCCATGCGCGTGTCGAACGGGGATCGGGTGTTGTGTCCGATGGGAAAGAAGGGGGCGCCGTCGTCCAGTTCGAAGAAGCGCGGGTCCTTGGCCGCGACGCGGACAAACCGGGGTGCCTTGGCTTCACGGGCTTCAAATGTCGCCGTTTCGGTCCGCGTGGTTCCCTGCGGATCGGTGGCGGTGAGCGTATAGCGGTGGAGCCCGGGAACACGGGGCGCATATCGGACCCGCCACTCGGGACGTCCCTGCGGAATCAGCGATTCGCCGACATCGTCGAGAACCCGGTAGTAGTCCTGCATGTAGAAGGCGTTCACGTGGTTTGTGGTTCCGTCCGGGGTTTCAATGCTGGCCGAGACGTCGATGGCCGCGGGATCGAAGGGGTTGCTGTAGCGGTCGCTGAGTTCGAAGCGCAATTCAAACAGGCCGAAGCAGGGAATGCTGCGGCTG
>CAZQKI010000121.1:8682-13493 GCA_964592855.1 uncultured Lentisphaerales bacterium
GTCGCTGAGTTCGAAGCGCAATTCAAACAGGCCGAAGCAGGGAATGCTGCGGCTGCTGGGGCGGACATTGCGGATGGCCGGGGGACCGGCGGGGCCGTTGGTGACGGTCAACGTGGCGCTGACATGATGGCAGTTTCCCGTGTAGGCTTCGCGTATGGAGAAGAGGCGGATGCCCACAAAGAGCGGGTCCAGACGGATGCGATGGTTCCAGACCATGTGGTGTCCGACCGGACGCCAGTCCGTGGCCTCGGGGGAGATGTCGAAGGACCATCGGTTCGTTCCGGAGGCAAGGGGGTCCGAACGGAGACTTTGGAACCAGTTGCCGTCGCGATCCTTCATGAAGGCCAGCATTTGCGTTTGCCGAGGGGCGTTTGTCGGCCAGATCAGAACGCCTTGGATCGCATTCCCCTGGGTCCAGTTCCGGCTCTGCGGGGCGAACAGGTAGACGTTGTTGTGGCCGGGAAGCTGAAGGGTGTCGGTCAGGGTTGCCCGCGCTTCGGCAAGCGCGTTGGTCTTTGCAAAAAGGAGTGGATACGCTTGCGGCGGAGGATCGGCAGCCAGAAGTGACAGGCCCGCTAAACCGAGGAGGCCGATCCAGGTGCGGGTCCAGCGCGCTGGGTAGCGGAAGTTGATGCGTTGGGGTACGTGGTTCATAGGTGCCGTCAATAGTCGCCAAAGGTGTCTGTTCGGGCCGACGCTTCAGCGGCAATTTCAGCACCTATCATGCCAGAGTCTGCAGGCCGAACATCCGCTGTTTGAGGTCGAGATAGTACAGGTAGTCGTCCTCCCGCACGTTGGGCGGACAGCGGTGGTCGCAGAAGGGGATGTAGCCCCCGCGTTCGACATAGGGCAGCAGGGTCTCGAGATAGCGCCGGATTGCATCCTTGCCGGCCCCCAGTTGAATTTTGTCGACGCCGCCCATGATCCGCACCGCACCGGGGTACGCGTCCAGAATGGTGCCGGGGTGGGCGCATCCCATGACTTCAAACGGGAACAGGCAGTTGATTCCGCCCTCCAGCAGGAACGGCAGGATCGGCCGGACATCGCCGTCGCAGTCCGTGTACCACAGCTTGACGCCGTAGCGGTGCAACTTTTTGCTGATGCGCTTGTAGCGGGGCATGACGACATCCCGCATGAAATCGACGGAGACGAGCGGGCCGCTGCGGAAGCAGATGTCCTCCCACGACGTGGCGAAGTCGAATTCGAAATGCGGCAGCAGTTGATCCAGCGACTGTTCGACCAACTGGCAGCAGGTCTCGACCATGTCCTCGACCATGTCGGGGTAGTCGAACGTGGCGTAGGCCAGTCCTTCGAAGGTCAGCATGTCGCGGATCCTGCCGATCATGGAGCCGCAACCGACGCCCAGCGGGTAGTCACGGCCGGCCGGATGCCGCAGCTTCAGCGACGCGATGTCGATGATGCGCTTGGGATCGTCAAGCCGGAAGCGTTCCTCCTTGACCTTCTTCCAGTCGTCCGGTTTCTCGACGCTGGAACGCAGGTAGTGCGGGATCGACGCATGGCCGGTGGCGGTCACTTCGCAAAGCACGCCGTCGCCGTTGAGAAACAGGTCGCTGTCGCCGCGCTTCTCGATGATCTCGTTGCGGAAGGGGGGGGACATCCAGACGTTGCCGCCCACCGACTCGATGCGGTCGAAATTGAAGAACCGGTCGGCCTCGGCGTTGTTGGTGATCCCGTGTTCCAGGAACAGCTTCCAGGAGGTGAAATTCTCCTCCCAGTAACCGAATTCCATGTTGAAAGTCCGGTCGAAGCTCTGGTAGTTCATCTGGCGCAAAAAGCGTTCGCGCCCCGTCATGGTTCCGGGCCACGGATCGAGAATCGGTTGGATGTCGCGCATCGTCGTGTCCTCCGTTGTCTGTTGGTGTTTACCGGGGGCGCGCCTGGATGATCGTGTCCCAGTCGCCCGTCTGGTGAATGTGTTCGCCGGGTTGCACGGTGAGGAATTCATCTGCTGGATGGTTGCCGCCCAGCAGCATCGCGAGCAGGCGGAGGTCGCCGGCCAGTTCCTTGAACGGACGCTCCTCCGATTCTGCCTGCTGGCGGCACTGTTCTCGTGCGTCGTCGGCGGGAATCTCGGGCATGGAGATGAAATAGACCGGCTGAAGCTTTCCCTCGAGCCTGGGGTGCATCATGTCGTGGATGTATTTTGCGTTGTCTTCGCCGTAGGTTTCGACGAGCGCCGCATAGCTGTCGCCAAGCATCAGGTCCCCGTCGGTGAAATAGTAATCGCCATGCTCCACGATGCCGATCGAGCTGAAGGGGGTGCTCGGCATTTCCTTGAAGATCGCCTCGTAGCGCTTGCGGCTGCCCAGCAGGATTCCGCCGCAGTCGTGGCTGCGCGGCAGGATGATCGGGATCCGGCGCGCCGCCAGGCCGTCGGTTGCGCGGCCGCAAAGGCCGTAGCACAGCAGAACGGCATCGTAGTCGATCGCCGCGTCGATCCGGCCCTGCAACTTGCTGCGCAGGGTGGAGGGCCGGACGTGTTCGCCGAGTTCGAAGTATTCGATGTCGAGGTGGTGCGGAGACAGGCGGGAGGCCGCCTCGATCTCGTGCTCGAACATCTTGCAGGCGATGACCTTGTAGTTCACGCCAGCAGTTTGTCGACCAAGCCGACGGCGCCGTTAGCGTCTTCGCTGTAGCCTTGGGCCCCGATCTCGTCGCAATAGGTCTGCGTGATCGGTGCGCCGCCGATGATGACCTTGACGTTCTTCCCCTTGAAATGGTGGACGACGTCTTTCATGTAGGTCATGGTCGTGGTGAGCAGCGAGCTGCAGGCGATGATGGTCGCGCCCTGCGCCACGCCCTCTTCGAACTTGGCGATGTCGCAGTTGACGCCGAGATCGACGACATCGTATCCCGCGCCCTTGACCATGATCGCGACCAGGTTCTTGCCGATGTCGTGAAGATCGCCCTTGACGGTGCCGATGGCCACCTTGCCCTTGGACTTGCGACCGCTCGCCGTGATCAACGGCTCGAGCAGGGCCAGACCCGACTGCATGGCGCGCGCGGCAATCAGGAGTTCGGGAACATAAGCCTCGTTGCGTGAAAATTTGTCGCCGATGTCCCGCATGGCGGGGATCATCCCCTGGTCGAGAATCAAGTTGACGTCCGTCTTGTCCGCAATGGCGGCCTTGACAATCGTCACAACCTCATCGCGCTTGCCCTTGATCACGGCCGTCTTCAATGCTCCGAAGTCTGTCATTTTTCCTGCTCCTTCAACTGGTCATGGTTGGTTACGACTACTGCAAGCGTTACATGCCAGCAACGCCTGCCTGAACATTCCCGCAGTGGCGACTATTGAACAAAGCCACCGCTCGCGTAACGCACGGAGTCGATAGCCCATGCGAAACTGCGTCCGATTTTATCATCTTTTGGCGCGGCATTCTTCCTAGACAATGGTATTTTATTGCTCTATATTATCATTTCAAACAGGCAGTCAGGCCGGTGTTTTGACGGCTTTTTGGCATTTGTCATGAGCAAAAACAAGCAAAGCAGCGAAAACTGGCTCGAGCCGGTCAGCAAATCGCGCATCACGTGTCATAACATCACGTGGACCAGTTCCTCGAAGTTTCAGTGCATCCAAACGGCCAACGACATCTATTTCGACCAGATTCCGGTGTCGGGCACGATGCTGCATTCGCACGATTTTCTGGAAGTCCTCCTCGTCAACAACGGCGGCATGACGCACTGTGTCAATGGCGAACGCCAGCATCTGACCGCCGGCGACGTCTGTTTTCTCCGCCCCGACGACATCCACGGCTACGCCCCCGATCCTGAATTCGAGCAAGTCGAAGTGGTGATGCTGGACTTCGACCTGGAACTCTCGCTGGCACTGAGCATCTACCTGGGCGACGACGGGTTCCTCCATCGGATGACGGCATCCGTGCTGCCGGCGTGCTTCAAGCTGGATCCCGCGCACGCGATGGCCCTCTACGAACGGCTGCTGAAACTCAACACGCCGGCCAACACGGCGCAGACCCGACGCATCAAGATCAAGATTCTCCTCGGGGATCTCTACGCGAAGTTCTTTGTCGACGATGCCAACCTCCTGATGGAATCCCAGGTTCCCTCCTGGCTCGAAACGCTTTGCGCGGCGATGCGGAAACGGGAGAATTTTCTGGGCGGCATCCCCCGCATGCAGAAACTGGCCGGCCGGACGCCGGGGCATCTCTGCAAGGTGTTCCGGAAGCATCTGCGCAAAACCCCCACGGATTACATCAACGAGCTGCGGATCAACCACGCGGCGTCGATGCTGGCCGACACGCACGACGAGATCGTCGCCATCGCCGATGAACTCAATTTCCAGAGTCTGAGCCGCTTCTACTCGCTGTTCCGGAAGACCTACGGCATCAGCCCCGCCGCCTACCGGCGGCTCCACCTGAACAACAAGCACTTCTGAGCGGGGGTGCGCGGCAACTTCGTTGCCGCGCACCGAGGGTTCAGGAGACAGGGTTCAGGGTTCAGTGAGGCCTCTGCCCCGGCTGCGCCGGGGCAGTTGGATCGAGTAGGAGACTTGCCGCATCGTCCTCGTCCTCGTTCTCGAAATTTCGCATCGAGGGCGAGGACGATAGCGGGCGACGATAGCGGTGGACGATGGAGACTCTTGACTCGTGTTCCGCTCTCGTCGCCCGTTCTCGTGAACCGATTCCATATCTTTGTCTTGAGCTTTGTCGGGTGTACGAGGAGACGTACGAGTGGGTCTGCATGGATGCCGAAAACTAACGGCGTAATTAGCCCCGAAACCGGGGCTGAAGCCCCTGACAGGCTTCCGCCTGAAGGCGGGACTCCGGCAA
>CAZQKI010000122.1:0-13257 GCA_964592855.1 uncultured Lentisphaerales bacterium
TTGGCCCATGTCAAAAGAATACCAGGCGTGCTGGATCGATGCGTCGGCCAAGATCAACCTCGTTCTCGAGGTTCTCGGACGTCGGCCGGACGGCTATCACGACATCCGCAGCATCCTTGTGCCGGTGGCGCTGGCGGACCGCATTGAGATCCGCGAGGCGGATCGCGACACGCTTGACGTGGAGTCGGACGGAGTCGAGCTGGGGGCAATCGGTCCTGTTTCCAATAATCTGGTAACGCGTGCCGTGGAGCTGGTGCGCCGGCAGACGGGGATCGTGCAGCCGCTGGCCATCCGCATCGTCAAGCGGATCCCGATCGGGGGGGGGCTTGGCGGAGGGAGTTCCGATGCCGCCGCCACGCTGGTGGGGCTCAATCGGCTCTGGAAGCTGGACTGGCCGCGGGAAAGGCTGATGGAATTCGGGGGGGAGCTGGGAAGCGATGTGCCGGCGCTGGTCCATGGCGGTGCGGTTTGCATGGAGGGGCGCGGGGAGCGTGTGGTCTCGGCGATGGATGGCATCGCCGGTCCGGTTCCGGGTTTTACCGTGCTTCTGGTGAACCCCGGAATTGCGATTTCGACGGGCGAGATTTTCCGTTCCTGCTCTGGAGTGTTGACCTCGGGGCGGAATTCCTATACGATTACACATTCCTCGCTCCGTAGAGGCGACATGGAATCTGCCGCTACGGGCTTGTTCAACGGGCTGGAAGCCAGTGTGTTTCCGAAGTACCCTGCGGTCGGACGGCTGGCGCGGCAGTTGCACGCTTCTGGTGCAGTTGGCGTCTTGATGTCCGGCAGCGGTTCGACGGTGTTTGCACTGGTGAAGGATGTTGAGCATGGGGAGCGCATCCGACGGGATTTGCCTGGCGACTATTGGAGTCGGGTAACCTGGACTTTGCCCGATGGTGTAATGGCAGCACATGGGTTTTTGGAGCCCTGAGTCATGGTTCGAATCCATGTCGGGCAACCATCTCGGCTAGGTGGTTGGGATTGGGAATTGGCTTTGGCATGCATGCACCGAATGAAGGTGTCGAGAAGATGAAGATTTTTTCTGGAACGTCAAATCGGCCGTTGGCCGAGCGCATTGCCGCGTATGTCGGCATTGAGCTTGGTGCGGTCGATATCAATCGTTTTCCAGATGGCGAAACCTTCGTCAAGATCCGCGACAACATCCGGGGCTGCGACGTCTTCATTGTCCAGTCGATCTGCATGCAGCCCAACGAGATGCTGATGGAGCTGCTGATCATGATCGATGCGATGCGCCGTGCGTCGGCGAAGCGCATCACGGCCGTCCTGCCTTATTACGGGTACGCGCGGCAGGATCGCAAGGATCAGCCACGGGTGCCGATCACGGCGAAGCTCGTCGCGAATCTGCTGGTGGCGGCGGGGGCCAACCGCATTTTGACGGTTGACCTGCATGCGCAGCAGATTCAGGGGTTTTTCGACATTCCGGTGGATCACCTGTACGCCTCGCCGGCGATTTCCAAGTATCTGCGCGAATTGAACCTGCCCGATCCGGTCGTCGTATCGCCGGACGCGGGCGGCGTGAAGGCCGCCTATGCCTATTCGAAAATGCTGGGCACGGGGATTGCGATCGTGGCCAAGCAGCGGACGGGGCTCGATGTCGAGGCCTTCAGCGTGGTTGGCGAAGTGAAGGGCAAGGATGTCATCATGGTGGATGACATGGCGACGACCTGCGGCACCTTGTGCGCGGCGGCGAAGCTCCTGGTCGAGCACGGCGCCAGGAGCGTGCGGGCGGCGGTCACGCACGCGACGATCACGGAGCAGGGGGCGGTGCGCTTGCGCAATTCGCCCGTGGAGGAGCTGGTGGTCACGGACACCGTGCCGATCCGCAACACCGGGGATCTGCCCGTCACCGTGCTTTCCGTTGGCGATCTTTTGGGCGAAGCGGTTCTGCGCATCCACAATGACCAGTCCGTCAGTTCGTTGTTTCATCTGTAATCACGGTAGGATTAGGAATCGTTAGATTCGAGGTAGTAGTCATGGCGAATGAAATCAAGATCCAGGCGACCACGCGCAACGCGAAGGGTTCCGGCGAGGCGCGCCGCGTCCGCCGCACAGGTCGTATTCCGGCTGCGCTCACCCTGTTGTCGAGAAGCACGGAGACCTTGCAGATCGACGCACACGATTTTATGATGGTCACGCGCGGGCAGTCGAGCGAGCAGGTCCTCGTGCTGCTGGATGTCGAAGGACGGCCGGTCAACGCGCTGCTCCGCGAGATCCAGCGGGATGTCATCACCGGCAATCCGATCCATGTCGACTTCGGCGAAGTCGACATGACCAAGAAGATGCGCGTGTCGGTGACCATCAAGCTCGTCGGCGAGGCCGAGGGTGTCCGTACCGAAGGCGGCGTGATGACGCAGATGTCGCATGATGTCGTCATCGAATGTCTGCCGGCCGATTTCGTGGAAAGCTTCTCGGTGGACGTCTCCGCCATGAAGCTGGGCAGCTCGCTGACGGTGGCGGATCTCACGCTGGGCGACCGTTACACGGTGATCACGCGCGGCGACGTCGCGGTTGCGGCGGTTATTGCGCCGGCCGCCGAAGAAGTCGTGGCGGCCGAGGAAGTGGCGGTTGGCGCCGCGGCGGTTGCGGCGGATGGCGCCGTATCCGCGGATGGCAAGCCGGCGGCCGCTTCGGCCGCGGGCGCCGATGCGGCGAAGGGTGCCGCGCCGGCGAAGGGTGCTGCGCCGGCGAAGGGTGCCGCGCCGGCGAAGAAGGCCTAGGGCGATGGTTGAGGCATGGGCTTGAAGGTTGTGGCAGGTCTGGGCAATCCCGGATCGGCGTATGTGCGCACGCCGCATAACGCCGGGTTCGAGGTCCTCGATCTGCTGGCGGCCAGGCTCGATGGTGCATGGCGCGAGCAGGCGCGTTTCAACGCCTGCCTGGCGCGGATCAAGAGGGGAGGGGCGGACTTGCTTCTGGTGAAGCCGCAGACCTTCATGAATTTGAGCGGCGAGTCGATCGGAGCGCTGCTGCGCTACTATGATGTGGCGCCAGCGGATCTGGTGGTCGTCTCGGATGACGCCGACCTGCCGGCGGGACGCCTGCGCGTCCGGCGGGAAGGCGGAGCGGGGGGACATCGCGGATTGCGATCCGTGATCGAAGCCTGCGGGACAGAGGCCTTCGCGCGGGTGCGCGTGGGCATAGGCCGCGGCGCCGCGGGAGAGGGACTGACGGGCTACGTGCTCAGTCGTCTTGATCCGGTGCACGAAGCCGCGGTGAGGCGGACTTTGGAAGTTGCAGCCGATGCCGTCTTGTGCCTGGTGGCACAGGGCGTGACCGACGCCATGAACCGATTTAACGGATGGGACGCGACGGGCGCGGACCCAACCGGGACAAATGAACGGGGTAGTACCCATGATGAAGAAGTATGACGCTCTGTATATCTTTGTAAACTCGCCCAAAGACGAGGCGCTGGACAAGCTGGTCGAGAAGGTGGGTGGCGAAATCACCCGTCTGGGCGGCCATCTGATCGGTTCCGAGACGCTGGGCAAGCGGAATTTCGCGCGCCCCATGAGGAAGCGCGACAGTGGCGTGTACATCCGCATCCGCTTCGAGATTGCCCCGGATAAGATCACGGCCCTGCGTGCGCGCTATGCGATCCTGGAGGAAGTCTTCCAGGTGCAGATTCTGGCCGTTGATGAACGGCGGGAACAGCTGGTCATCGAGCAGACCGCGAAGCGCAAGGCGAAGGCCGAAGCCAATGCGGCGGCCATGGCCGAAGCGGGTGCGGCGGCGTTGGCCGATTCATCCGATCTGGCGGACGACCGGTAGGCGGGCAAGGAAAGTCGGCGGCCATGGCCAGTTACAATCGCGTCATTCTCGTTGGAAATCTCACGCGCGCCCCGGAGTTGCGCCATGCGCCATCCGGAACGGCCGTGACCAATTTCCGACTGGCTGTCAGCGAGACGTTCCGCGGTCGTCAGGACGGACAGACCAAAGAGGTCGTGTGCTATGTCGATGTCGCCGTCTGGGACCGGCAGGCCGAAACCTGCAACCAGTATCTGGCGAAGGGCAGCCCCGTCCTGGTCGAAGGGCGTCTGGTTTATGACGAATGGAAGAACCCGCAGGGGGAGACGCGCAACCGGCTGAGCGTGCGCGCCGACCGCGTCCAGTTCCTGGCGGGCTCCGGACAGAAGCGGCACGAAGGCGCCGAAGACGGCCCTGTGCCTGCGCCGCCTGCCAAGGCGACGGAGGGTGCGGCGACATCGGCCGAGGCGGGTGTCGTGCAGCCGGAAGGTGATCGTGAGAGCAGAGATGAAGAAGATCTGCCCTTTTAATTGATGAGTTCGGGCGGGAATCGGCGTGTCGTGCCGAGGCGCCCGGTGACAAGGAGACAAGACCATGCGAATGGGTGACAAAGGTAATCGGACGGATCGCAAAAAAAAGACGGACAATCTGAATGTGAAGAAGCGCTCGCGCTTTCTGGAACCGATCGACGTGGTGGACATCGACGATGTCGAGTTCCTGCGTCGCTTCGTGACCGAGTTCGGCAAGATCATGCCGGCGCGGTTGACGGGGGTCACGGCTCACCAGCAGCGTCAGATCCGCCTGGGCGTGACGCGTGCGCGTAATATGGGATTGCTCGCGTAATCCCGCGGGAAGGAAAAAGCATCATGTCTCTCGAAGTACTACTCCTCTCTGACGTCCCCAGTCTGGGCGTCGCCGGCGCAACCGTCAAGGTCGCCAATGGCTATGCGCGCAATTTCCTGCTGCCCCGGGGCATCGCAGGCCCCGTGACGGCCGGGACGCTTCGCCGCCTTGAGAAGCTGCGCAAGGAACGTGAAGAACTGGCCCGCCTCCAGCTGGCCGAAGCGCGTGCCAAAGCCGCGAAGATCAAGGGGCTTTCGGCAACGATTCGCGCCAAGACGATCGACGGGCAGAAGCTCTACGGCTCGGTCACGGTCGCCGACATCCTGGCCGCCCTGCTGGCTCAGGGGGTTGAACTTGATCGTTCCCAGATCGAGCTCGCACAGCCCCTGCACCAGGTCGGTCAATTCGATGTTCCCGTGAAGTTGCACGCCGATGTCTCGCTGACGCTCAAAGTCTGGGTCGTCGAGGAGTAGGCGCCTATGCCGCGAGAGACGGCATCGGTTGCGGCCCCGCTCCGCGTGCCCCCCCATAGTGCGGAGGCGGAGCGTGGTGTTCTCGGGTCCGTTCTGCTGGATGCCGGCCGGGTGATGGACCTTTGCGTCGAAGCCGGACTGGACGAGGACGCCTTTCATCTCTACGCCCACCGGGTCGTCTTTGGCGTCTTCAAGTCCATGTCGATCGCGAACGCGCCGATCGACATGCTGACGACGCTTCAGCAGCTACGCGCCATCGACCGTCTGGCGGAGATCGGCGGCGCGGAGTTTCTGGAGAAGCTTGTCGATTCGACGCCGACGGCGGCGCATGCCGAATACTACATCGACATCGTCCGCCAGAAGCATCTGCTCCGCCGCACCATCGCCTGCGCCCGCAAGGCCGAACAGGACTGCTACGAGGAGGGCCAGAGCGCCGATCAGATCCTCAGCGCTTCGGAACAGCGCTTTCTCGACATCACGGAGCATCAGAAGAGCAGCGGCCAGTCCTGGGTCCAGGCGATCAAGGCCACCTTCGCCCGCATCGAGCGCATCATGGGGGGCGGCGTCAGCGGTGTCGCTTCAGGCTTTCTCAATCTGGATCACATGCTGCGGGGGCTGCGCAACGGCGAGATGCTCGTGCTGGCGGCCCGGCCCTCCATGGGCAAGACCTCGCTGGCCATGAACATCTGCGAATGCCTGGCCCTCGGGCAGGACATGAACAAGCGCCCCTTGAAAGGCGGCATGGAGGCGCACGGCGGCAAGTGCCCGGTCGCCGTCTTCAGCTTGGAAATGTCGCAGGAGGCCCTGGCGATGCGTATGCTCTGCGCCCGCGCCGGGGTGGCGGGCTTCCAGCTGGAAAGCGGCTATGTGAATTCGCAGCACGTCAACCGGCAGTTCATGAAGGCGGCCGACGAGCTGAACCAGGCCATGATGGTCATCGACGACACGGGCGGACTCGACGTCATGGAATTGCGCGCGCGGGCGCGGCGCATGAAGAAGCAGCATGGCATCGGGCTGATCATGGTCGACTATCTCCAGCTGCTCAATTGCCGCGAATACGCCAAGCAGGGGCGTCAGCTGGAAACCTCGGCAATCTCTTCGCAGCTCAAGTCGATGGCCAAGGAGCTGAATGTTCCGGTGCTGGTGCTCAGCCAGCTCAGCCGCGCCCCCGACCAGCGCGTGGGCGACAAGACCGGCAAGCCGCGCCTCTCCGACCTCCGCGACTCCGGCGCCATCGAACAGGATGCCGACGTCGTTCTGCTGCTGCGCCGGCCCTGCAAATATCCGGGGGACAAGGATGCGGAGGACCGCCAGCTGGCCATCGTCGATGTCGCCAAGCACCGGAACGGCCCCACCGGCGAAGTCCGCCTGAACTTCGACGAGAAATTCACACGCTTCAGTGACCGGGCCGACGACTCCGGCGGCGATGGCGACATGGCCGTCCCGGAAGACGGTTCGGATGCTGCAGGCCGGGAGTCCTGATTATGAACAAATCCAAGCCCTTGCAGGTTCTGCTTCACCTCGTGTGCCTGCTGCTCCTGTTGTCCGTGCAGGGGGCCTCCGCCCAGGAGGAATACAAGCAGATTGTGCGCGAGATCCAGGTCCGCCACACCGGCCCCGTGCCGGCGAGTGACAACGACTATGTCCTGACGCACACGACCGCGCACGTCGGGCGCTATGTCTCGCAGGCTGATCTCGCGCGCGATCAGCGCGCCCTGCTGGATACGGGCCTGTTCGCCGACGTCCGCGTCCTGCTGGAATCCGCCGCCGACGGCGTCCGCGTGATCTACGAGGTGCGGCGCCGGTTGCGCTTCCAGGCGCCGGTCGTGGTGGTCGGAAACGAGAAGCTCAGCTTCCGGAAGGTGCGCGACGCGCTCAACCTCAACGCGGGCGACTTTGTCGACGAAGCCTTCCTGGCCGCCCGCTGCGACCTCGTCCGGGCGAAGTACCGGGACCGCTATTATCCCGATGCGCAGGTGACCGCCACGCTGGAACCGCTGGACGATGGCTTCGCCAGGGTCACGGTACAGATCCGGGAGGGGGCGCGGCGGAAGGTCGCCGGCTTTGCCTTCTCCGGCAACCGGGCGATCGATTCGGAGACCTTGCGCGACGCACTCGGACAGCCGGCGCGCTTCAACCCCTTCTTCTTCTTCTACAGCAGCTGGCGCGCGCGCGCCAGCGACCTCGAGGCCGTCCGCGACGGGGTCCGCAGCCTCTACCTGGAGCGCGGGCACCTGGATATCCGCGTCGACCTCCCCCGGATGATTCCCGCGCAGGACGGCGGAGTCCCCGTCATCGCCGTGACGATCAGCGAAGGCCCCATCTACGCGGTCGCCGACATCCGGATCATGGGCGTCACGCTCTTCCCGCAGCGGGAACTGGACAAGGCCGTCGCCGCCGCCCTGCGCCCCGGCGACATCGCCGCCCGCAGCGCGATTCAGCGCGCCACCAAGAACCTGCGCGACTACTACGGCCAGCGCGGCTACGTCGACACGGTCGTGCGCGTGACCACCACGACGGCCGACGGCGATGCCGCCAAGCCGAAGGCCCGCATCCGCTTCGAGGTGCAGGAGGGCGTCCTCGCCCGTGTCCGCAACATCACGATCCGCGGCAACACCCGGACGAAGGACAAGGTCATCCGCCGCGAGATCGGCCTCCTGCCCGGCGCCATCCTGGATGAAGTGCAGGCCGACCGCAGCCGCCAGCGACTCGAGAACCTGGGCTATTTCGAAAGTGTCCGCTTTTATGAACTGCCCGACCGCAACGATGCCGCGATGCGCGATGTCGTGTATGAAGTGTCCGAGAAGAACACCGGGCAGTTCATGATCGGCGCAGGATTCTCCAGCGTCGAAAACATCATCGGCTTCGCCGAAGTCTCGCAGTCCAATTTCGACATTCTCAATTGGCCCTACTTCCACGGCGGCGGGCAGAAATTGCGCGCCAGCCTGGAGGTGGGTTCGGAAAGCAAGAACGTCGAGCTGTCGTGGACGGAGCCGTGGTTCCTGGACCGGCGCCTCTCCCTGACGGTCGATGCCTACCACCGCGAGAGCGGCTACGACGAATATGATCAGGTCCGCATGGGCGGCGGCGTGGGCTTGGCCGTCCCGCTGAAATACGGACGCGCGAGCCTGCGTTACGTGCTTGAACAGGTCACCTTGGACGATCTCCAGAAGGGCGACTATGTGTATGTCGACGATCCCGCGCACACCTATCGGTTCACCGATGAGGAGGACGATTACTTGAATGCGCCGCTCCGCTTGACCTGGCTCTACGACACCCGCAACCGCGCCTTCGTTCCCACCCGTGGCACCCGGGGCAACATTTTCGCCGAGATTTCCGGATCGATGACGGGCAGCGACAACGAGCTCTACAAGGCCGGCACCGACTTCCGCCACTGGTTTCCCCTGTGGGTCGGGCATGTGCTGAGCCTGCGGGCGCGGGCGGAAAGCGTCGACACCTACGGCGACCAGGAGACGGTGCCGATCGGCGACCGGCTCTTCCTCGGCGGCGGCCGCACGGTCCGCGGCTTCCGCTATCGCGACGTCGGCCCCAAGGTGATCCCGGCGGAGGGGACCGAGGGCCGCTACCATCCCGTCGGGGGCCTCACGATGGCGATGGCTTCGGCCGAGTATACGATACCCGTCTTCAAAATCCTCCGCCTGGCGGCCTTCTACGACGTCGGCGGCGTCTGGAACGACAGCTTCGACGCCGATTTCAACAAAATCGCCTCCAGCTACGGCTTCGGCATCCGCTTCGACTTCCCCGGATTTCCCATCCGCATCGACTACGCGGTACCGCTCGAATCGGACGACGACTACACCCGCAACGAGCACTTCGTCCTCTGGATCGGCGTCGAGTAAAGGCGCCGTGCGGCCATGACCAAAAGCCTGGAAGATTACCTGGAAGCCATCCATCGGCAGGTTCAGGCCTCTGGTGGCGCCCGCGTGGTCGACATCGCCAATGCACTGGGGGTGAAAATGCCTTCGGTCAACAATGCGGTCCGCGAACTCTCGACGCTCGGACTGCTCGAGCATTCCCCCTACCAGCAGCTCCACCTGACGCCGGAGGGGGAGCGCGTGGCCGTGGACATCTACAAGCGCCACACGATGCTCAAGGAATTCCTCGTGACGATCGGCGTCTCGGAGGATAACGCCGAAGCCGACGCCTGCTCCATGGAGCACGTGCTCAGCGCCGAGACGCTCAAGCGCCTGGCGGCGGCGACCATCAGGATGCGGAAGAGCAACCCCTAGCAGCCTGTCGGACTTAGGTGCAAAGGGGAGATGCCTGTGGCGCGCTGTTCTGAACGGGTCCTTTTTTGCGAGGGATATGGCGAACGCCCCATGGGTATTCGGTTCACGAGAACGGGCGACGCGAGCGGATAACGAGTCGAGAGTCTTCATCGTCCACCGCTATCGTCGCCCGCTATCGTTCACCGTTTCGAATACCTGGGCAGCAACCAGTTTCGAGTTTCCAGTTTCGCGTCCATTTTTTCACTTTTTTTTCGCGCTTTCCCCCCATTGACAACTTCCCCATTGACAATGTTAGTCCGGTCTAATATTCTGTTGATGCCAACTGCGGAAAGGGTCGGCAGGAGAGCGCGCTATGACACTCAGTAATCTTACGCCGGGAATGACAGCCAAGATCACGGGTTACGACCACGGGAACCGCGCCTATCGTTCGAAGTTGCTGGCGCTGGGGCTGACGCGGGGAACGACGATTCGCCTGGTGAACCGGGCACCCCTGGGCGATCCCGTTCAACTGGAGGTCCGCGGCTTCCATGTTTCACTCAGGAAATCCGAAGCCTCCGTTGTTCAAATCAAAGCCGTCTGAAAATCGCCATGGAGAAGACGTTCACGGTTGCACTGATCGGGAATCCAAACTCCGGAAAGACGACCGTGTTCAACGCGCTCACGGGTGCGCGGCAGGCCATCGGCAACTGGCCGGGGGTCACCGTCGAGCGCAAGGAGGGCTACTGCCTCCTCCCCGACGGCACGCAGCTCACGGTCGTCGACCTGCCGGGCGTCTATTCCCTGATGGCCTCGAGCGAGGATGAGCGCGTCGCCGTCACGTATGCGCTGAGCCGCGAGGCCGATCTCCTGGTCAACGTGATCGACGGATCGAACCTGGAGCGCAACCTCTACCTGACGCTCCTCCTGACGGAACTCAAGATCCCGATGCTGCATGTCCTGACGATGATGGACATTGCGGCCGACCGCCAGATCGCCATCGATCTGCGGCATCTGGAGCGGCATCTGGGATCTCCCGTCTTCGCCGCCGACATCCGCAGCCGAGCGGGCGTCCAGGCCCTGCTCGGCAAACTGCAGCAGACCTTGGCCAACCCCGGCGTCCCGACGCTGGCCATCGGCTACCCGCAGGCCATCGAGCAGGAGATCGCCAGGGTCTTGCCGCCGTGCGAACCGGTCGCCCGGCGCCTCGGCGCTCCGACCCGCTGGCTGGCCATCCAATTGCTCGAGGCCGACCCCGTCGTGGTGGCGTTGATGAAGGACATCGTTCCGGCGGACGACCTGGCCGAAGCCGAGCGGCGGATCAAGGCGGCCTCGGGGGAATTCATCGACGAGGCCCTGGCGAACGCGCGCTACGGGGTGATCCAGGGGCTCTGCACCGACGTTGTCCGCAAGAGCGCAACCCACGTCTATTCCTCGCAGAGCGTCGATCGCTGGATTCTCAACCGCTGGCTCGGGATTCCCTTCTTCCTGGCCATGATGGGCACGGTCTTCTGGATGACGCAGATCGTCGGCGGCGCCTTCATCGACTTCTTCGACACGCTGGGCGGAACGCTGTTCGTCGAAACGCCGCGCGTCCTCCTGGAAAAGATCCACACGCCCGCCTTCGCCGTCGCCCTGGTCGCGGACGGACTCGGCGCGGGACTGCAGACGATGGCGACCTTCCTGCCGCCGATCTTCTTCATGTTCCTCTGCCTCGCCATCCTCGAGGACTCCGGCTACATGGCGCGCGCCGCCTTCGTGATGGACCGTGCCATGGGATGGCTGGGGCTGCCCGGCAAGTCCTTCGTGCCGCTGCTGGTTGGCTTTGGCTGCAGCGTCCCCGCCATCCTGGCCACCCGGACGCTGGAGAGCCGGCGCGACCGGTTTCTGACGATCTTCATGACGCCCTTCATGTCGTGCGGCGCCAAGCTGCCCGTCTACGTCGTCTTCGGCGCGGCGTTTTTCGCCGACAATCCGGGACACCTGGTCTTCCGCATCTACCTGGCCGGGATGCTCCTGGCCGTCTTGACGGGCCTCCTGCTGAAGCGCACGCTCTTCACGGGCGCGCCGTCGCATTTCATCATGGAACTCCCGCCCTACCACGCGCCGCGGATGAAATACATTCTGCTCAACGTGTGGGAGCGGCTCAAGATGTTCATCTTCCGGGCCGGCAAGGTGATCGTGCCGATGGTCCTGCTGCTGGGGCTGCTCAACACCCTCGGCCGGGACGGGACGTTCGGCAACGAGAACACCCGCAATTCACTCCTCGCCTCGGTGGGGACGACGATGACGCCGGTCTTCGAGCCGATGGGCGTCGAGCCCGACAACTGGCCGGCGACGGTCGCCATCTTCACCGGGCTCTTCGCCAAGGAGGCGGTCATCGGCACGATGAACAGCCTCTACGGCCAGAACAGCCGGATGGAGGCCGGACGCGATCCGGCGCCCGCCACCGCGGCTGGCTTCGATTTCTGGCAGGGGATCAGGGACGCCTTCCTGACGCTGCCCAAAGGCCTGGCGGGAATCGTCCACTCGCTGACCGACCCGCTGGGCCTCCGGGTGATTTCAGACGATGCCTCCGCCTTCGACAAGCATCTGGATGACGAGGCCTCGCTCTTCGCGAACATGCGCGGGGCGTTCTCGCAAGGCCGGGACCAGGCCTTCGCCTACCTCCTCTTCATCCTGCTCTACGTCCCCTGCTTCGCGGCCATGGGGGCGGCCTTCCGGGAACTCGGCACCCGCTACGGCATCGTCCTGATGGCCTACCTGACGGTGCTGGGCTGGAGCGTGGCGACGCTCTACTACCAGCTCACCCTCGGACATCGGGCGCTTTGGATCGTCGTCCCCTGCGCGATGCTGATCGCGATGTTCGCCGGCTTTACGATCATGGGCCGCCGCCGCCGCATCCCCCTGATGTGAGCTGGCCCGTTGGACTTGGGCGCAAAGGGGAGATGCCAATGTTGCGCTTTTCTGCGCGGGTACCCTGTCACAAGGGGGATGGCAATGCCATTGGAACATCGAAATCATGCGGGCGGTCTTTCACAACCCCGAAGCCCTTCGCCCCGGCCGCACCAGCGCCGCCGTCACCCAGGGCGTCGCCGCCCATATCGGCGAAATTGCCGCCGCGATGCGCGAACGCGGCCTCGACCCCGCTGCCGTCGCCCACTTCCTCGACCGCATCGTCTTCTGCCTCTTTGCCGAGGACTCCCGCCTTTTGCCCGACATAGTCTTCCGTCCCCCGTTCCCACCCCCGTTGCAGCCCCGCTCACACACCCAAGAACTCCCAACGGTTCCAAATCACCCCGTTCTTCGAGGTGGAGAGTGGCAGAGGGCGCGCGAAAACAGGGGAAAGGAGGGCTCGGGGACGCCGGCCTGTGAAAATAGTTTCTTCGGAAGCTTTTTTTTTGCTGCCCTATTAGCCTAAGTTGATATACTTAGGCCATGAAAGACGAACCAGCTATTGAAAGCCGGCACCACCGGCTGCGGGAGGCCTATGTCCGCGACCTGGGCGGGATCGGGGTGTTCATGGAGGGCACGCTGAGCCGCGTGCAGCGCGCGGGCCGCAAGGCGCCGGCGTGGCAGCTGACCTTCAAGCAGCAGGGGAAGACCCGCACGGTGTATGTGCCGCTGGAGCTGGTTCCCGAGGTGCAGGCATGGACGCAGGCGTATCGGAAACTCAAGCGGTTGATCCGGAAGGTCACCACGCAAAACCTGGCCATCATCCGAAGACATGGCGCCGTGCGCCGGGCCGCAAAGCGGGCCCGGCTCCGGACGGGACGGACTTCGGGCAGCGCCTCAAAGGCGTCCTGAACCCGGTTTTTCCCGACCTGAACGCCTGGCTCGACGCGGTGCCGGATCTGCGCGTCCAGGCGATGTGCACCTATTCGTCCCGGCACGTGCTGGGGCAGGTGCTGATCCGCGGCATGCTCAAGCGCCTCACCCGAGACTGC
>CAZQKI010000123.1:0-13220 GCA_964592855.1 uncultured Lentisphaerales bacterium
GGCGTCGGGAATGACATGAACGAGATTGCTCGCGATCACATCGGATGTCAGATAACCGATGGGAATATAAGGGCGCCGTTCCGATGAGACGCCGGGTATCAGCAGATAATCTGTTTTTGGCTGCCGTATCTCGCCGAAAAGGGTCGGCACGGCTGCCAGCCTTCTTGTTGCTTCGCGTCGGCTTTCGGAGCGCACGCTACGTACGGCCTCGACGCGCTTTAGGACCTCCGGCATATTCCGCAGTTCCTGCGGGGGTATCCCATCAAGCCAAAGGCACCAACGCGATTCACGGTTGATAAACTCCTGCGAACCGAGAAACGGGCGAATCCATGTGTTTGCTTGCGGTTCGCTATTCACCAGGGTTGCTTTTTCCCGATCATCCAACAACAGGTTCCCGCCGTCATTTGGCATGCTGCCAAAAATCATTTCCGGCACCGGGCATAACGGCGTGCTGCGAGACGCGATGACGACATCATTGCCCTCGATGAGATAGGGGCTGATATTTCCAACCGCTTCACAAGTGACCTTGCCACCGTCACATTCGTAAATGCGTTTCTCCGGGGGGTTGAAACAGCCGAACCCGATAATCACCACATGCACATGGGCTTTGCCCCGTGCTTCGCTTGCCCACGCGAAGGTCCTGTAAGCAAAATGAATTTTGACGTTCCGCAGGAAAAGCGCATGCCAAAGCACACCGACCTGCTCGCCCTGGGAAATGGAATTGGTCGACACAAAACCGACACTGACGGCGGTACCTTGGATATAGTCGGCCGCTTTTGCGTACCAACAGGTGACATAATCGAGAACACCCGCCCCTTTTACTTTACCCCAGATCAACTCCATATCCAACTTTTGCGCAGCCCCCTGAAATTGCTTGCCGATGAAGGGCGGGTTGCCCAGGACGTAGGAGCACTGGTCGGGCGGGAGGATCGCCTTCCAGTCGAGCCGGAGGGCATTGCCGAGAACGATGTTGGCGGACTTGCGGAGCGGGAGGCGGGCAAAATACTGGCCGAAGGCCTCGGAGAGGCGGATGTTCATCTGGTGGTCCATGAGCCACATGGCGACTTCGGCGATGCGGGCGGGCCATTCCTGAATCTCGATGCCGTTGAAGGCGTCCACGTCGATGCAGGAGAGCGACTGAACGTCGAGTTCCTGCTGAACTTCCCTGCCGAACAATTCCTTGAGCACCTCGATTTCGAGCAGGCGCAGCTCGCGGTAGGTGATGACGAGGAAGTTGCCGCAGCCGCAGGCGGGATCGAAGACGCGAAGGCTGCCGAGCTTGCGGTGGAACTGCCTGAGCATGGACTTGCTGCGCCGGGCGCTCTGGAATTCCACCCGGAGGGCGTCCATGAAGAGGGCGTTGACGACTTTGAGGATGTCGCGCTCAGAGGTGTAGTGTCCGCCGGTCTGGCGGCGCTCCTTGGGGTCCATGATGCCCTGGAAGAGCGAGCCGAAGATGGCGGGGGAAATCGCCGACCAGTCGAATTGCGTGCATGAAACCAGCGCGTCGCGCATGGCGCGGTTAAGATCGGCGAAGGCGAGGCGTTCCTTGAACAGCTCGCCGTTGACATGGGGAAAGGCGGCGAGCAACTCCTCGAGGTTGGTCTGGCGGCGCACGGCCGGGGTGTCGAGCACCTCGAAGAGGCGGGCCAGATGGAGACCGAGGTCGGAGCCGTCGCGGGCCGTGCGGTTCTGGATGTAGAGCTTGAAGCTCTCGGGCTCGAACAGGCCGGTGTCGTCCGCGAAGAGGCAGAAGAGGATGCGGACGAGAAAGCGTTCGAGGTCGTGCCCGGCGTAGCCGCCGGCGGCGAGCGCGTCGTGAAGGTCGCCGAGGATTTCGACGGCCTTGATGTTGATGGGGTCTTCCTCGCGCAGGCGGTGCTGGCGGTAGCCGGCGATGAAGGCGAAATCGTGGAGGTGCTTGTGGATATCCTTGAGTAGAAATTCGGTCTTGTAGTAATGGCGGGACTCGAAGAGTGGAAGGTTGCGTTGATCTTCCGGTTCGAGGTCGTAGAGGGCGATGCGGTCGAAATCGGAGAGGATGACGTAGCGGGGAAGATCGTCGGGGCGGTGTTCGCGGGCCAGATCCCGGATGTAGCTGAAGGCCTGGGATTCGGCCTTGTCAAGGGACTTGCCACGGCTCTTGTGCTCGGCCAGCATCGTGCCGGGCCAGAAAAGGTCGATGTATCCGTACTGTCCGTTGATCTTGCGTACGGGCTCCTCGAAAGTGGCCAGCAGGCGGCGGCGGACGCCGAAAACGCCGAAAAAATCGTCCCAGAAGGATTTGGCCTCGGCCTCTTCGCGGCCCTCGCCGGCCCACTCGCGGGAAAACCGGATGGCGTTCTGGCGGATTTCGTTCCAACTGATCGGCATGCAGGCTTCCTAAGCGGGCTGGGGAACGGGCAAGAAGTTGCGCGTTGTTAAATTACGCGGCGGGCGGAAGATTGCGCAGGCGTTCGATGCGGACTTCCATCGGGGGATGGGAGGAGAAGAGGTGCGACCACCCCGCCTTGGAGCTGATGCCGAAGGCCTTCATCGAGGCGGGGAGCGCGCCGGGGGCCATGCTTCCCAGCCGCTGCAGGGCGGCGATCATGTCGCTGGGCGATCCCAGATAGCGGGCCGAGCTGGCGTCGGCGGCGAACTCGCGCCGCCGCGAATAGGCCATCACCACCATGGAGGCGAGGATGCCCAGCACCAGTTGCAGGGCCATCCGCGTCAGATAGTAGCCGAGGCCCACCCCGCGGCGCGTGCCGAAAACGGCGCGGTCCACGGCGACGCCGATGACGCGCGCCAGCAGCAGCACCGCCGCATTGAGAACGCCCTGCAGGAGGGTCAGGGTCACCATGTCGCCGTTGGCGACGTGCCCGATCTCATGTCCCAGCACGGCGCGGATCTCCGAACGCTGCATGCTCCCCAGCAGTCCCGTGGATACCGCCACCAGCGCCTTGTTCTTGAAGGCGCCCGTCGCAAAGGCGTTCGGATCGCCGGGGTAGACCGCCACTTCGGGCATGCCGATGTTCGCCTGCTGGGCGAGCTGCTCGACGGTTCGGACCAGCCAGGACTCGGTTTCGCCTTCGGTGCCGTCGATGGTCTTGGCGCGGGTCGACCATTTGGCGATCTTTTTGGAGAGGAGAAGCGAGATGAAGGCGCCGCCCATACCGAAGATCAGGGCGAAGACGACCAGGCCGGCGAACGTGCCCTGGTCGACTTTCAGCACCCAGCAGACCGTTGAAAGAACCGCCATCAACGCGAGGTTGGTGACGACAAAGAGGAAGATGCGTTTCATGAATGATTCCCTTCTGCTGACGTTAGGTTGGCATTATTGCCCTTTTCCGCGTCCTGTGCAAGGGCGAAAGGAACAGCCGGTATTGCGGTCGGGGGCTATTCCCTGTATAAATGATCCCGACAAACCCATGAGATCCAAGGTTCCCACATTTCGCGAGCGGATTCTGGCGGCCGGCGCGCCTGACGATGCGGCCGTGCTCCAGCGGTTTTTCAAGACCGCACCGGGCGAGTATGGGGCCGGCGACCGGTTCATCGGCGTGCGCATCCCGGTGTTGCGGACCCTCGTCAAACAGCACGGGGCGGCCATGGCCCTACCGGAAGCGGTCACGCTCATGCACGATCCGATCCACGAAGTCCGCATGGCCGCCCTGTTCATTTTGCAGGCGCATTTTCAGGCGTCCGATGTGCGGCGGCAAGCGGGCATCTACAACCTCTATTTGCGCAACAGGGGAGGCGTGAACAACTGGGATCTGGTCGATTGCTCCGCTCCCGGCATCGTGGGCGCCCATCTTCTGCACCGTGACATGCAGCCGCTTTTCAAACTGGCCGCATCCCCGGCCCTCTGGGACCGGCGCATCGCGATGATCGCCACGCTGCACTTCATCCGCGCAGGCGCGTCTGCAACCACGCTCCTGCTTGCGGAACGGCTCCTGCAGGATCGCGAGGATCTGATGCACAAGGCCACCGGATGGATGCTCCGCGAGGTGGGTAAGCGCGACCCGCCCGCCCTGCTGTCCTTTCTCGACCGGCATGCGGCCGCGATGCCGCGTACCATGCTGCGCTACGCGATCGAACGGTTGCCGGAGCCCCGGCGCAAACACTACCTGGAGATGAAGCATCGCCAGGCCTCCAGTTGCAAACCCCACGTATAGGAATCATCATGCCCCTAGCAGTCGGAATCGTCGGCCTCCCCAATGTCGGCAAATCAACGCTCTTCAACGCGCTCACCCGCACGCAGCAGGCGGCCGCGGCGAATTATCCCTTTTGCACGATCGAGCCCAACCAGGCCACGGTGCCCGTGCCGGATGCGCGTCTGGCACCGCTGGCGAAGCTGGTGAACCCCGGCCGGATTGTCGCGGCGACGGTCGACTTTGTCGACATTGCGGGGCTCGTCCGCGGCGCAAGCAAGGGGGACGGCCTCGGCAATCAGTTCCTCGGCCGCATCCGCGAGGTGAATGCGATCATCCATGTCGTCCGCTGCTTTGAAAATGACGACGTGGTCCATGTGGAGGGCGGCGTCGATCCCGTCCGCGACATCCAGATCATCGAGACCGAACTGCTGCTCGCCGACCTGCAGACCCTGGAGAAGCGTCTGGATCGCATCGGGCGTCAGGCGCGCGCCGACAAAGCCTTGCGAGCCGAGGTCACCGCGATGGAGGAGCTGAAGGTCCACCTCGACGCGGGGAAGCCCGCCCGGCAGTTTCCGCGGCCGGAGGGCGACGCCATCATCCCCGTCCTGGCCGATCTGCACCTGCTCACCGACAAGCCCGTCATCTACTGCGCCAATCTCAGCGACGATGAGCTGGCCCAGCGCGAGAGCTGCAAGCACCTCGCCGCGCTGCGGGCGCACGCCCAGATCGACGGGACCGAAGTCATCACCATCGCGGCGCAGCTGGAGTCGGAACTGTGCGTCATGGAGGAGGCCGAGCGGGCGGAGATGTTCGCCGCGTACGGGCTCACCGAGAGCGGGCTCGACCAGACGATCCGCCTGGCGTACCGGACGCTGGGGTTGATCAGCTTCTTCACGGCCGGTCCGATGGAGGTCCGCGCCTGGACCGTCCGCGCAGGCTCCTTCGCGCCGCAGGCCGCCGGCGTCATCCATGGAGACTTCGAACGGGGCTTCATCCGCGCTGAAGTCATCGGGTATGACGACTACATCAAGCACGGCTCGGAGCAGGCCTGCCGCGCGACGGGCACCCTGCGCGTCGAGGGCAAGGAATACGTCATGCGCGACGGCGACGTCGTCCATTTCCTCTTCAATGTTTAGCGCGCAGGCGAGGATTGATTTTCCCACCTGATTCCCCTAAGCTCCCCCGCATGGCCGTCCCGTTTAGACATCGGATCGAGTACGCCGCGCTGAAGCTGGTCGCGGGGGTGCTGCGTCTGCTGCCGCACCCGGCCGCCATCTTCACCGCCTGGATCGCGGCGCGGCTGGCCTTCCACATCGTCCGCTTCCGCCGCCAGGAGACCCTGCGCCGCATCGCCTCCGTCCTGGGCGCAGCCTGCACGCCCCGCGAGCAGCGCCGCATCGCCTGGCTTTCGCTGCGCAACATCTTCTTCAACGCGACCGAGCTGATCCGGGCCGAGGCCTACACGGCCGAGTGGATGCAGCGCCACGTGGACAACTATGCACCGTGCATGGCGCGGCTGAAGCAGCTCGTCGCCGACCATGGCGGCGTGGTCATCGCCCTGCCGCACATCGGCAACTGGGACCTGGCGGGGGTCGCGGTACATCGGGCCGGAATCAAGATCTTCTCTGTCGCCGGCGTGCAGCACAACACGCTGGTCAACGACTGGCTCAACCGCCAGCGGGGCGTCGGCCTCGACATCCTCCCCCGCGGATCGTCCGCCCTGCGCCAGGTCGTCAAGCGGCTGCGGGCCGGACAGGTCTTCGCCATTCTGCCCGACGTCCGGACCCGGCGGCCCGATCTGGCGATTCCCTTTCTGGGCGCGACCGCCAATCTCGGACGCGGCATGGCGCAGTTCGCCCGTGTGGCCGGCGTCCCGGTGCTCCCGGTGATCGTGCGGCGCGTGGGCTGGTTCCGCCACCACTTCGATCTGCTCGAACCGCTTTTTCCCGACAAGGCCATCGCGGCTGAAAGCGACATGACGAGAATTACGGCTTGCGTAATGACCCAGATTGAGGCGATGATTCGCAGCGCACCGGGTCAGTGGTTCTGGTATAACAAGCGTTGGGTGCTCGAACCACTGCCGGACGTGGCGAGTGAAAACGAACCCGAATCCCTGCAACTCGACGCGCCCGGTGATTGAAACCGACAGGAAACGCCATGATTCACATCAACGAAAACTTCGACAAGCTGCAGTCCTCGTATCTCTTTTCCGAAATCGCCAAGCGCGTGCGGGACTACCAGGCTACGCAGCCGCCGCGCCGCATTATCCGCCTCGGCATCGGCGACGTGACCGAGCCGCTCCCGCCCGCCTGCATAGCGGCCCTGCACAAGGCTGTCGATGAACTGGCCGTGGCCGGCACCTTCCGCGGCTACGGCCCCGAGCAGGGCTACGATTTTCTGCGCGAGGCCATCGCCAGGAACGACTATCAATCCCGCGGCGCCGAAATCGCCCCGGATGAAATCTTCGTCAGCGACGGCGCCAAGTGCGACACGGCCAACATCCAGGAGCTTTTCGCCCGCAAGCTGAGGATCGCCATTCCCGACCCCGTCTATCCCGTCTACGTCGACACCAATGTCATGGCCGGCCGCACCGGAACGGCGCGCAACGGGCGCTACGGCGGACTCGTCTACCTCCCCTGCACGCTTAAGAACGGCTTTGTCCCGGACCCGCCCAAGAAGCCCGTGGACCTGATCTACCTGTGCTACCCGAACAATCCCACCGGCGCAACCGCCACGCGCGGACAACTGGCGGCCTGGGTCAAGTACGCCCGCGAAAACCAGGCGCTCATCCTCTTCGACGCCGCCTATGAAGCCTTCATCCGCGACCCGGAGATCCCCCACTCCATTTACGAAATCGAGGGGGCGCAGGATGTGGCCATCGAATTCCGCAGTTTTTCGAAGACGGCGGGATTCACGGGGACGCGCTGTGCCTTCACCGTGGTCCCCAAGCGCTGCATGGCCTACACGGCGGCCGGCGAGGCCCGTTCGCTCCATCCCCTGTGGAACCGTCGCCACACCACCAAGTTCAACGGCGTCTCCTACCCCGTCCAGCGCGCGGCGGAGGCGGTCTATTCGCCGGAGGGACAGACGCAGGTCCGCGCCCTGAACGACTTCTATCTCGAGAACGCGCGCCTCATCCGCAAGACCATGAAGGCTCTGCGCTTCAAGATCACCGGGGGCGAGAACAGCCCCTACATCTGGATCCGCACCCGGAGCGACTCGTGGGATTTCTTCGACCGTCTGCTGAAGGAGGCGCAAGTCGTCACCACCCCGGGCGCCGGGTTCGGTCGCTGCGGCGAAGGATTCATCCGCATCAGCGCGTTCAACAGCCGCAGCAACGTCGAAGAGGCTTTGACGCGTCTTCGCGAACTGCTGAAATGACAACCCCCAAGCGAGAGGAACCCAGATGCCAACCAACGACATCACCGTCTTGAACCGGAATTACGGCGCGCCCGGGAGAATCGCGTTCCGCGAAGGCATCGCCGGGCACCCCGTCATGAAGCTTTCCGAGAATCGGGGCTCCTGCGAGATCGCCTTGTACGGCGCGCATGTGCTGTCCTACCAGCCCGCCGGACAAAGCCCCGTGCTCTGGCTCGCCCAATCCGCTGACACCGTCAAGCCCGGCACACCCATCCGCGGCGGCATCCCCATCTGCTGGCCCTGGTTTGGCGCCCATCCCGCCGACGGCAAGCTGCCCGGCCACGGGTTCGCCCGCCTCAGGCGGTGGAAGCTGCAGGGAACCGCCTACGACTCACACCAGACCAGCGCCCGCCTCCAGTTGACGCACGACGCCGAGACCCTGGCCCTGTGGCCCCATCATTTCCGGCTGGAACTGACCGTCACGGTGAGCGACGTCCTGACGCTTGAACTCACCACGACCAACAAAAGCGACGTTCCCATCACCCTCACCCAGGCGCTCCACACCTACTTTCTCGTCGACCAGATCATGGACATCCGCGTCCTGGGGCTGGAGACGGTGGGCTATCACGATGTCTCGCCGGCGGCGAAGGATGATCGCCAGCACGGGGCCATCACCATCCGCAGCGAGACGGACCGCGTCTACCGGAAGACCGCGGGCGAATGCACGCTCGTCGATCCGAAACTGGGGCGCAGCATCGTGGTCGGCAAGCGGGGGAGCCACACCACCGTGGTCTGGAATCCCTGGATCGACAAGGCCAAGCGGCTCCCCGACATGGACGACGACGACTACCTGCGCTTCATCTGCATCGAGACGGTCAATGCCGAAGACGATGCCATCACGCTCGAGCCCGGCGCCGAACATGTGATCGCCGCCACCATTCAGTCAACACCGACATCCTGATGCCGGCCTCGGCGCGGCTCCGGCTGCGCCAACTCCCGCTTGTCAACCCAGCCGAAAGGACCCCCGCCATGAACCGTCACTCCTCCGCAAACCTGTTGCTGCTGCTGTTTCTCTGCAGTGCCTTCAGCGTTTCCGCCCAAACGTCCCAGCCGGCTTCAGGCAATCCGGGGGCCATTACCCCCGCCGATGGCCCCCGCCTGGCGGGATTTGCCGACGGCGCCTGGAAAGGGGTCAATGCCGTCTACCAGTGTCCGCAATTCGTGGCCACGCTCGGGACCAACCTTTTGCTCGAGATCCAGCCCATTCAGAACGGCACCAACGCCGGCTCGGCGATCACCGTGCGCTTCGGCGCCTCCTATACCGACCCGAAGCTGGCGAACAAGCGGCACCAGACCGTTCCGCGCCGCGTCGTCTCGCTGTCGATACCGCCCAAACCGACCCTGCGGGCCTCCGCCATCCGCATCACCGGGACCCTCGAGGATGACGTGGGCTTCGATTATCAGCTCGCCTTCACCGGCAACAAGGTCACGGCGCAATGCAAGTTCAAGGATCCCCCCAAGCAGGCCTACCGCACCTCGTTCGCAATCGTCGCAGTGGTCGATCCTTCACGCGTGCCGTCCCCGACGCTCAAGCTGGAGGAACTGGCGCTGCTGATGCCGGGCTGGCTGCTGAAGATCATTCACAGCGACGGCGAACGGCTCGAGGTACCCTACCACCGCTCCATCGGGCTGGAAGCCGGCCAGCTGAGCGCCCGCGAACTGGAGATCTTCGGCCCCTGGGACAAGCGCAGGGTCAGCATCACCAGCGAGGGCGAAGACAAGAAGGATGCCCGCAACTCGCAGTTCCGCCACTACCCGGGCTATGCGCCCTTCCACGGCTACCACATGGTCTGGCATCTGCGGGATGGCGACAGCAAGCGCCGGGGCTTCACGATCGAGGTTCAGTAGCCGACCGGCATCTTGGCGTGCGGGAAGACAAACAGACCCCGCCATTTCAGCGCCAGCAGATAGCCCGCGATTCCGCCGACCAGATGGGCGGCGTAGGCGATCTGGCCCCACCCCACCGTCAACTGGCCGACGGTGAAGATCATCAGCAGGATCGCCAGCGTCCGCGCCTTCATGCGGACGGGGATCACAAAGAAGAGGAGCAGGAGCAGCTCCCGCTCCGGGCAGAGCGCGGCATAGGCGCCGATCAGCCCGAAGACCGCCGCCGAAGCGCCGATGCAGACGCCAAAGGCGCCGATCGGCTGCTGCTCCGCCCAGCGTTGCGCCAGCCGCGGCCAGAGTTCGCCGGGCAAGTTCTGGATGCTCAGCCAGAGGGTCGGTTCCAGCCAGTTGAAGAGCATCCAGCCCAGTCCACCCACCATCCCGCTCACGAGAAAGAGCACCCAGAAACGGCGTGTGCCGATCAGCTGCTCGACTGCCGATCCGAAGAACAGCAGCGAAAACAGATTCAGCGCCAGATGCAGCCACGACCCGTGCATGAAGTTGTAGGTGATCGGCTGCCAGAAGCAGCCCTTGGCCAGGAGCGGCCAATGCAGGCCGAAGGCAAAACTCAGCAAATGGCCGAGACGATAGCCCTCGGGGAAGACCAGCCGGTCGGCAACGCTTTGAACCAGAAAAACCGCCACGCATATCCAGGCAATGATCCGGGTCGCCGGGCTGAAGACCAGCCCGGCGGAACGCGGGATGCGGAACCGGAGGCGTTGCATAGCACGAAACATAAGACTCCTGATTAACCAAAGGGGGATTGAACGCGGGGGCTTTCCTCCACCCGGTCACAGCGGCTTGCAGGCGGTTGCAAGCCGGTGGGGCATCGGTGGCGGCACGCTCTGCACCCGCACCTCCCTGAAACCGGCATCCGACAGCCACCCGCTCATTTCACTGTCCGAAAAGACCCAGCCGTTCTCGGTGGTCAACGCCATGTTCAATGCAAAAAGGGCGGAAAATGCGGGCTGCGTGTGGGTGGCATCGGTCATCATGTCCAGCACGTGGATGCAACCCCCGGGCTTCAGCGCCGCGAAGGCCCGCTTCATCAGATCGCGGATGGAGGACGGGGACTCCTGATGGAGGACGCCGAAGAAGGTGATGACATCCAGGTCCGCCGCAAAAGGCGCCGTGTGGTAATCGCCGGCCAGGGTCGTCACGCGTCCGCCCAGGCCCGCTTCCACAATCAACTCGTCCGCCACGGCGGTCACGCCGGGGAGATCCATGACGGTGCAATGCAGATTGGGCGCCGACTGCGCCATGAGCACGGAATAGGTGCCGGGACCGCCGCCGACATCCAGCAGGCGCCGCGCCCCGGCCAGATTCAGCAGGGGGATGACGGCGCGGCCGATGCCCAGGGCGCGGCCATGCATGGAGAGGACGAAGCGGCGCGTGCGTTCCGCATCCTCGCCCAGATGCACGGCCGGCGCTTCGACCGGCCTACCGGTCCGGACCAGCGTGGCCAGCCGGCCCCAGGCGCCATAGACATCCTGGTTGTAGCGGATCGCCTGCGTCAGATCGTGGGCTGCGCCGGGGACCAGGGTCAGCGCGGCCGCCGGCGCATTGCGGTATGCCTCGCCCGACTTGACCAGCAGTCCGATCGCCGCGCAGCCATCCAGCAGCAGACGCAGCCCGCGGACATCGGCCTTCAGCGCCGCCGCAAGGGCCTGCACGGTCGCATCGGGAGTCCGGGCAAGCTGCGTGAAGACGCCGCAGTCCAGCGCCGCAAACAGCGTCGCCGAGGCATAGTAGGCGCTCGCCATCGCCACGATGGCGCCGGGGCTTTCGAGTGCGATGGCGGCAGGTGAGGGACAGGCGGACTTGACTAAGCGTCGCATTGTAGTCCTTGCACGGAATTCTGAATAATCCTGTAAATCATGTAATCCTGTCTAAGACAATTTCGAGACGCTTAGTCGACGCGTTCACCTTTCAACAGCCCCTTGGCGGGCAGCTTGCCGATCAGCGGACGGGCGTAATCCAGAAAGGCCTTCGTGACGTCGTTGCCGGCACGGTTGATATAGGACGCGGGAACGTGCCGCGTGTTCTTGGCGACCTTGCGCAGGGGGACGACCACGAAGCTCACCCCGTAGGTCTTGCCCGGATTGCGGCGGATCGCGATCGAACCGCTCGCAGCGCTGCCGCCCAGCGCGGCCTTCACGGCCGCCACGCCCACCGCCCGGGCCTCGCGCGCATCCGTCTCCGAGGCCATGCCGGGGAACGAGCGCTGGAGATAGCCGAAGGTGTCGGCGCGCACGCGCGTGATGCCGCCTTTGGCGCGGATCATCTTCGCCAGCAGGTCGCCCAGGGCGCCGGTGCCGCTGAGCTGGACGTTGCCGTGCGAATCCTTCTCTTTGGAGAACTTGGCGGCGATGGGCACGCCCCGGGCGTCGGCAATCCCTTCCGAAACCGCGACGACGCAGCGGCCGAGGCGCTTGACGACGCCTTTCACGTCGGCGACAAAACGCTTGGGATCAAAGGGACGTTCGGGCAGGTAGATCAGATGCGGACCATCGTCCGGGGCGGTACGCGCCAGCGCCGCGGCCGCCGTCAGGAAACCCGCGTGGCGGCCCATGATGACGTCGATTTTCACGCCGCCCAGCGCGCGGTTGTCCAGATCGTCCCCCATCAGCGCGCAGGCGACGAACCGCGCCGCGCTGCCGAAGCCGGGCGTGTGGTCGTTCTCGCACAGATCGTTGTCGATCGTCTTCGGAATGTGAAAGCAGGCGAGTTCGTCCCCGGCCCGGCGCGCCGCCTCATTGATGATGTGGACCGTTTCGGCCGAGTCGTTGCCGCCGATGTAGAAGAACCACCGGACGCCGCGCCGGCGGAGAACCTCGAAGATGGCCGCGCAGTCCTCGGCGGACGGCTTGCGCCGCACCGAGCCGAGGGCGGAGGATGGCGTCCCGGCGACGACCTCCAGGTGGGCGCGCGACTCCCGGCGGAAGTCGATCAGATCTTCCTTCAGGATGCCGTCGATGCCATGGCGCGCGCCCAGGATGCACCCGACCTTCGGATGGCTCCAGGCGGCGGACACGACGCCGATCAGGCTCTGGTTGATGACCATGGAGGGGCCGCCGCTCTGGGCGACCAAAAGATTGCCGCTAACTTTTTTATTCATCATCTGTACTCCGGTTGCCGATCCGCCTGGCAACGTGGACACGATGATACCTTCTTTTTAATAAATGGAAAACACTTCTCTGGGGCAATCGGTTGGCAATCGGTTGACAAAAGGCTTCGCGGTGTCGCTGTCGGCCCGCATCAGACAGCCGCCTTTCTCATCGCCGCCAACATTTCCGCCGCATCCTGGAAACGTTCTTTCGGGCTGGATAGAATCGCCTTGTCCAGAATGGCGGCCAGACCTCTGGGAATGCTAGGACCCCTCCTTGACATCGGCACAATCTCGCCCCGGAGAATAACTTCCATGGGGTCGCAGCCACGCGGGAAATCGCGGGGCGTCTCGCCCGAAAGCATGTTGTAGAACGTCGCCCCAACGCTCCACACGTCCGTGACCGGCTTCACGTACTTGAAATTGGTCAACTGCTCCTTCGGCATATAGAACGGAGTGCCAGCGAACGCGCCGGTGACTGTCATGCCGCTGAACCCCGCCTTGTCGAAGTTCTTGGCAAGCCCCATGTCGGCAAGCTTTGCCGCCGGCTGGGCCGGTGTCCCTGACAGGAGGATATTCGACGGCTTCAGGTCGCGATGCACAACTCCCTTCGAATGCGCAAAGGCCAACCCCTCCAGCGCCTGGAGCATGATCGGCATGGCCACTACGGG
>CAZQKI010000124.1:0-13192 GCA_964592855.1 uncultured Lentisphaerales bacterium
CTCCTCCTGGGCCGTCGACGTCAGCGCCAGCAGCGCCATAAGAAACAGGCTTGTCATTTTTACGTTCATGGATGTCTCCTAACGTGACGACGTTCGCACTCAACGGTCACGGTACCGGCAGCTCGCGGATTTCGATGCGGCTGAAGTTGAGGCGTGTCGCGTAACCGCCGACCCCCACCCGGGAGACCGGCAGGGGCTCGGGATCGTCGTACGCCAACACCTCGACCCCGTTGATGAGCACGCGCAGGCGGGAGCCAGCGCGGGCGATGGCGACGCGGCTGCGGCGCGGGGCGTAGGGCTGGTGGCCACCGACGTAGCGGATGGGAAAGGCCGCGTCCTGCGGCACGCTGGCGACGGGCTGTCCCTTGCGGTACAGGACCGTGGCGGTACGGTCGCGGGCGTTGACTTCAAGACGGTAGCCGGCGTCCCAGGCTGGTTCCTCGGCGAGGATCAGGCAGATGTTGTCGTAGGCATGGTGGAGGTGGGAAGGCTTCTGGTCCCAGCCGAACCACTCCCCGTTCTCCTCGACGGTCAGGGAAACCAGCAGATCCGGGCCGAAGGCACGCTTGTTCCACAGCACGCCCTTCCCGGCCGGCGCCAGCAGGCTGATCCAATGCGAAGCCAGCGCGCAGGAGATGCCGCCATGATCGACCCACGGGCCGCCTTCGCGCCACCAGTCCGTCTCGCGCCGGTCGAAGGCATAGAGCCACGCGCCGGGCGCTTCGCGCGGGGCGGTGAAGGTGATGTCGTCGAACTGCACGCGGCCGCTCGCCGCCTCGAGCTGGATCGCACCGCCGATGCCGCGCCGGATCGCTGCGGCGGCCGGCGCCTCGTCGTCGATCGCACCGCTCAGCTGCCCGCCCTTCACGCTCAGCCGCACTCCGTGCCACGCGCCGTCGGCCGGCACCCGCAGGGCGAGCGCCGCGTCGGGCGCAGCGGCCCGCGGCGCCGGTGAAAGGACCACGCGCACCGGCGGGACCGCGGCGTCGCCCGCGTACAGCGCGATGGCCGCCTCGTCCGAACCGCCGGTCAGTCGGATGCGTCCGCTCCATTCCAGGTCGACGTTCAAATCGCGCCAGTGCTGGACGCTGGCGGGCGCCAGACCGGTCAGCGCGCCGTCGTCAACCGCCCAGCGCCGCGTTTCGGAAGCCCACGCACTCCCCGCGGCACGGCGTCCGACCAGCGGAAAGGTCTTCATCTGGCGGCGCAGCAGGCCGGCCTGCCCGGGGGTCGTGGTTTGCTGCTGTTCCGCCTCGGTGAAATCGAGATAATCGCCGGGATCTTCCATCAAGACGGAGGTGAAATGGTAGGGGCCCTCGACATACCGTTCCGGCTCGGGTGGGCCATACGTCAGGGCCACGCGGCGGATTTGCGCGCTATCGGCAAGCGCAACAAAGGCGACTGCACCGGTGACCGGCACGTCGCCGGCGGGAACGGCGAGTACCCGCAGCTCCCCGTGGCGCCCGGTCTCGGACAGCGGTCGTCCGTCGGCCAGGCAGGCCACCCCAACCGGTGCGTCGAGCAGCACCGCGTGAAGCGTGCCCCCGTCCGATTCGGCCCGCAGCGCGCCCCGGCGCCCCGCCAGCCCGCCGCCGTGCTGCGCATCGACGCGGCACCACCGCGAGGTCGCGTCCACGCGCCACGGCAGCCGCGCGTCGGCGCCGTCTTCGGCCTGCCAGCGCAGTTCCTCGACGAAGGCGTCGTCGAAGACCGCGCTGCCGGACCGGACCACGAACCCCAAATGTCCCTCGGCAGGGGCGGACCGCGCGTGCGTCAGCACGGTCTCGCCGTCAATCGCAATGCGCACCAGCCAGGCCCAGCTCTCGATCGCCACGCGATGCCACTGTCCCGGACGGACGCGGTCGCCCAGGTCGGCGCTTGCGGGATCGCCGGTGCCTTCGATGCGTACCGAGGCGGCGTTGCTGGAGACGGCGAGCAACACCTTCATGCCGTCCGCGCCATCGGGCCTGCAAGCGATGATCGCTCCGGCTTCGCCCGCTGCGGCAGGCGAGAAACTGAATGAAAAGCGAACGCCGGACCAAGGGTCGGCCTGCAGCAAGACGAGCGCGTCCGTTCCGTCCAGGGCGGGGCGACCCGTCAGCGCGTACTGGTCCGGGATGCGGTTGGGGTCCAGCGTGAAGGCGATGTCCCAACGGCCCGTCACTGCCGACCATGGGGCCAGGCCGTGTCCCGGCGAGCGGTCGAATCGGTCGCCCACGCGACGGGAGGCGCCCGCTCCCGACACTTCCAACAGGCGGTCCGGGGGGACATACTCATCATCCATGACGAGCAGGATGGTGTCCACCGCCACGCCGTCTTCGCGCCCCGCAAGGCGCAGGGTGCGGGCACCGGATGCCAGCGGGTGATAGCCTGCACGGACCCAGTGCCAGACGCCGAAGACATCGTCCCCGCCGACCATCAGTTTCGGGCCGTCATCCAGGCTCAGCATCACGGAGTTGCCGCAGGCGTTGTCCCAGCGTGCCCGGACCCAGGCGGCGTAGCGTCCCGGCTGCTGTACCGCGATGGGAAAGTCGGCGTGCCCGCGGTTGTTGTCGGCTCCCCCCTGTTCGGGCAGCGACAGGAGATTCCCCGAGCCGTCGGCTGTCGTCCGTGCCTGACGCAGCAGGGGCGCCTCGATCCCGGACGCATCGTCCGCCCGCAGCAGGATCGCGCCTGCGGGGAGGGGCGCTGCGGCGGACGTTCCGGGCGAGTCCTGAATCGGGGTGAGCCCGGGGCGCGCCGCGCCCTGCGAGCGGATTTGCCGGCCGGCCAGAAGCAGGGCGCCCGCGGTCAGCACGACGGCGCCGGCGCGCCAGGCAAGGGTGCGGATGGAGCCGCGGGGGGGCTCAGCGGAGGGTATGCGTGCGGGTGTGGACACGTGTGCGATTGTAAACGCCAAGCCACGGCGATGCAAGAACGCGCACCGGGGATTCAGGAAACAGGGTTCGGGGCTCTGGTTCTTGGTTCGGGGTTCTTTGTTCGGGGTTCAGTGAGGCCGCTGGCCCGGCTGCGCCGGGCCAGTTAGTGCCTTACGGCCCAACAACACCAACAAAAAACAAGTTGTTTAAGAACCAGAACCAGTACGAACCGCAGATTGACGAATATTGAGGTCCGAATCATGAAGGAAAGACGAAGACAACCGCGAAGGAACGGGATTGACTTCGACATTCTGCGGTTCAGTATTCGTCAATCTGCGGTTCAATTGGGTTGCGGGCGGAGCCCGCATTAGATCGAGTAGGAGACTTGCGGCGCAGCCGCGCCCCTGCCGCCAGGTTTATCCCCATGAAGCTTTGTCGTGAGCTTTGTCTTGAGCTTTGTCGACAAAGTGTAGGACAAAGTTTACGACAAAGTGTTTATTCGCCGCGCAACCGCAACTTACTCGTACACCTACTCGTACACTCCAATCACTTGCGAGGATCGAAGGCGAGTCGGGTGCACGATTGCGTTTATGTGCACAAGATGAGAGTTACTGCGGTAAAGCAATTCGTTCTGCAACAAGGGAAGAACTGGACCCCGCCGTCCCCGGCGGTAGCGAATAAAGCCGTCGTTCCGGAATCCCATTCACTACGGCGGAGGACCGACGGGTCCACCTCTTCCTAATGCGGCACTGATGTGCGACACGTTGGAACCACAAAAAAAACGAGGGCGAGGACCCTGAAAGCCCCCGCCCCCGTCACGCATCACGTTTCACGCCTTCACGTCTTCACGTCTTCACGTTTCACGTCTTCACGTTTCACGCATCACGTTTCACGCCTCATCCCTTGATCGGCGTCAGGCCGAACTTGTCGACCAGCACGTTCAGCACGGCGGGTGACAGGAACGCGGGCAGCGTCGGCCCGATCTGGATGTTCTTGATCCCCAGCGAGAGGAGGGTCAGCAGAATGCAGACCGCCTTCTGCTCATACCACGAGAGGATGAGCGTCAGCGGCAGGTCGTTCACGCCGCAGTTGAAGACCTTGGCCAGAGTGACCGCGACCTGGATCGCCGAGTAGGCGTCGTTGCACTGCCCCATGTCGAGCAGCCGCGGAATGCCGCCGATGTCCCCGAGCTGGGCCTGCAGGTGGTTGAAGCGGAACTTGCCGCAGGCCAGTGTCAGGATCAGCGTGTCCTTCGGCGATTCCTCGACGAACTTCGTGTAGAAGTTGCGTCCCGACTTGGCGCCGTCGCAGCCGCCGACCAGGTAGATGTGCTTGACGGCGCCGCTCTTCACGGCGGCGATCAGCTTGTCGGCGACGGACAGCACGGCCGCATGGCCGAAGCCGGTCAGCAGCGGTTCGCCGGGAGTCTCCTCCTTGAAGCCGCCCAGGGCGAGCGCCTGCCTGATCAGCGGTCCGAAGTCCTTCTGTCCGCTGGCGTCGGCGGCGATGTGCCGGGTCGTGGGCCAGCCCACCTCGGCCGTCGTGTAGATGTTGCCGAGATAGGAGGGCTTGGGCGGCATGATGCAGTTCGTCGTGTAGAGGATCACGCCGGGAAGGTTGTCGAACTCCTGCTGCTGATTCTGCCACGCGGTGCCGAAGTTCCCCTTCAGGTGCGGATACTTGTTCAGGCCGGGATAGCCGAAGGCGGGCAGCATTTCGCCGTGCGTGTAGATGTTCACGCCCTGGCCTTCGCTCTGGTCGAGCAGCATCTTCAGGTCGTGCAGGTCATGGCCGGTCACGACGATGAAGGGACCCTTGACGCGGGTTGTGGGGACTGGTGTGGGGACCGGGTCGCCGTAGGCGCCGGTGTTGGCGGCGTCGAGCAGGCCCATGCACTTCAGGTTGATCTGGCCGAGTTCCATGATCAGCCCCAGCCATTCCTCGACGGAGTGGTCTTCGGCCAGCGCCTTCATCCCCTTGGCGAACCAGCCCGAAACCTCGGGGTCGGTCTTGCCGAGGACCCGGGCGTGGTGGGCGTAGGCCGCCATGCCGCGGAGACCGAAGAGGAGCGTCGAGCGGAGCGAAACGATGTTCTCGTCGCCGGTGAAGAGCGCAGCGGCGTCGTAGGGCTTGGCGCCGCCGGCCTTCGCGACCAGTCCGTTGATGCGATCAACCATCGCCTGGCAGTCTTTCGGGTCGAAGTTGACGTTCGTGACCGTCATGAACAGGCCGTCCATGAAGGCCGTTTCACAGGCTTCGCAGGGACCCTTGCCGCCCACGGCGCGCGCCAGCGTGATCAGGCTGGCCGTGATCTGGTCCTGAAGATTGGAGACGTCGGGCTTCTTGCCGCAGACGCCCACGCGCGTGCAGCCCTTGCCGCCGGCGGTTTGTTCGCATTGAAAACAGAACATGTCATTCATCTTGTTATCCTCGTTGTGTTGTTTGTTGTGTGCGGCCAACGGGGACGCACGTGAGAGCGTTTCATGCATCGATGATCGAGCCGTCGACGCCGATCGTGACGGCCTGCCAGGGAATCATCTTGCCGCTGTTGACGAGCGCCTGCTTCACGGCATTGACAATGCCGGCGCAACAGGGGACCTCCATCCGGACCACGGTCACCTTCGCGATGTCGTTTGCCTTCAGGATCGCGGTCAGCTTTTCGCTGTAGTCGCCATCGTCGAGCTTGGGGCAGCCGATCAGCGTGACGCGCCCCTTCATGAAGCGGGCGTTGAAGTCGGCGCTCGCAAAGGCCGTGCAGTCGGCGGCGATCAGCAGCGAGGCATTGTGGAAGTAGGGAGCGTTGACCGGGACGAGCTTGATCTGAATCGGCCAGCTCGTGATGTTGGAGACGGCCGCTGCGCCGCCGGACGCAACCGGCGGCTGGGCGGCTGCCGCAGGGTGGGCAATGCTGCGCGCTAGGCTCCCCGGACAGCCGCAGGCGAGCTTGGCCGGCGCGGGGGAGGGGAGCGGCGCTGCCGCAGGCGCGCCCTTCTGCCGGGCCGCCTCGACCCCGGCTTCGTCAAAGGCGTCGGCCTCGCGCTCGACGATCCGTATGGCGTCCGCCGGGCAGGCCGGAAGGCAGGCGCCCAAGCCATCGCAGTAGCTGTCGGTCACCAGCTTGGCCTTGCCATCGATCAACTGCAGGGCGCCTTCGTGGCAGGCGGAGACGCACAGTCCGCACCCGGTGCACTTGGCTTCTTCAATCTCGACGATGTTGCGCTTCATGATCACGATCTCCTGGGTTTTTTGAATGGCTT
Organism: uncultured Lentisphaerales bacterium; assembly: GCA_964592855.1. Taxonomy (GTDB): domain Bacteria; phylum Verrucomicrobiota; class Kiritimatiellia; order RFP12; family JAAYLN01; genus JAAYLN01. The sequence goes on from CAZQKI010000124.1 coordinate 6,116, forward strand.
GCACGTGAGGCACCAGCCTCCGCTTGCAGTGAATCGGCGATGGTTTGCAGCGTGGTTTCCCGCAGGATGCCAGACATGCGCTGATTCTGTTCGTGTATGAAACGGCCCAGCAGACAGCGCTTGCCCGAGCAAACCTTCTTGCTCAGCAAGCACCCCTCGGGGGGCGGTTCGCCGATGGCTTCGGCGATATCCATCAAGGTGATCTCGGCGGCCTTGCGCTTGAGGCGTGCGCCGCCCTGGATGCCGCGGACCGTTTCAACGACCCCGCCCCGGACCAGCTTCTGGACGACCTTGGCCACATGGTGGCTGGAGAAGTCGAACTCCTCCGCAACCGTGCGCGTTGAGCAGAAGCGATCCGGCTGCTGGGCCAGCCTGACGCACAGGTGCAGCGCGATCGAAAGCGCCTCTGAAATATCGAAAAGTCCGTTCATGAAAAATCCTGGCTTCGCTTAAATTGGTATCAGATTACCAAATTAGGTTTACGATGTCAACAGGAGAGCGGAAAAAAAACCGAGATACGGGAAAAACGTCTAAAACGCTCGGAAGCGTCCGGCGAACCCGGGCGCCCGAAAGCGGAAGCTTACCGCTTGTTGCCGGCGAACGTCCCTTGCAGGTCGTAATAGGGATTGCGCCACGTTCCGCTGACGGAGGCTGCCGTCATGCGGCCGGAGAACGAAGCGCCGGTCGTGACATCGCCTGCCGTCGCCGCAAAGTCCCCACCGCCGCTCACGGTACCGACAAGCGTGAAGCTGCCTTCGGGGCCCCGCGTTGTCCCGCGAAGCGAACCGGATGCGTCGACGGAACAGCTCCACGTGCCGTTCTCCTCGCCACCGTAGGTCCCCGACCAGTTGCCCGCGAACTGCGCCGCGCCATCCCCCGTGGCTTCGGCACCGCCATCGTCGCCGCCGCCTTCGCATCCCGCCGCTCCGAAAAGCGCCGCGGCAAAAGCCAGCGCCGCAAATTTACTCAGCAACTTGATCTTCATCAGCCTCACCCTTTCACCCGTGCATTCCCCGGACAGACCCCATGAGCGCGCACCCGCACCGCATGACGGCAACACCACAGCCAGCCGCTCTGCGCATTCGGCACCCGGTCGGGTGCAGGGCTCTCTTGATGCATGCAACTCCTGTCGGACTGCCGGACGTTATAGAATCTGCCGATCATGAGGTCAAGCGCAGAATGGTCGTTTCATCTTTCCGCATTTCATCTTTCCGCATTTCATCTTGCACCGCAGTTCCGTCCCATGCCATAATACCGCCGTCATGCGACTTCTTTCTGAACCAAACGCGAATCGGTCCCGGAGCGCCGGCCCAATGGGGGCGGGGCGTCTTCCGGTTTGCTCATTTGGCACGGGCCGCTCCTTGACGTCGGCCGGGCGAATTATCCGCCCCGGTTGCCGGGGAGTTTGCGCTGAATCGTAATGACACGAACACGAGGTTACGAATCGTCAGACAAACCCGCGCAACCCGAAACGGTTGGAGCGGGTTTTTTGTTTGACGGGAGGAATCGACCCCATGAAACGCCTTGAAATACTGGACACCACGCTGCGCGATGGCGCGCAGGCCGAAGGCATCTCCTTTTCCGTGCAGGACAAGCTGGCGATTGTCGCAACGCTGGATGCGCTGGGCATTCCCCTGATCGAAGCGGGCAACCCCGGTTCGAACCCCAAGGATCTGGCCTTCTTCGAGTCGGTGTCCGCTCTGTACATGAAGCAGGCGAAGATCGCCGCCTTCGGCGCGACCTGCCGACCCAAGCTGGCGCCGGCCGACGATCCGAACATCCAGAGTCTGCTGAAGGCCAATACCGATGTCGTCGTGATCTTCGGCAAGACCTGGGACCTGCACGTCACCGAAGTGCTGCGAACCACGCTGGATGAAAATCTGCGGATCATCCGCGACACCGTGTCGTGGCTGGTGGCGCAGCACAAGCGGGTCATTTTCGACGCGGAGCACTTTTTCGACGGCTGGAAGGCTTCGCCCGACTACGCGCTGCAGGCGGTGGCCGTCGCGGCGGAGGCCGGCGCCGACGTCATCTGTCTCTGCGAAACCAACGGGGGATGCTTCCCGGGGGAAGTCGCCCGCGGTACGGCCGCGGTTGTGGCGCGCGTCGGCACACGGGCGGCGGTCGGCATCCACACGCACAACGACGGCGGACTCGGCATCGCCAATGCCCTGGCGGCGGTTGAGGCCGGCGCCACGCACATCCAGGGGACGCTGGCCGGGTTCGGCGAGCGGTGCGGCAATGTCAATCTCGCCGCCCTGATCGCAAACCTGCAGCTCAAGCTGGGCTACGCCTGCATTCCCGAAGCGAAGATGCCCACGCTGACCTCGGCCGTCCGCCGCGTGGCCGAAGTGGCCAACATCCTCGTGGCCGACGACATGCCCTTTGTCGGACGCAAGGCCTTTGCGCACAAGGCGGGGATGCACATGGACGGGGTGAAGAAGTGTTCGATCTCGTTCGAGCATGTCGCCCCCGACTCGGTGGGCAACGAGCGCCGCTTTCTCATGAGCGAAGTGGCGGGGCGGAGCGCGGTGGTCGACCGCATCCGCGAACTCGCCCCTGAAGTTGAAAAGCAGGATCCCATCGTGGAACGGGTGGTCAAGCGGCTGAAGGAGTTGGAAAACGAGGGGTATCAGTTCGAGGGCGCCGATGGCAGCTTCGAACTGCTGATCCGCAAGGCGCTGGGCACCTACAAGCCTTTTTTCACCCTGGAACGCTTCCGCATCCTGGGCGAGCGCCCCGCGATGGCGCCCGATGCGGGCTCGGTCGCCATGGTCAAGATCGTCGTCGGCGAGGCCGCGGAAGTGACGGCCGAGGAGGGCAACGGCCCCGTCAACGCCCTCGACCGCGGACTGCGCAAGGCGCTGGACCGGTTCTATCCCCGGCTGGCGGAGGCGCATCTGACGGACTACAAGGTCCGCGTGCTCGATGGCAACGCCGCCGCCGCAGCCAAGGTGCGCGTGTTGATCGAGTCAACCGACGGCAAACGTGTCTGGTCGACGGTCGGCGTCTCGACCGACATCATCGAGGCCAGCTGGATCGCCCTGGTCGACTCCATCGAATACAAGCTCATCCACGACACCGAAGACGCCGCGCCGAAAACCCCGCAAGCATACTAAGAGTCTCAAAATTGTTTTTAGCCAGGATTGCAGGATTTGCGGGATTTTTCGGATGCTCTGTGTAAGGACTACAATGCGACGCTTAGTAACTTCTGCACTTCAGCCCTTTAGAACTTCGTAACCATGCCTCATCATCTCTTCATCTACGGTCCTCCGGGAAGCGGTAAAAGCACGCTGGGCGCTGGCCTCGCCGACCGGCTGGGCATTCCCTTTGTCGACCTCGATGCCCGCATCGAGCAGGCCGCCGCCCGCCCGGTCCGCGAGATCTTCGCATCCGAGGGCGAGCCGGCCTTCCGCATCCGTGAGGCCGGGCAGCTCCGGCTGGCGATCGAAGCCTCGCTGGAGTCGGTGATCGCGCTGGGTGGCGGCGCCCTCCTGGATCCGGCATGCCGCGCCCTTGCGGAGGCGTCCGGCAAAATCCTCTTTCTCGACACCCCCCTGGCGGTTCTGGAGTCCCGGACCCGCGCGCAGCCCGGAGTCCGTCCGCTGCTCGCCGCCGGGGCCGCGCGCGCGCCGCTGGTGGATCTGCTGGAGCGCCGCGCCGGCCACTATGCCTCCTTTGTCTTGCGGCTGGACGGAAGCAGCGACGTGTTGGCGGACAAGATCCATCAGGCGCAAGTCAAACTGGGGGCCTTCCGCATCACGGGCATGGGCCGGCAGGAGACGTCCGTCCGCATCGGCGCGGGGCTCCTGGCCGCGCTCGGCGCCCGCGCCCGCGCTGCCGGATGGAAGGGCGCCGTGGCTGTCGTCGCCGACACGAACACGGCGCGCCCGTACGGCGAAGCGGCGATGGATTCGCTTCGCGAGGCGGGCTATTCGCCGGTCTTGATCACGATTCCCGCCGGCGAGTCGTGCAAGCGGCTGGAGACGGTGGCCACGCTCTGGCAGGGACTCCTGTCCGCCGGCGTGGATCGTGGCGGTACGGTCGTTGCGGTTGGCGGCGGGGTTGTCGGCGACCTGGCGGGTTTTGCCGCCGCGACCTGGATGCGCGGCGTCCGCTGGGTCGGCGTGCCGACCACGCTGCTGGCGATGGTCGACTCTAGCCTGGGCGGCAAGACGGCTTTTGATCTGCCCGAAGGGAAGAACCTCGTCGGCGCCTTCCATCCGCCGGCCCTGGTGCTGGCCGACACCCTCGCGTTGCGGACGCTGCCCGTGGAGGAACTGCGCTGCGGCCTGGCCGAGGCGGTCAAGCACGGGATCATCGCCGATCCCGAACTCTTTGAACAGTTCGAAGCGCTGGCGGAATGCACCGCGGACGATATGACCGATGAACGGGTGGCGCGGGCGATGGCCATCAAGATCGCGGTCATCCAGGAGGACCCCTACGAGCGCGGCGTCCGGGCCTCGCTGAATCTGGGTCATACGCTGGGGCATGCCGTCGAGATGGCCTCCGATTTCACGCTTCGCCACGGCGAGGCGGTGGCGATTGGAATGGTGGCCGAGGCGCGGCTGGCCGAGCGGATGGGGATCGTCACGGAACCGGGGCTGAGCGGACGGTTGGCGAAGGTTCTTGCGCGGTTGGGGTTACCGACGGAGATTCCATCCGCTCTGGACCGCGAGGTCATGCGCCGGGCGCTGGCTCTCGACAAGAAGAACGAAGCCGGCTCCGTGCGCTTCGCGCTGCCGATCCGCATCGGCGAAGTCCGTACGCGCGTGGCCGTCGATGGAGCGGGTCCGCTGTTCTGAATGGAACCGGACAGGAGCGCTTACAACGCTCAACCTGGATCATGCACCTGCGGTAACAGGCCCTGGACGGCATCCGGGAGGCGATCCTATTCCTGCAGCGTACCATCGAAGCAGATGCCGGCCCGTTCCTCTTCTCGAATAACTTGACATTATTCGTCAGAACACGTAATGTAATCGCGTGTTACGGCAAGATTGATCAATTATTTGGCTGCGGGATAGGCTTGTCGCTGAATGCAATCACATGGGCGTCCGTTTCGAGATAGGGCGCGTTGGATCAAGTAAGGTTTGACATGAGACTGCAATCGCTAATATCGAGAAAGGCCGTGCTCACCACCGGTGAGCTGCATGCCTTACTCGACCAATCCCACTCGCGAAACAAGCGATCCCGCGAAGCGCTACTAGCCTACCATCTGCGCGAAGGGAATCTGGTCAGGGTTCGGCGCGGACTCTTCGCAGTCGTCCCGGCTGGAAGCACGCCGGATCGTTGCCCGGTCGATCCCTATCTGGTCGCATCGAAGTCGGCAGAGGACACCGTGCTGGCCTACCACACGGCGCTCGAGGTCCACGGTAAGGCGCATTCGATCTTTGAGCGGGTCTTTTTCCAGAGCAACACACCGCTTCGGCAGTACACGTTCCGCAACTTCAGATTCGAATGCATCCTCTTCCCAAAAGCGCTGCGAAAGAAAGATCAACAAGGATTCGCCACGCAAACAGTCGAAAGGACCGGCCTTGATATCCGGGTCGCCAGTCTTGAGAGGACGCTGGTGGACCTGCTCGACCGACCCGATCTTGGCGGTGGTTGGGAGGAAATCTGGCGGTCGCTCGAATCCGTCGAGTACTTCGACTTGGACTTGGTGGTCGATTACGTCAAGCTCTTGGACAACCGCACAACGGCGGCCAAGGTCGGCTACTACCTCCAGCAGCATGCCGAGACGCTCATGGTCGAGGACCGGCATCTCGAACCGCTGCGTCAACTGCGTCCCAAGCAGCCGCACTACCTCGAACGCGGTAAGAGCGGCAGACTGGTCCGTGAATGGGGACTCGTCGTTCCCGACTCGCTGGCCAAGAGGTCATGGGAGGAGATCGCATGAAGGTTTCCCCCGAAAGACTCATGGGCGAGTCGGAGGCCACGGGCTTCCGTCCCGAGGTGCTGGAAAAGGTCATCCACCTGCTTAACCTGCTGGAAGGGTTCAACCGGCATCCGTTCCTCAAGGGACGGTTGGCGCTCAAGGGCGGAACCGCACTCAATCTCTTTCTTTTCGACGTGCCGCGCCTGTCCGTGGATATCGATCTGAACTACATCGGGACGGTGGACCGCGATGCGATGATGGCCGAGCGGCCCAAGATCGAGCAAGCCGTGCAGGCCGTTTGTTCACGCGAGGGGATGAACATCACCCGCGTCCCGACCGACCATGCCGGGGGCAAGTGGCGGCTGCGCTACGACAGTGCCTCAGGCATGGGAGGCAACCTTGAGGTCGACCTGAATTACATGTTCCGAGTTCCGCTCTGGCCGGTCACGATACGGGACGCTGCCGTCGGCTCCTACTCGGCCATGCGGATCCCCGTCCTTGATCTTCACGAACTCGCCGCCGGTAAGCTCGCGGCGTTGCTGGCCAGGAAGGCGAGCCGCGACCTCTTCGACGCCCATCAGTTGCTGACGCGAAGCGATCTCGATCAGAAGAAACTGCGGCTGGGCTTCGTGCTCTACGGCGCGATGAACCGCAAGGACTGGCGGACCGTGGCGATTGATGATGTAGGATACGACCCTAGTGAACTCGCGAACGAGTTGATCCCGGTTGTTCGCTCAGAACGGAAGGCAGGCGACTGGGCCGAGGAGATGATCGCGGAATGCCGCGACCGGCTTGGCGCGGTCCTGCCGATGTCCGCCGACGAGATCGAGTTTCTGAATCGCATACTTGACCACGGCGAGATTCAGCCTGAACTGCTCACTACGGATGCCGCGATGATCAAGCGCATCAAGACTCATCCTCTCTTGATGTGGAAAGCTCAGAATGTCCGTCAGTTCAAGGACAAATAGCTACATATAGGTCGTGTATGTGACTTGCGAGTGCGGCTCGGCGGAGACGCCTCGCCCCACCTTTCCGATAAATCGCGCGCGGGCTGAAACAGGCGGGGGGCGAACCCTCCGGGTGAGCCACTTGCACCGGATGCGACGGCGGCGACAACCGCTATGGAATTCTTCTGGTCAGAACGGTGCGGGCGTGGGAGAATGACGGAAATTTATCAAGAGCCGTGGACGGAGCCTGTTTCC